>UQTN01000008.1 GCA_900543945.1 uncultured Collinsella sp. | reverse complement strand
CTTGAACTGGGTTATGTGTCCATAGCTGGAGCGGTACCAACCCGACGTATAGCTGATTACTTCTGGGCCTAGATATTCGTATCTCTTGTTGTAGCGAAGCTGACGGTAGGTCGTGTCGTACTCTGCTACGTAAAACGTGTCTCCAGAGAAGGCTTTGTACCGGTCCTTAACCGTCGAAGCCATGTACGCAGGTTCGACATCGCCTTTCTCCCCGTTGAGCGCATAGACGGGTGCCGCGATTCCGCATAAAGCCGTTGCCACGAGGATGGCGTAGACAGCCATGCGCGACGCATTGGACTTCAGCTGTTCAAACAGTTTCATGTCATTCACCTCCCTCGTATGTATCGAGGTATTCCTGCTTGAGCGTCTGCGAGGACGACTTGATCTTTTCCACGAGCGTGCCGGCCTCGATGAAGTAGAACGAGTTGGTGAGGTCTGCCAGGTCGTCGAGCAGATGGCTTGAAATGAGCACGCTTCGTCCCCGCGCCACCTCGCTGCGCATCGCGTCGCAGGAGGTTTTCCGTTTTCCCGGATCGAGGCCGTTCAGCGGTTCATCGAGGATGAGGTACGGGCAATCGGTCGCTATCGCCATGGCAAGCTTTACCTGCTGCTTCATTCCTGTCGAGAGTTTACGGGTCGGCTTGTCGAGATATGGGGAGATTCCGAGGGAGTCGCAGAGCGAGTCGATGTCGGCGGCCGATTTCCACGCCTCCCTAACGAAAGCAAGGTGCTCGATGGCCGATAGCGTGGGATAGAGATCCGCGCTGCCCGAAGAGCTCAGGTAGACGAGTTCTGCAAATTCGGCTGATCGACGTTGGCAGATTCCGTCTGCCGCCAGGCTTCCCGAGCGGATGCGGGTGGGAAATTGGCCCGACAGCGCTTCAAGAAGGGTGGTTTTCCCCGAGCCGTTGGGAGCAACGAGGCCCGCCGCCGTTCCCGGGCCCAGGAAAAGCGACCCGATTGAAAGTATCGTCGTGCTCCCGTATCCCACGCTCGCGTCTAGAAGCTCGAGCCCATGGTGCTTTTTAGCGGGTCCAGCCTGTTTGGGCGAACGTGCCGCAACGGCGCCGACCGCAAAAAGGACCGCGACGTATGCCAGGGCCACGGCAAGCATCGATGCGCTGCCTGAACCGGAGCCAATGAATTCTGTCGGGAAGCATCCTACGTAACCCGTTGCCTCGATAGGCGAGAACACGGCCAGCGGCAGGAGATTGAGCGCGGCGTTATGCTCCAGCGCCGAATCGGACAGCAACGGGAATGCCGGGGCCGCGACAAGCAGCGCTGAGGCAAGGGGGCCCGCGAGGACGCGCCTCGTTGCGGTCGATAGGACGGCGGAGCAAACGGATATCAAGGTTCCGCCCGCAAGAAGCGCGATAAGCAGGGTCGTGAAGACGTTTCCCGCGGTCGTGGTGGCAAGCGCGCCGTCATGGAAGAAGGCGATCGGGTACCCAATTTGCCCGAAGCCGTTTAGGACCAAGGCGTAAATGCCCCCGGGTGCGAGGCCGGCGAGGAGCATCGCGGTCCCCGCGGCGATTATCGAAAACACGATCTGGATAAGGCGCCGGAATTTGGGCGCGGGCGCCTTTGCCGCCAGGGTCCCGGGCCTTGTGGCGCCGAGCACGAGTATCGACGAGAGAAGGAAGGGGATGAAGGGAAGGAAAGACGGCGCCGTGGCAATGGCGTAAGGCAGGAAGGAAAGGAATGGCAGGTCGTTTGCGGAGGCCGGGATATCCGTGATGCCGGAGCTGCTCAGGGCACGGCAATATGCGAGCGCTGCGTCATTGGTCTCTCGGTCTCCCACGATGGACCCGGATTGGAAGCCTTCGCCCATGAGCGCGTAGTAGCTCTCGGCAGAATCGAGAAAGGCGGCGTCGGTTTGAGCGGCAAGGGCGGCGTTCGCGTATCTTGCAAGCTCCGCGTCAGCTTGCTGCTCTGGCGATAGGTCTGTGCCGCTGGCCTGGGGCGCGCGCGTATTGAATGCGTCGACAAATCCCTGCATGCCCTGCTTCATAAAGAAGGGCCCGTAGATGGGTGAATTGAACGCAATGGGGACGGAAAAGGCTGCAGCGAGAACGAGCGTACAAATCCATGCGGCCTTGTCTCTTAGGATCAGTTTGAGAAGAAGTCGACAGTACATTCAGAAGCACCTACGTTCCTCAAAGAATCGTTAGATTAAAAGTAACAGACCGGATGAAGATACGTGCGACGGGGGCGAGGCGAATGGCTGAGCGGTATCGATATGCGGGTTCAACGGTATCACATTGGCCACATAGATTTTTAACTTGCATTTCTACCCGCCCTTTTCGTAGAGTCGCCGATACGTGCTTAGCGCACCCTCGGCGCGTCCGGCAGGCTTTGCGAAATGGGATCCAGGAGACTTCGGCGCAGCATCATCTTGCGGAATGCTTCTAATGAGCCTCCCATCCTTCAAAAACAGAATCTCATCGCACAGCCTATCGACCGAATCCAAGATGTGGGATGACATGATGATGCACGTACCAGAATCGGCCAGCTTCCTGAGAATCTCGGAATGCAAGTCCACCCTGCTGGGGTCGAGCGCGTTCATGGGCTCATCTAATAGAAGGTACCGCGCGCCCGTCGCATACGCAATCGCCAGGGTAAGCTGCTGCTTCATGCCCTGGCTCAGAGTACGGATCCTCATCTTCGCGAACTCGCCTATCTGCGTTTGTTCCACTATCTCTTCGATATCGCGAGCATGCGGCCACATATCGCAAACCATCTTGAGGTGATCTTCCGCACGCAATCCGGGATACAGCAGCGTCCCCTCACCAGGTGCATAGAAGATCATAGAACGGACCTCTCTCGCACCCGTACCCTGCACCTCATCCAGAACGATGCTCCCGTCCACGCGAGGACCCGGCAAACCTGCCATCGCACGCAGCAACGTCGTCTTTCCATGCCCGTTCGGAGCGACGAGACCGTAGACCGCACCCGGGGCAAACTCAGCGTTCACCGAATCTACGAGCACCTTCTTTCCATAAGAGATCGTCAGCGTTTGAAGGTCAATCATCGAGATCATCCCCTTTCGATCTTTGGAACACTCAGGCGCACCATCAACGGAGATACGGCGCCCAAGACCACCAGCAGAGCGCCCGATGCGCCGACGGCCTCTCCAAAAGGCATCGCGTTCGTCCCTCGCCCAAGGAACCCAATCGTCCCCACCTGGGAAGCGGGATCAAACGAGGCGAATGGAGCCAGCAGCGCGACGCCCATGCCCACGCTTTCAACATGAGCGCTCAACGAACCCAACACCAAGAGAACCGCGCAAACCATTCCGGTGACAACGGGGTTGCGGCTAATCGCTGCTGTCAACGCAGCGACGACGGAAATCACGCCGTATGCCATGACCAGCAACGGAATACTGCACAACACCGCCTCCCCCACCATGGACGTTGTCGAAGCTCCCGCCCGAATGAGAGCGACGGGATACTCCGATCCACCCGCACCGTTCTTAATCACGGACACAACGACAGCGGGAACCATCGACACCAAAAGCAGCACCAAGCCAAGCAGGAGACCCAGCGCAACAGCCGTCAGAAAACGCACATGCGCTGTTGCGGGGATCTGGAGAACCAGAAGGGAACGACACTGCAGGTGGGTGCACGCGAGCGATGTGACAACCACGGGCAACAGCAAAAATAAGGAGGGAAGCGCTGCCTGGAGATACGAAAGGAGGATTAATGGGGGCATCTTCGTACTTAACTCGTAAACCTTGGGGTCCGGCAAGCTCGCGATCGACTCAAGCAGAAGGGCGCGCGCCTCCGCACGAGAAGGAGTCTCCGGCTCGATTCCGATCGATTGCAGGAGAGTCGCATCTGCCGCGCCCAGCTCACCTCGAGCGCGCTCGTACGTCGCAAGGCTTCGAAACCCCTCCGCAGGCACAGGCGCGTACACGAAACCCGAAAGAGCATCCCGCATGTCTTCCAGGGCCGCTTTGCCCTCGACGTCCATATTCGCAGCGTTCTGCTCTAAATACCGATCTATTGAACGGAGCTCCCCATCCCTATACCGAACAGCGGAAACGTTATCAGCGTCAGGAAACATCTCGACCAGAGCCGGGGCCAGCATCGTCGTCGACATTGCAATCGCGCATACGGCGAGGGTAGGAGAACGCAGGAGCAGTTTCCCCATCGTTCTTACGTATGCAACGGCGGAGGCACAAGCGCTCGAACGAGTTGCCGTTCTCGATGCAGTGAAGGAACCTCTCTCAAGACAAATCGGGGATATCGGGCACGCGCAGCCGCTCTTTCCAGCAACGCAAAGCAGGCTAATTGCCAGCACCTCGATCCCGATTGCGCATACGAGGGCAATCGCGCCACGCTCGAAGCAAAGTCCAGGCAGATTCACTATCTGCGTTGTCGGGTACGGGCTATAGGCGCCGACGGTCAACTCAGTGTTCGCATACGTAAGGGGATTCAACAGGGCGAACTCACGTAAAGCGATGGATCTTCCGTAATACCCGGGAACCATCGTCACCCCCATCAGGGCACATACGAACACGATTCCAAGCGTAGGGTTATTGGCAATCTTCACGGCAAGGTGAACGACAAGCGAGATGAACGCTGCCACCAAGAATTGCAAGATGGCCGTCTGCGCGAACACCAGCCAAGCCGGTTTGATAACCGGAGTCGCATATTGAATGTAGCCTATCGGATAGAACGGCGAGCCCGGGCCATTCTTCACAAGCGCGGCGATTATCCCTGGAAGATTGATGGCGAGGACGGCAAGCATTGCAAAAACACTCGCCCATACGCTCGATGCAACAAGTCTACCCAGCTCGCCCATCGGTGCCTGGATGATGAGCTTTTCACGTTTGTTAAGACGCGCGGCAAGGAACGAGACGGCAACGGCCGTTGCGACCCATAGCAAGTACTCCTTCGATCCGTCATAATAGGTGTACGCTCCATCCGATATCTGCAGAAACGGAAGTAGGGGAGAGAGCGGTGCCAAGATAAGACGTCCCGCGGCAAGAGGGTACAGAAGCGCGGGCATGCTTGATGAAGAGGTATAGACACCGTCCTCCCCCGCATTCACAAGCGCATCCGCATAGGATGCTGACAATTCCTGCTCAACACGGGTTATTCCCGACTCGAGGTATTCGACCCGTCCGTCGATGCCAGCCGCGCTCCTGAAGACGGGCAGAGCACAAAGAACCATCAACGCAACAACGACAACACAGAGCGACCTGGAGGAGAGAAGCGACCTAAAGATCGCCTTCGAGATTTTGAGCATATTCATCGCCAACCTTAACCTCATCCAGTCGGAACAGAGGGGCCGAACAAAATGCTCGGCCCTTCCTCGCATCTAGTAGGTGCTATAGACAAATTGCCATTTATCAGTTGTGCCAAGAACACCACAGGAGCACATTGCAGCGAGGCGGGATTCCCTATGATGCGCGGATCGGCGATAGCCATTTCGGTAGGAGATCGTCTTGTAAGAGATGTTGAACATCGAGATGCTGTGCCCGCTTACGCCGCGAGGACAGCTGTAGCTCCAGTAGGTATCGACGACGTCGTCCGTATACCCGAGGGGCTCAACGAGGGCACACTGGCTGCTCTCCTGGGAAGGAGGCATCGGGGTATCCGCAAAAGCGGGGGCTCCCGGCAGCAACAGACAAAGAGCGAGGCCGAGGAAAACCAAGAGCTTACACGACTTAACAGTACCGAACATAATCCTCTCCAATCTAGAGGGGTTTCGGTTGCAGCATGCTGTGATTACTTGCCGGCAAAGTCAATTTAACATAAACTGTTAAAAAGTAACCTGAGTTTTTTAAATTCTTCGGAGGTTATTATGAGTTCCGACAATCGCACTCCCCGGCTTCATTCCTTCCGCATCGCATGTGCGATAGCCTCTGCGACCCTTTGCGCCACCGCCATCGCACAAGTGGCGTTCTCCTTAAAGCCAGCAATCGAAGTGCTCGACAACCCTGTAATTGCAGACTCCCCCGCGTTTCCAGCCCTTGCGATCTCGACATTGGTCCCTGCCGTCATCGGTATCGCTACGACCATCCTCAGCGCCGTTCTCGTGTGGACGATCAAGAGCGGAGACCCCTTCAAGAAAGGGTCTGCGACATGCTTGAAGGTGCTCGGCATTCTCTTCGTTGTTCAAGCTGCCACCAGCCTCTACGCCGGCTCACTCAAAACCTCCGTTTCGATGTTTGGCGGCGAGGGGGCCGTCGGCGCCCAAGAGATCGCTTCATCATTCGATTGGACCTCTCTGGTTCTCGGCATCGTCTTGTTCATGCTTTCCCAGCTCTTCTTGTACGCCCGAGAGCTGTACCTCGACTCCGACGAGATTGCGTAAGGAAACGCCATGCCCGTAATTGTTCGCCTCGACAAGATCATGGCCGAGCGAAAGATTTCCTCGAACGAACTTGCCGAAAGGATTGGAACCACGCCCGTGAACCTGTCCCGTATTAAAAAAGGGCATATTCGCGGCATTCGCTTCAACACACTCGAGCAGCTATGCCTCGCCCTTCGTTGCCAACCCGGAGACCTTCTCGAAGTCATGAGCGAAGAGGATGCCCGAAAGGAGTTCGGACTCGATTGGTCCGCCGAGGATTAGAGGGCGGTCGTACTCGCCCTGCACACGGGGATGCGAATCGGCGAGGTCTGCGGCCTTCGGTGGTGCGATGTGGATTTCGAGACGGGCCTGATCTCGATCAGACACTCGGTGGCGTACGCGAAGGGAATGGGTTCGTTCATCAAGGACACCAAGACCCATGACGCCAGGGGTATCCCCATCGACCCGGTCGGCCTACTCCCCTTCCTGAAGGAGACCCACGAGATCGACTGCGGAAAGCTGCGCTTGCGCGGCCTTACCGGGGCGGTCGAGATCGGGGACTGCTACATCCTGTCGGAGCCGGGCGCGACCTTCGCGACGACAAGCTATATCCGCAGGGCGTTCAAGACGTTCTCGGAGACCAACGGCCTCATGGGCACCAACGACGAGCTGATCACGTTCCACGGCCTTCGCCACACGTTCGCAACGCAGTGGATCCGCCAAGGCGGCGATATCAAGGCGCTCCAATCGATCCTCGGCCACAAGGACGCCATGGCGACGCTCAACGTCTACGCCGACATCGAGCCCATCTCCAAAATCCATAACATGCTGCGCGCCACGCCGTGCCTTTGGCGCGGGCACCTCGGGCCGAGGGTCGATCCGGGTCCCATGTTCCAACAGAGGATCCAGGAGTCCATCGAGACGCTCCAGGCGTTCGGCTACGGCATCACCGAGCCGGACGACCGAAATATCGCCATACGCGACGTGAAGACGAACAGTTGGCTCTAGCTCACCGAGTACGCGGCAGTGCTGGGCCCATCCCAACTGAGGTCACGGTGGTCCGATAGGGGCGCCGCCCGCGGCATGCGCCGCGGAGCGGTATCCCCTACCGAAGGGCGGGGATGCCCTCCGCTTCCAGTTCGGAATCAGCCGTCGGAGGCGTTCGGCTGACTGCGGGAACGGTCTGTCCGCTCAATGTGTTCGGCTGAGATCGGAAATCAACCCAACACGAGCCGGACACGCGCCAGACGGCTCTTCCCCGTACGGCCTTCCCCCTTACGCTCATGTTGCAGGCATGTAACGCCGCAGCGAGCGCGCCTTTTTTGCGCCAGACAGGTACAATGATGAACACTGTACCGTAGCGGAGCGCCCCGCGCGCGCCGCAATCACGCGAAAGGGTTTCCCATGGCCGAGATCTCGTCCTCCCGTATCGTCATCACCGTCCTTGGCAAGAACCGCCCCGGCATCGTCGCCGGCGTCACCCGCGTTCTGGGCGAGGCCAACGTCGACATCCGCGACATCACGCAGTCCATTATCGAGGACATCTTCACCATGACCATGCTGGCCGACACCGCCGAGTCCAAGCTCGACTTTGCCGAGCTGCAGAAGGCCCTGGCCGAGGCCGGCGAGCTTTCGGGCGTCAACGTGTCCATCCAGCGCGAGGACGTCTTTAACTTTATGTACCGCCTGTAGCGAACAGGCCGTGCAGGAACAGGCCGGCGCATCTGCACTCAAGCACGCCGCCCCCACACGGCCCGGAGAGGAGCGCACATGGCCTACGACGCCAAGAAAATCTATTACCGCTTCGATGACCACTTGAGCCGACTGGTTCTGGATTACGAAGCAAGCCGCCAGATTTCGTCTGAGAGCGAAAGCCTCTACCACGGCCTGCCGACCGACCCTTATGACGAGGGCTTGTTCGAAGAGCACAATGTCAAGCGCGGCCTGCGCAATGCCGACGGCTCGGGCGTGGTCGCGGGCCTCACTCGTATCTCGGATGTGCACGGCTACAACAAGGTCGACGGAAAGGTCGTGCCCGATCAGGGCAAGCTCACGCTTCGCGGCTACAGCATCGAGGATCTGGTCAACAATGCCCAGGCCGAGAATCGCTACGGCTACGAGGAAGTCGCCTATCTGCTTATCACGGGTTCGCTGCCCAACAAGGAAGAGCTCGACGGCTTTTGCGAGCGCCTGGGCGCCTTTAGACACCTGAGTGACGAGTACGTTAAAGAGTTCCCTATGACCACGGTGTCGTCGAGCATCATGAACGTGCTCCAGCGCGCTGTACTGTTGCTCTACGCCTTCGATGCCGAACCAGACGTGATCACGCCCGAGCACGAAATCGACGTCGCCATTTCCATGCTCGCACGTCTCCCGCGCATCGCCGCCTTCGCACACATGGCCTCGGTCGCCAAGCTTCGCGGCTCCGAGGTTCACGTGCCGCACCCCACGCCCGGTCTCTCCACCGCCGAGACCATCCTACAGGTCTTGCGCGGTGGCATGGCGTTCACCCGCGACGAAGCCATGCTGCTCGACGTGATGCTCATGCTGCATGCCGAGCACGGCGGCGGCAACAACTCCACCTTCGCTTGCCGCGTGCTGTCGTCTTCGGCCACCGACCCGTATTCCGCCTACGCCGCGGCTATCGGCTCGCTCAAGGGCCCGCGCCACGGCGGTGCCAACGCCAAGGTCGTGTCCATGCACGAGGACATCCGCGCGCATGTCTCCAACTGGGAGGACGAGGACGAGGTCGCAGCCTACCTGGGCAAGATCCTCGACAAGCAGGCCTTCGACGGCACGGGCCTCATCTACGGTATGGGCCACGCCGTCTATACGCTCAGCGACCCGCGCGCCGAGGTCTGCCGCCGTTACGCGCGCACGCTTGCCGCCAAGAAGGACCTGGGCGATGAGTTCGCGCTCATCGAGCGCATCGAGCGCCTGGCACCCCAGGTCATGCGCGACCACGGCATGACCAAGCCCATCTGCGCCAACATCGACCTGTACACGGGCTTTATCTACAAGATGCTCGGCGTCCCCGAGACGCTCTTTACGCCGCTGTTCGCCGTCGCCCGCATGGCCGGTTGGTCGGCGCACCGCATGGAAGAGCTCTTCTGCGCGCACCGCATCATCCGTCCGGCCTACCGCCCGGTTATCGAGCAACTGGAGTACAAACCGCTCGCCGACCGCTAACGCGCGGGCCTCTATAACTCTTGAGCGTGGCCAGGGCACTGCAGCCCTCGGCCACGCTTTTTATGCCAGTGGAAAGGACTGCAACAGATGATTGTGTTTTCCGATATGGACGGGACACTGCTGACAAGCGATAAGCAGATGAGCGATGCCACCTGGGCGATGCTCGACGAGCTCGCACGCCGCGGCATTGAGTTTGTGCCCTGCACCGGGCGTCCGCTTTCGGGCGTCTTTGAGCCGATCCTCGCCCACCCCGCCGTACACTATGCGGTCTGCGCCAATGGCGCCAGCGTCTGGCAGCTCGACGGCGACGCGCCCGCGTGCGCCTCGCGCGCCACCTGCATTTTGAGCCACCCGCTTGACCGCGACCTCGCCCACCGCATTCACCGCATTTCTGCCGACCACGACGTCACCTTCGATATCTTTGCCGACGGGCAGCGCTTTCTCCCCCGCGCCCTCTATGAGCGCCTAGACGAGTTCTGCGGTGGGGATCCTCACATCGCGGCTTCGCTCAGGCGCACGCGTACGCCGATCGACATGGATATCGACAGCAAGATCGACGAGGTCGAGACGCTCGAACGCATCGCCATGTACTGGCACGACCCCACCGATCGCGACGCCATCGCGGCGGCGCTCGACACGCTCGGAGGCATTGAGGTCACGCGTTCGTACGCCATGAATATCGAGGTTATGGGCGAAGGCGCCACCAAGGGAACGGCCCTCACGTGGCTGTGTGAGCATCTGGGCGAGCGTCTCGCCGACGCCTGGGCGTTCGGCGACAACATCAACGACATCCCCATGCTGCAGGCAGCGGGCCATGGCATGGCCATGATCAACGCCGAGCCCGAAGATCGCGAGGCCGCCGACGCCATCACCGAATACGACAACGACCACGACGGCGTCGCCCGCACCATCATGGCCGCCCTCGCCTAGTCATTGGTCAGTCATTGGGGACGTTCTTAAACGACTAGTCACTGGGGACACTCTTCGCAAAAAGCTGCAAGGACTGTCCCCCACTGTCGGCAGAAAAGGAACGTCCCCATCTGCCGGATTAAGCGAGGCTCTCCAGCACACGACGGAGTTCTTGCTGGACAGCGTGATCGCGGTTGCAACCCACGACGCGATCGGCCACCGCCTTGAGCGCGGGGCGCGCGTTTTCCATCGCACAACCCGTGCCGACAAAGCGAATGATCTCGTAGTCGTTCATCGAGTCGCCAAACGCCATGACCTCGTCGCGTCCAATGCCGTAATGCTCCGCGAGCTGCGCGATGCCCGAGGCCTTCGACACACCGGGCTGCATGGCATCGATCCAGGCATTACCCGAGGGAGCAAAAGTAAAGAGCTGACCAAGTTCGCGCTGTAGCACGTACGCACTGTCCATAACCGCACTGTCGTCGCAAAAGATACTCGCTTTGATGATATTTACGCTGGGATCGGGCAGCTCCCAAATACGCTCGGCATTGGGAAGGTCCTTATCGACCTCACGCACGAACTTGCACTCGTCATCGAGCAGGAAGGACTTGGTTCGGTCAAAGAGCGCAAGATGCAGATTGGGAAACGTCCTGACGGCTTGGGCGAGCCTTCGAATCGCCAGGTGGGAATACACCTCACGGTCTACCATCTTACCGTCGGCGTAGACTTGGGCGCCGTTAGCGGCGACAAAGTCCATCTTGTCGCGAACGGGCGCAAAGAACTCGCACAGGCGATCGTAGCGACGACCTGACGATGCGGCGAAATGCACGCCATGCTCGTGTAGCGCCAGAATCAGTTCGTAGGTCTCGGGAGGCACCTGGCCGTTTTCGTCAAGCAGCGTGCCGTCCATATCGGATGCAATCAGTTTAAACATAGAAAAGCTCCCTTCGGGCTTGTTGGAATCGAACGTGTATCCGATTCCAACGTACCCAAAGGGAGCTCAAATAAGACTCCGCGGGCGTAAACGTTACAAGGACCTGGCAAATAGCTCACACATGCCAGAGGTCTCACGGTCGCGGCGTCAGGCGACACGCCACCCCGATGACTAGTCGTTTAAGAACGTCCCCGATGACTAGTCGGCGTAGGTGAAGGTTGTAACGTCGAACATGCCCTCGGGGCGGATGCGGAGCGTCGGGATAACCGGCAGGGGCAGGAAGATGATGCCCATGATGGGGTCGAGCGGCGGCTCAATACCCATGGCGCGTGCCTTGACCATAAAGTCGTCGTGCTGCGCGGCAACGTCCTCGGCCGTGCCTTCGCTCATAAGGCCACCGAGCGCCAGCGGAATGCGCGACACGACCTCGCCGTTACGCACCAGCACGTGGCCGCCCTGGCCCACGGCCTCAACGGCAGCCATCATATCCGCCGCATTGTCGCCCACCACGCACACGTTGTGCGAGTCGTGGCCGATCGTGGAGGCAATGGCACCACCGGTGATGGTGAAACCGCGCACCCAGCCGCGACCGATATGCTTGCCGACCAGGCCCAAGCCAGCGGGGCCGTCGCCATCGGCGCCCTCGGCCTGCAGCGACACGCCGCGGCCATGGCGCTCGATCAGCATAATGCGGCGCAAGTCCTCGGCGCTCTCGGGGCGGGCCATACCCGTGATAGCCATACCCGGGATGACATCGATAACGGCCTCGCCCGGCTTAAAGGCATAATCAAACACGTCGAGCGAAAGCTTCGGCAGCTTAACGGAGGCGCGCAGCTCATCGGCAAGGGCTGCAACCTCGGCCATCTCGGGTGCGATCTCGCCCACAAAGGTGCCGTCCTGCGCCACCAGAGCACCGGCGGCATATACGCGATGCGGAGCCGTAGCAAACGTCAGGTCATTGAGCACCAGCAGGTCGGCACGCTTGCCCGGGGCAATCGCACCACGCAGCTCGTGCGGGTCGCGGCAGCCGTGATCCAGGCCAAACGCCTCGGCCGTGGAGAGGGACGCCATAGAGATAGCGACCACGGGGTCGATACCGGCCTCGATAGCCACGCGGCAGGCATTGTCGATCATGCCGGTCGCAAGCGCATCGGAAGGGGCGCGGTCGTCAGTCGCAAAGCAACAGCGGCGGGCGCGCGCGGGATTCTCCAGCAGCATCGGCGACAGGTTGGCCAGGTCATGGCTGCAGGTGCCCTCGCGCAGCATCACGTACATGCCACGAGACAGCTTGTCGAGCGCCTCCTCGGGAATCGTCGACTCATGGTCGGCGATAATGCCCGCCGCGGCATAGGCATTGAGGTCCTTGCCGGCAACGAGCGGCGCATGGCCGTCGACCTGCTTGGACGGCGTCTGGTTGGCAGCATCGATGCGAGCACAGGTCTCAGGATCGGCCATAAAGACACCCGGCAGGTTCATCATCTCGCCCAGGCCAAAAACGTCGCCCGGATGCTCGGCAAAAAACGCCTGCATGTCAGCGGCGGTAATCACAGCGCCCGCTTGCTCATCGGGCAGCGCGGGCACGCACGAGGGCATCATGTATTTGATGGAAATGGGCGCGCGACGACCGTCCTCGATCATAAAGCGCAGACCGTCCAGGCCCGCCACGTTGGCAATCTCGTGGCTGTCGGCAATGGCGGTGGTGGTACCGCGCGTCGCCGCCATGCGCGCATACTCGGCGGGGCGGATGTTCGAGGACTCAATGTGCAGATGTCCGTCGATAAAACCGGGGGCGAGATAGCGACCCTGGCAGTCGATAACCTCGGCAGCCTCATAGGTACCGGCGGCATCGTCGCGCCCGTTGTAGAGCACGCCGACGATTACGCCGTCCTTGACGGCAACGCTACCGGGCGCCACGCGCTGACCGTACACGTCGACAATCTGCGCATTGGTAAACAGCGTGTCGACGGGCACGCGACCCTCGGCAGCGTCGATCACAGACCTCATGACCTCAACGGACATACATACTCCTTTAACTGTAGAAAAAAGCTGCGGAGCGGACAGACCTTCACCGCAGCAAGACAATAGCCATTGTATGCCCAAACGATGGGTCGGGAATACACCCCCTCCGTTTAACGGCACACGCCGCTTGGCGCAATGGGGACAGGTTGCTTTGTACCAATGACAAGGAGTGTCCCAAAGTGCCGACACAAAAGGAACGTCCCCAAGTGCCGCAAAATGATGAGAGTGGATAATCTCCCACTTTGAACCCCCAAGCAGGCCAAAAACGGAAGATTATCCACTCTCATTCTGTGGGCACTCATTTAAGTCTGTCCCCAATGAGTGCACCTAACTGCCACCTACAACAACGGAAGCGCCGATGTCTTGGCAACGACAGCGAAAACCCGCCAGAGCGAGCAAGGTGCCTTGAAACAAGGCGGCATTGACCTTCTGGTCATGCCGCCGAAGTTGAAAGGCAGATTGCCGCTCTGGCGGGTTTGCAGCGTCGAGCCGTTACGCGGTTTGGTAAAACCGCGTAACTAAATAAGCTTGAAGCCCTTGCGCTTGCCCACGGAGAGGGTGTCGCCCAGCTTGAGGGCGCTCGGATCGATGTTGTAGCTCTTGGAAGCCACAGCCTTGCCGTTGATCTTGACGCCGCCGCCGTCGATGTCGCGGCGGGCCTGACCGGCGCTGGCCGAAAGGCCCAGGTCCTTGAGCAGGCCAGCGAGGTAAATCTGGCCCTCGTCGTTGACGGTCAGCTCAACGTGCTTCTCGGGGAAGTCGGCAAGCTGGCCCTCCTTGAACACACGGTCGAACTCGGCCTGAGCCTCGTCGCCGGCGCCGGCACCGTGGTAGGTGTCGCACAGGTCGCGGCCTAGAGCGCGCTTGAGCTCGTAGGGGTCGGCGGAGCCATCGGCCAGGGCGGCATCGATCTTGTCGACCTCGGCCGGGGCGAGCGAGCTGGCCAGACGATAGTACTTGCCGATCATCTCGTCGGGGATGGACATGGTCTTGCCGAACATATCCTTGGGAGCGTCGGTCAGGCCGATGTAGTTGCCATAGGACTTGGACATCTTGCGCACGCCGTCGGTGCCCTCGAGCAGCGGCATGGTAAGCGCAATCTGCGGCTCCATGCCCATCTTCTCCATGAGCTCGCGGCCGGCGAGCAGGTTGAAGAGCTGGTCGGTGCCGCCCATCTCGACGTCGGCCTTGATCTGAACGGAGTCGAAGGCCTGCATCACGGGGTACAGAAACTCGTGCAGGGCAATCGGCGTCTGGGACTGGTAGCGCTTGGTAAAGTCGTCGCGCTCAAGGATGCGGGCGACGGTGAACTTGGAGCACACCTGCAGCAGGCCGGCCAGGTCCATCGAAAGGATCCAGTCGCCGTTGTGCACGATGGTGGTCTTCTCGGGGTCCAGGATCTTCATGGCCTGGCTCACGTAGGTCTCGGCGTTGGCCTCGATCTGCTCCTGCGAAAGCTGCGGGCGGGTGGAGTTCTTGCCCGAGGGGTCGCCGATCAGCGCAGTGCCGTTGCCGATGATAAGGGTGACGTTGTGGCCCAGGTCCTGGAACTGACGCATCTTGCGCAGGGGCACGGCATGGCCCAGGTGCAGGTCGGGGCTGGTGGGATCGACGCCGAGCTTGATGTTGAGGGGCTCGCCCTTCTCAAGCTTCTTGCGAAGGTCGGCCTCGGGGACGATCTGCGCTGCACCCGAGGTGATGATACGCATTTGCTCGTCAACAGACAGCATTGGGTATCCTCCTTTTGCTATAGCACCCTCACCGGATACGGCGGTGCTGGAAGTTCATAAACCCACTAATAATAACCAAAACAGCGCGACGCGGCACCTACGACAGGAAAATCCTCGTCCTGCCGCACGCGTCGATAACGACCGGCAAACGCGTGCCGTCACGTTCGACCAAAAAGCGTGCCTGCTGACGGCGCGAGCAGTCACGGCAACGGACCTGCCCCGTTGCATCCGTGGCGCAGGCGCCCTCGGCAGTCAGCAAGCAGTGCTCGCACACCATGAGCTCAGGACGGTCGGCATCGACAGGCCCCAAGACACCGGGGCAAGCGGCAAGTTCGGCAACACGCTCCGCATCATTGCCGAGCAACTCGGCCGACAAGCACACCCGCCCCGCACCGAGTCCGCGCAGCCAGGTAAGCGTGGCCCGATTGGCACAGAACACCGGCGCCGCCACGTCAAACGTTGTGCCCAGCTCGCGGGCCATCGCCACTTGTCCCAGATTGCGGCAGACGACGCGCCCGGCACGCTGCATAAGCGCCCGAGTCCGCTCGGCGTCGCCCGCGCGGCACACTTCGTCGAGCACCACCGTTGTATCGGACAGATCTCGCTCATCGCGCGGACCCACATCCATCAGCTCCCAGGCAAAGACCATACGAGCAAAATCCTCGCGCTTTGCCGGCCCCGCCGACCCCGCCAACTCCGTCGACGCACCGCCATCCACCGCAGCGCCCTCAAAGGGCAGCACCTCAACGGCACGCGCAACGGGCGCAATCGCATCCGCCTCGGCCCGCATGCGCTCCAACACCGCCGCCGTCTGATCCAACACGCCGGCGCTGCGAATCAGATAGACCTCGCAGCCCGCGTCCACCTTACGTTTGCAATGCACGACGATGCGCTCCCCCGCAGCGGCATCCACGGGGCAAGGCACCTGTGGCCAGCGCTTGGGCACATCGGGACGCGCGTCGGCACCCGGGTAAAATCGGATTTCGAGCGTATCGCCCGCCGCCACGGCGGCATCGAGCTCAACGGTCACCTCTTCGTGGCCCACAGCGACCAAGCGCCCCACGCGCACGCCCTGGTTGATCGCGCGCTCAAAGCTCATGAGCTCGGCACCCGAACGACCCCGCAGGTAAGCATCGGTAAACCCACGGTTAAACGACCTTCCCAGCTCGCGTTCAAGCTCTTCCACGGCACCGGAGTCCCACGCGCCGTCGCACAGCATATCGAGTGCCCGACGCCACACCCTCACCACGTTGAATACGTAATCGGGATTCTTCATGCGTCCCTCGATCTTGAGCGATGCCACGCCGGTGGCAACAAGCTCGGGCAGGTGCGCGATACCCAGATAGTCACGCGGACAAAGCAGGCGGTCTCCCTCGACGGCAACAACACTCTGCCCCGCCTCGTCCACTAGGTCGTACGCCAGACGGCACGGCTGCGTGCAGTCGCCGCGCATCGCCGAGCGCCCACGCCGCAAGGCCGAGAACTCGCACGCCCCCGAATAGCCGATGCAAATCGCACCGTGGCAGAATACCTCGATGGGCACGCCCGTGGCACATAGCGCCGCAATCTCGTCGACCGTCAGCTCGCGTGCCGTCGTCACGCGCTCGACCCCCAGCTCATCGGCGGCAAGCCGCACGGCACCCTCGCTATGAGCGCCCGCCTGCGTGGACAGGTGAATCTCGACCCCGGGAATCGCCGCGCGCAGCGCGCAGGCCAACCCGGCATCGGCGACAATCAGAGCATCGGCGCCCAGCTCCAGTGCATGAGCTCCCAACGCCACCGCGTCGGACAACTCATCGTCAAACACGAACACGTTGAGCGTTACGTACACACGCACGCCATGGGCATGCGCCACGGCGCAGCCGCGCGCAAACTCGTTATCCGTAAAGCCATGGGCGCTCACACGGGCGTTAAAGCCGCCCAACCCCGCATAGATGGCATCGGCACCCGCGGCGATGGCCGCAAGCATCTGGTCGAGTCCGCCCGCCGGCGCCAGCAGCTCGGGCAGCGCCGCACCGGCAGCATCCAATCCAGTCTCGTATTGTCCGCTCGGCCCCATCGTCCGAATCGCCATCGACAAACTCCTTACCAAGGTATGCATTCACTCTGAAAAATGCCGTCTTCCAGCATACACGAGGCCTCGCGCGCCCCGTTTGGTTTATCGTGTAATAACTTATGTCCATCCTGCCCCGACGGCACATCCACCGTCCGGCACGACATACCTGGAGGTCAATATATGGGTCCTCGCCAACGACAGGGACGCAGCCGTTCAAAGACGCATGCTCTGCCCATAATCCTGCTCTCGTTTTTGGGCTTTCTGCTGATTGCGGGCGTGGCATTTGGCATCGGCATGGTCGGCAACGTCAACCGCTGGCTGTCCGATCTGCCCGACTACACCGACGCCAACGCGTATCTGGTGAGCGAGCCCACCGAGATCGTCGACTGCAACGGCAACAAGATCGCGAGCTTCTACACGCAAAACCGCAAGTCTATCACCAAGGACGAGGTCTCCCCCTACGTGCTGCAGGGCACCGTTGACGTCGAGGACGAGCGCTTCTACGAGCACGGCGGTATCGACCTGTGGGGTATCGCGCGTGCTGCGGTGGCAACCCTCGGTGGCGGGCACGAAGGCGCCTCGACTATCACCCAGCAGCTTGTGCGCAACACCATCCTGCAGGAGGAGCAGTTCGACTCGACCATTGAGCGTAAGGTGCGCGAGGCCTACATCGCCATCAAGATGGAGGACATGTACTCCAAAGACGAGATCCTCATGATGTACCTCAACACCATCTATTACGGCCACGGCGCCTACGGCATCGAGGCCGCAGCCGAGACCTATCTGTCCAAGAGCGCCGCCGACCTCACCCTCAGCGAGGCCGCGCTGCTCATCGGCCTTCCCAACTCGCCTTCGCAGTACGACCCCACGGTCAACCCCGATCTGGCACTGTCTCGCCGCAACAAGGTTCTCGACAACATGCTGCGCCTGGGCCACATCACCCAGGAGGAGCACGATGCCGCACAGGCCGAGCCCATCACCCTCAACGTGACCGAAATCTCGGGCAGCGGCGTCGACGTATACTCGCAGCCCTACTTTGTCTCCTACGTCAAGCAGCTACTGGAGCAGGAGTTCTCGACCGACGTGCTCTTTAAGGGCGGCCTGACCGTCAAGACCACCATCGACCCCACGATGCAGCAGGTGGCAGAGAATGCCGTCCGCGAGCAGCTCGACACGCTCTCGCTTGACGGCCTGGACATGGGCATGGTCGTCGTCGACCCCAAGACCGGCTACATCAAGTGCATGGTGGGCGGCTACGACTACAACGCCGACGAGAACCACGTAAACCATGCCACGGCCAAGCGTCCCGTCGGCTCCACCTTTAAGGCCTTTACGCTGGCAACTGCCATCCAAAACGGCATGAACCCCAACGTCACCCTCAACTGCAACTCGCCGCTCAAGGCCAAGGGCACCACAACCGAGGTACAAAACTACGCCAACCAGAGCTATGGCAACATCACGCTTAAGCAGGCGACGGCATACTCCTCCAACACCGGCTACATCCAGGTGGCGGAAGCCGTCGGCAACAGCAAGATCATCTCGCTCGTCAAAAAGCTCGGCATCGACCCCGCCAAGGACAACATCGAGGACGTTCCCGTCATGACCCTCGGCACCGGCTCGATCTCGCCGCTCGAGATGGCCGCCGCCTACGCGACGTTTGCCAACGGCGGCTACTATCGCCAGCCGATCGCCATCACCGAGATTGACTCTCGTACCGGTTCGGTGCTGTACCAGCACACCGACAATCCCTCACAGGTGCTTACCGAGGGCGAGGCCGCCGCGGTCACCGATGTTCTGTCCGGCGTCATGAAGGGCAGCGGTACGGGTGCTGCCGGCGCCCTGAGTGTCAACCAGCCCTATGCTGGCAAGACGGGCACCACCGACAACACCACCAACCTGTGGTTCTGCGGCTATACCCCGCAGCTGGCATGCGCCCTGTGGACCGGCTATTCCGCGGGCGAGATCCCCATCCAAAAGTACGGCACGGACCTGCTGGGCGACAGCACCAACCTGCCTGTCTTTAAGCGGTTTATGAACACCGTTCTGACCGGTACCGAGCGCGAGGAGTTTGCGACCGGAACGGCGCCCACCTACAAGAACAACAGCGTCTGGAAGTTCTACGGCACCAACAACACCAAGAAGTCGGAGAACGACGACAAGGACAAGGACGAGGACGAAGAGGAAGAGGAAACCACCACAACGACTACCACGACGACCACGACCACCGAGACCACGGGCGGCGACACCACCGGCGGCACCGGTACGACCGGTGGCTCGACGGGCGGCTCCACTGGTGGTTCGACCGGCGGCGATGGCGGCACGCCTACGCCTACGCCCACTCCAGACCCCTCGCCCACGCCTGACGATACGGTCGGCTAAGAAGTACGCGACTAAAGCCAACAAGGCCCCGAGCAGCTTATTGAACTGCTCGGGGCCTTTTAGTTTGAAACGACCTGGAGGGCGGTCTTTATACCGGCAAACAAAAAGGGGGTACCGACCAACGTCGATACCCCTTACAAGCCACTATGTCAGCGCACACAATGCCGAACGCACGACCCGCACGCCTACTTGCGAGAATTGCTCAACTTATTGATCAGCGCCTCGAGACGCTCGCCGTCCTCGGCCGTCTGGGCAATAACCAAAATCGTATCGTTGCCGGCAAGCGAGCCAAGCACATCGGGCAACTCTGCCGCATCAACGGCGGCGGCGATGCCGGAAGCCGTGCCAGGCTGAGCCTTGATCATAACCAGATTATCAGTACGCAGAACGCCCGTTACGAGCTCGGAAACCATACGTTGCAGGTGCAGGTCCTCTGCCAGAACATAGATGCCCTCAGGGAGCTTACGCAGCCCCATATCGGCAATATCGCGAGAGACAGTCGCCTGCGTGCAATCAAAGCCCATAGCACGGAGCTCATCGACCAGCACGCGCTGCGTGCGGACATCCTTATTGCGCACAATATCTCTAATGGCATCCTGGCGCCCATTGCGTTTTTTAGCCATACAAACCCTCACTCCAAAAGATGGCGGAGACAATCAATCAGTGTTTGAATAGTTTAGCGCTATTTGAAGGCTTTTGTGTATAAGAACGCATTTCGAAACAATTCTATGCAAGTTTGTTTCGTAATGAGCCGTTTAGGCGGGTTTTGCGCCCGTCCGGTTAAGAAAAGCTGCCAGATGCGTACACATCACGCAGCGCGCGGGCTTAGCGCTGGCGATCGGCCCAAACAACAGACCGAGTCCCCGATGGTTGTCCTTGAGCGCGGCGACCATCTGACGGGTTCGAGGCGCCTCGAGCATATCACGCATGCGGGCGGAACGCTCGATTGACGACACCCCATGCGGGCTCAGACACAAATTCTCGATGCAGGCGACCAGTCCGGCAAAGTAGAACTTTTGGCTTGCCAGCTTGAGCCGACCACCGCTATCTGCTTCCGAGAGTGAGTCCGCAAGCTCGTCGAGCGCTCGGGTGTCATCGGATACCTTGGCATACATGGTGGGATCAAAGGCGTCTGTAAGCTTAGGCGCTACCGTGTGGAAACAAGCGTCGCCGCATCCGGAGACGCGCTGCGCCTGCGAGAGCGCGCACACCATAAACTCAACCGTACGGTACGCCTTGCCGTGCGACAGGCATGCCTCAAACAGCGGACGACTATACATCACGCCAGAGGTCTGAACGACTAGGCCGCCTAAAATCAACTGAGGCAGCCCGGCCACCATCGAAGATTTGCTATCAATGGAAATATGAGTAGCATCCAAGACGCGCGAATGGCGCTCTCGATGTGCATCATAGCGGTCGAGCGACACCGTGGGGAACACTATGTCTGCCGCAGTATCGCACGCGATATCGACCATCTTGGAAAGGGATTGCGGAGCAAACCACTCATCGGCGTTCATGACGATGATTTGAGAGCCGCGCGAGGCAGCAAAACCGGCACGAAGACACGCGCCGCGCGTCGCGTCCTCGACGTCAATCAAATCAATATGGATGTCCCTGTCGGCAGCAACTTGAAGCGAGTGGCGCACACCGGGCGCAGTATCGCGACAGACAACGACAATCTGCAAATCGTAGAGGTCTTGGTTCTGGATACTCTCGAGCGCACGCATCGCATAGCTGGGCGAACCTTCTACCACAAGGATCACCGAAAGTCGCGGATGCGAGCCACGTCGAACCAAATTATCCGTCCTCTCGACAGCAATGAATCAAACCGTGGTTCATGGTACACCCCGGCAATAAAAGCAATGAGACACCGGTTGCATTGCACGCCAAGAACAGATGTTGCACACGCGCAGCCCACAGATGACAGGTGTCGACGCACGACACGTCGAGCCCTACCCTAGTCGAGCACGACAAGCTCGGCGGGATCGTAATCCACGCCCATAAACGTAAGGCCGCAGGCAGGAGCCGTGGGGCCCGCAGCGGTGCGGTCGCAAGCATCGATAACCTCGCGCATCCACTCGGGTTCACGGCGATGCATGCCAATCTCGACAAGCGTGCCCACGATCGTACGGACCATCGAATGCAGAAACGCATTGCCCTCGATGGTGAACGTCAGGATGTCCTCGCCAAACGCAACCTCATGGCCAAATTCGGCACGCATCACGCAGCGATGCGTGGGCTTGCCAACGGCCGAAGCGACCTTGCAAAAGCTTTTAAAGTCCTGCTCGCCCAGCAGTGCGGGGCAGGCAGCAGACATAGCCTCAACATCCAAGGGATAGCGATGCCACCACACGGCACCGCGGGACAGCACAGGGCGCGCATCTCGATCAGCAATGCGGTATGTATACGTACGGGAACGCGCGTCAAAACGCGCAGAAAAGCCTTTACGGGCCTTGTAGACCTCGTTAATGGCGATATCTTTGGGCAGCAGGGCATCCATAGCCCGCAGCCACCTACGGCGCGTACAAGCGAGCTCAGCGTCCGTTACGGGCACGCTGATGTACTGGGCCACGGCATGCACGCCGGCATCGGTACGCCCAGCGCACGTCAGATTGACCGGACGGCGAAGCAGCGTCTCGATGGCTCGACGTAGCTCACCCGCAACCGTCGTCTGTCCCGGCTGCTCGGCAAATCCGCTATACGACGAGCCATCATAGGCCACGCGAAATACGAGTGTAGCGTCAAGCTCGGAAATCGAATTGAAATCAAACGGCGCGGTCATGGGCGCTCCCAACAAACAAGCAACGGTATCGCGACAAAAAAAGAGGGGTACGCGAACGTACCCCTCGAATATAGCCTATGCAGACGGAATGTCTACTCAGCGGTCTCCTCGGCAGCAGTCTCCTCGACAGCCTCGACCTTCTTGGGAGCAGCGGCCTTCTTGGGGGCCGGAGCAGCCTTCTTAGCCTTAGGCGTGCAAGGCTCGGTGACGAGCTCCATGATAACGATGGGAGCGTTATCGCCCTTACGATTACCGAGCTTCATGATGCGGGTGTAACCGCCGTTGCGGTCCTGCCACATGCCCTGAGCAGCCTTGTCGAAGATCTCGGCAACGAGCTGCTTATCGCCGAGCTTGGCGATAGCCAGACGACGAGAGTGCAGGTCGCCCTTCTTGGCCCAGGTGATGATCGGATCGACGACCGAACGCAGCGCCTTAGCGCGGGTCTCGGTGGTCTTGATGCGGTCGTTCTCGAAGAGGGCCTTAGCAAGGCTCTTCTTCATGGCCTTGGTGTGGCTCGCATCGGTGCCGAGCTTCAGGCCCTTCTTAACGTTGTGACGCATGGTCTAGTTTCTCCTCAAATATGCGAAGCATTAAGCCTTCAGGCTCAGGCCCATGGACTCAAGCTTGTCCTTCACTTCCTCGATCGACTTAACACCGAAGTTACGGATGTTGAGCAGATCGTTCTCCGAGAACTCAACGAGCTGACGGACCGAGTGAATGCTGGCGCGCTTAAGGCAGTTGTAGGAACGGACGGAAAGGTCCAGATCCTCGATCTGCTTGTCCAGCTCGGCGTTGTCGTTGGTGACCTCGGGAGCGAAGATCGAAGCCTCCTCCTCGACCTCGGGGGTCTCGGCAAGGTTCATAAAGGCGGCCATATGCTGGTTGATGATATTGGCAGCCTGGACCACGGCGTCGCGCGGGGCGATGGAGCCGTTGGTCTCGATCTCGAGGACAAGGCGGTCGTAGTCGGTGTGCTGACCGACACGGCAAGCCTCAACGAGCTTGGCGCAACGGGAAACCGGCGAGTACAGCGAGTCGACGTGGATCACACCGATGGGATCGTTGTCGCGCTTGTTGGCCTCGCCAGAAACATAGCCGCGGCCATAGCCGATGCGCATGCTCATGGTGAGATGGCCACCCTCGGTGAGCGTAGCGATGTGCTGCTCGGGGTTGACCAGCTCAAACTCGGACGGAATAAAGAAGTCCGCACCGGTGACCTCGCAGGGGCCGTCAACCGAGATGGTGGCGGTCGCCTCGTCGGTCGTGCCGAGAGCCCTGAAGACAAGACCCTTGACATTCAGGACGATGTCGGTGACATCCTCGACCATGTTAGGGATGGTCATGAACTCGTGCTGCGCACCATCGATCTGAATAGCCTCGACGGCGGCACCCTCGAGCGAGGACAGAAGAACGCGACGAAGGGAGTTACCCAGCGTATCGCCGTAACCACGCTCGAGCGGCTCGACGGAGACACGAGCAGACGTCTCGTTGATCTCTTCGACCTGAACCTGAGGCCTAATGAATTCTGACATGTATTACCTCCAGCCTCAGCAGCCCGGATGGACTACTTAGAGTAGAGCTCGACGATGAGCTGCTCGTTGATATCACCGCTGATCTGCTCACGCGTCGGCAGAGCGAGCACGTTACCAGACAGCTTCTCGATATCGACCTCGAGCCAGCCAGGGACCTCAAAGCGCTCGGAGGAAATCAGGGCCTCCTTGATGGGGAGGAGGTCACGGAACTTCTCGCCGACAGCGACGACGTCGCCGGCCTTGACGCGGTAGGACGGGATGTCCACGCGCTTGCCGTTCACGGTGAAGTGACCGTGACGGACGGACTGACGAGCCTCTTTGCGGGTACGGGCGAAGCCAAGACGGAAGACGACGTTGTCGAGGCGAGACTCAAGGATGATCATGAGGTTCTCACCGGTGACGCCGTTCATCTTGCGGGCCTTGTTGAAGTAGCCGTGGAACTGCTTCTCCAGAACGCCGTAGATGAACTTGACCTTCTGCTTCTCGCGCAGCTGCATGCCGTACTCAGATTCCTTGCGACGGCGCTTGGGCTGACGGATAGATTCCTTCTTGCTGCTGTAACCGAGCTCAGCGGGATCGATCCCGAGCTGACGGCAGCGCTTAAGAACAGGAGTCCTGTCGATTGCCATATTGATACGATCCTTTCAGTTACACGCGGCGACGCTTCTTGGGGCGGCAGCCGTTGTGCGGGATGGGGGTCTTGTCCTGGATGCTCGAGACCTCGAGGCCAGCAGCCTGGAGGGAGCGGATGGCGGTCTCACGACCGGAGCCGGGGCCCTTGACGAAGACGGAAACCTTCTTCATACCGTGCTCCATGGCCTGCTTGGCAGCAGCCTCGGCAGCCATCTGGGCAGCGAACGGCGTGGACTTACGGGAGCCCTTGAAGCCCACCTGGCCAGCCGACTTCCAGGAAATGACGTTGCCCTGGGGATCGGTGATCGAAACGATCGTGTTGTTGAACGTAGAACGAATGTGAGCCTGGCCCACGGAAATGTTCTTACGGTCCGCGCGCTTCAGACGGGCAGCGCGAACGTTCTTCTTAGCAGTAGCCATCTATCTAGCGCTCCTTATTTCTTCTTCTTAGCACCGATCTGACGCTTCGGGCCCTTGCGGGTACGAGCGTTAGTGTGGGTGCGCTGGCCGCGGACCGGGAGGCCCTTGCGGTGACGAAGGCCGCGGTTGCAGCCGATGTCCATAAGGCGCTTGACGTTCTGGTTGCGCTCACGGCGGAGGTCGCCCTCAACCATGATCTGGTTCTTATCGATATAATCGCGGATGGCGTTAACCTCATCCTCGGTGAGGTCCTTAACGCGCGTATCCACGTTAACGTTGCACTCGACGCAGATCTTCGTCGCAGTGGTGCGGCCGATGCCGTAAATGTAGGTCAGACCGATCTCAACGCGCTTCTCACGCGGGAGGTCGACACCATTAATACGGGCCAACGTAGTCTCCTCTCTTAACCCTGACGCTGCTTATGACGGGGGTTCTCGCAAATAACGAGGACCTTGCCATGGCGCCTAATGATTTTGCACTTATCGCACATCTTCTTGACCGAAGGACGTACCTTCATCGTTCTTCCTTTCGGTAGCGCTCAAACTACTTCCCTACTATCTACTCGCCCAGCCGCAGGCGTTTAAAACTATGGCTGGTCTTCACACACAATCCGACCGTAGGTTGAGCTAAGCCTGCAGTCGGAAATGGAGTGCGTGTATGCGTGCCGCTATTTGTAGCGATAGGTGATGCGGCCGCGGGTCAGGTCGTACGGGGAAAGCTCCACGACAACCCTGTCACCGGGGAGAATACGGATGTAATTCATTCGGATCTTGCCAGAAATGTTGCACAGAACCGAATGACCGTTCTCGAGCTCGACCTTAAACATGGCGTTGGGCAGCGGTTCCTTAACCGTACCCTCGAGCTCAATTGCGTCTTCCTTCTTCACAAGCAATCATCTTTCTCTAGAAAACGACAGCGATTGAGTATTCTACAACACGTATGCACGCATCGTAATAACTTCGTAATGGCTCCACAACTAAATGAAACTTGTTACATTTCTCCGCCTTGGAGCGAACACCAAGCACCTTGCGCGTCGGTGGTGAGAATCACCGGACCGTCATTGGTAATGGCGACGGTGTTCTCGTAGTGCGCGGCGGGCAGGTGGTCGTTGGTCGTAACAATCCAACCGTCGGAGCCCGTGCTCACATGGTTGGAACCCATCGTAACCATCGGCTCGATGGCAATGACCATGCCAGCCTGGAGGCGAACGCCCCTCCCCTTCTTTCCATAGTTAGGAACGTTGGGGTCCTCGTGCATCACGCGGCCAATGCCATGGCCCACATAGTCGCGAAGCACGCCGTAACCGTGAGACTCGGCGAGGGACTGAACGGCATAACCGACGTCCCCGATATGGTTACCGGGAACAGCCTGCTCGATGGCAGCCTTAAGGCAATCGCGCGTAACCTCGCACAGGGCCTTGGCCTCGGGCGTGGGTGTGCCGACAAAAAACGTCCAAGCATTATCGCCGACCCAACCGTCGACAACGGCTCCCGTATCGATGGAAATGATATCGCCATCGCGCAGGATCATGTCGGGGTTGGGAATGCCGTGGACCACGGCATCGTTAATCGATGCGCAAATGGTACCGGGAAACCCGCCGTAACCCTTAAAGGCCGGGGTGCCGCCATGCATACGGATAATCTGCTCCGCGAGCTGATCGAGCTCAAAGGTCGAAACACCAGGGCGCACCATGGCTCCAACGTGGCGGAGCGCCATCTTAGATAGCGCTCCTGCCTTCTTCATCTGCTCGATTTGCGTTGCAGACTTAATCTTGATCATAGACCGAGAGCCTCTTTGACATCCCCGTACACGGTCTCGCGAGCCTGGTCACCGTTGACCGACTTGAGCAGACCCTGGCCACGATAGTAGTCGACGAGCGGGCTCGTGGACTTCTCGTAGACGTCGAGACGGTTCTTGATGGTCTCGGGCTTGTCGTCGTCGCGCTGATACATCTCGCCACCGCACTTGGGACAGGTAGCATCGGCAGCAGTGCCGGTGTAACCGCAGGCGCGGCAGGTGCGACGCGAAGACAGACGATCGATAATGACCTCGGGGGCCACATCGACCAGAAGGGCGCAATCGATCTCGCGACCCATGGCGGAGAGCTCGGAATCGAGCGTCACAGCCTGGGCGGTGTTGCGCGGGAAGCCGTCGAGAATGAAGCCCTGCTGGGCGTCATCGGCGGCAAGGCGCTCCTTGACAAGGTCGATCACGAGCTGGTCGGGAACGAGCTCGCCAGCGTCCATGTACTTCTTAGCCTGAATACCAAGCTCGGTGCCGCCCTTGACGGCAGCACGCAGCAGGTCGCCCGTGGAAATGTGGGCGACGCCAAACTCGGCGACGAGCTCCTGTGCGACGGTGCCCTTACCGGCACCCGGAGCTCCGAGCAATACGAGGTTCATGAGCAATCCTCCTCTAGCCTATTTAAAGAATCCATCGTAATCATACATCTTGATCTGGCCTTCGAGCTTATCGACCGTGTCGAGCACGACGCCGACCATGATGAGGATGGACGTTCCGCCAAAAGCCTGGATCAGATGGTTACCCGTGAAGGAGAAGATGATCGAAGGCACGATGGCGATGAGCGCCAAAAAGACAGCGCTGGGAAGCGTGATCTTGTTGAGCGCGTTCTTGATGTAGGCCGCGGTAGCCCTACCCGGACGCACGCCCGGAATAAAGCCGCCCTGCTTCTTAAGGTTATCGGCCGTGTCATCGGGGTTGAACACCATGGAGGTGTAGAAGTATGCAAAGAACACGATGAGGACAACGTTAAGCACCCAGTTG
Source organism: uncultured Collinsella sp. (assembly GCA_900543945.1). Lineage (GTDB taxonomy): Bacteria > Actinomycetota > Coriobacteriia > Coriobacteriales > Coriobacteriaceae > Collinsella. The sequence goes on along the minus strand of UQTN01000008.1, from coordinate 2,313 downwards.
AGCCAACCGGTCGAAAGCGCGGAGGCAACTGCCTGAATCCAGCCGATGCCGGGGAAGAACACGGCAATCTGAGCCGGGAAGTACAGCAGCGCCGAAGCGAAGATGATCGGCACGACACCCGCGGTGTTGACCTTGATGGGCAGGTAGGTGGTCTGGCCACCCATCATGCGACGGCCCACGACGCGTTTGGCGTAAGAGACCGGGATGCGGCGCTGGCCGCGCTCAAGGAAAACAATCAGCGGGATAACCAGCAGGATGATGGCGCAGATGATCACCATGGTGATGATGCCACCGGCATTGCCCTCGGTGCTGGAGAAGATCGCCTGCGGCAGACCGGCCATGATGTTCGCAAAGATGATCAGCGACATGCCATTGCCGATACCGCGCTGGGTGATGAGCTCACCAATCCACATGATCAGCATAGCGCCTGCGGTGAGCGTACCGACGATCATGAGGTCGAAGATGATCTCGGGAGCGCCGGCGCCATTGAAGCTGATGCCGAAGCTCTTAAAGAGGAAGAGGTAACCCACGGAGTTGAGGATTGCCAGAGCCAGGGTGAGGTAACGCGAATACTGCGTAATCTTGGTCTGACCGACCTCGCCCTCGCGGGCAAGCTCATGCAGGGAAGGCACGACGGCCTGGAGCATCTGGAGGATGATCGAGCTGGTGATGTAAGGCATGATGCCCAGCGAAAACACCGACACATAGCTCAACGCGCCGCCAGAGAAAAGATTCAGGAGGGCCATAGCACCTGCGGCGACCGAATTGTTATCGGTCGAGAAAAGGCCCAGCATCCCCTGGAAGGGAATGCCGGGCACAGGAACGTGCGCACCAATGCGGTACACGACGAGCATAGCTATGGTAAAAAGAATCTTTTCGCGCAATTCTTTGATGCGGAAAGCATTCTTAAGACCATTTAGCACGGCAGCTCGACCTTTCCGCCAGCGGCCTCGATCTTGGCCTGCGCAGAAGCGCTGACCTTGTCGACCTTGACCGTGAACTTCTTGGTGAGCTCACCATTGCCGAGCACCTTGACGGGCTCGAACTCGCTCTTGGTGATGCGAGCGGCCTTAAGAGCGGCACCGTCGATTACAGCGCCGTCCTCGAACTTACGCTCGAGACGCTCAACGTTAACAGCGGTGTACTCGATACGACGGGGGTTGCGGAAGCCCGGAAGCTTGGGCAGGCGCATAGCCAGCGGAGTCTGGCCACCCTCGAAGCCGGCACCCTTGGTGCCACCAGAGCGGGAACCCTGGCCCTTCTGGCCGCGGCCAGAAGTGGTGCCGTGACCCGAAGAATTGCCACGGCCGACGCGCTTACGGTTCTTGGTGGAACCGGGCGCGGGAGTAAGATCGTGAAGCTGCATTTGCTACTCCTCTACAATCTCGACAAGGTGCTTGACCTTGAAGATCATGCCGCGGACGGACTCGTTGTCAGCAATCTCGCGAACCTCGCGGATCCTGTGGAGACCGAGGGCACGGACAGTACGGACCTGGTCCTGCTTGCAACCGTTGGTGCTGCGGACCTGCTTGATCTTGATGGTGTCAGCCATGCTTAGTTCTCCTTACCGACGAACATCTCGGAGACCGTCAGGCCACGGCGAGCCGCGACGTCCTCAGGGCTGGAGAGCTCCTTGAGGCCCTCGACGGCAGCCTTGATGATGTTGAGGCCGTTGTCGGTACCGAGGGACTTGGACAGGACGTTCTTGATGCCAGCAAGCTCAAAGAGGGGACGCACAGCGCCGCCGGCGATAACGCCGGTACCCTCGACAGCGGGCTTGATGATGATGCGGCCGGCACCAAAGTGGCCGAGAACCTCGTGCGGGATGGTGCCCTGCTCGGTCACCGGCACGTGGAACATGTTCTTCTTGGCATCGAGAGACGCCTTGGAGATGGCCAGGGGCACCTCAGCGGACTTGCCCATGCCAACGCCGACGTTACCCTTGCCGTCGCCAACGACGACGAGAGCGACGAGGCTCATGCGACGACCACCCTTGACGGTCTTCGACACGCGGTTGATGTAAACGACGCGCTCCTCGAACTCGGAGGCCTCGCGCTGCTGCTTCTGCTGATTACGAGCCATGCTCTTACCTCCTAGAATTCGAGACCGGCGGCGCGAGCACCGTCGGCGAGGGCCTTGACGCGACCATGGTAGACGCGGCCACCGCGGTCGAAGGAAACGGTCTTGATGCCGGCCTCGAGGGCGCGCTCGCCCACGAGCTTACCGACCTTCTCGGCAGCCTCCTTGGTACTGGTGGTCGTGCCCTTGAACTCGGCCTCGAGGGTGGAGGCGGAGACGAGGGCGTGACCCTTG
>UQTN01000007.1 GCA_900543945.1 uncultured Collinsella sp. | reverse complement strand
AAGGGCGGAGGCGGGGCATGCCCCGCCTCTTACACCACATCTCTGTGCGCTACCTCTTCACTATGCCATTCACTCTATTTTGCCCACCGAACCCTTCGACAATGGCGGAACGCTTCAATCGCCTTATACAAATCTGAACTAACTGTCCAACACCTATCTCGATCCATGCCTCCAAGGTCAAACAAGCGCCCTGAGCCCCGCTTTTTCAAGGCCCCTCGCACGATCTGCTACCGTCTGCGGCGCACGACGCCCCTTTGAGCGAAAAGAACGCCACGGCTGCATCATTTCGCCGACGGCTTAGTACTTTATAGCTATGACCACTGTGATCTCACATTTCTCCGCCCTCCGCGCAATTCGCCGCGCTCGACGGGCGTACTCTGCGCTTCCGTGGGGCATCATCGATGACAGGCAACAGGCACAAGCCCTTGCAAGTTGTGTTCCCAACAAGGACGCCATAGACTTTGTAGCTCTTGCGATGCTTGACGCCTGGAGCGAAGACGACTCCGAGCGCCTAGATCTCCTTGTTGCCGGCGGCAACAACAGACGGCCCGACGGACGTCTTCTCCAGCACAGCGTCACCGCCCCGCTTCCCGCGGAAGCAATCATGCACATCGAAGCTGACATCTACGCAACGTCTCCCGCCATGACAGCCATGTTGTGCTCTAGGAATGAGCCTGTAGCCAAAGTCCTGATGCTTCTCATGGAGCTGCTGGGGTCCTACTCCCTTCCGCCCGAGATAACCAACCCCATCGCCCACGACGACACGTGGCCCAAGGCCGGTAGCTCCGAAGCGATGGACGATCTTGATTGTCATGGCGGCCAGCCGGCACCCGGAAAGCAAGACGAAACCCGCTACGAACAGGCGCACTACAAATGCGAGCCTGCCACAACCATAAATGAGCTCGAGGCAGTCGCACAGTTTGCCAAAAGTAGCTCCTACGCCTCGTTTCGCACGGCCGTCAGACTCGCCCGAGCAGGATCCGCATCCCCAGCGGAGTCCTTAATGTTCGCCGTCCTGGGCGCGCCCATGCGCTTTGGCGGATTCGGATGCTGCAGCCTGCCCATGGGAGGCCTGCTACTCAACCATCGAATCGACTTCGACACTCTTGCGGTCAACATGTCCTCAGGCATCCCCTATGCCATCTGCGACCTATATTGCCCGGCAGCCGGAGTCGACAACGAATACAACGGAATTGGGCATGAGCTTCAAAATGCTCGCATCCACGATGGCAATCGAAATAATGGACTCAAGGCAATGGGCATCCACGTCCTGGTTATCAATCGCGACCAAATGAAAGACCTTGTTGCGCTCGAAGCCTTCGCACAAATGATGCATCGACTCGCTGGGGTTCGGTTCCGCTATCGCATCAAGGGTTATCGCAAACGTCAAGCCGCATGGCTCAACGCCCTTCGGGCCGGAATCGGCCTCGCGCCGGTCTAGAAAGCGTATCTCGACAACATCGCCGAGCAAGGCTGGACAGTTAGTTCAGATTTGTATAAACAGACGGCTTATTTCAAGGCGCTTTGCTGCCATCTCGGGGCCAATCACCTCATTTAAAGGCTCGAATGGCTTCGAAATAGCGCAAAACGTGCGCCCCAAAGCACCGAAACGGCTCCATGTCTCCGATTTTGGCAGCCGAGAGCCTCTTGCTTTATACAAATCTGAACTAACTGTCCACCCCGGTTTCCTGCAACCGCTCAAACGCCCTCAACTCACCTCAATTGCCCTCCATTTGACAGCGGCAACAGGGTCGCTCACCATAGCAGGCGACAAATCAACGAAAGGATGAACATGGCAGCTGCACAGCCGCTTAAGATTCGCATGGTTGCCGGGCTTGGCAACCCGGGCGAGGAATATGCCGAGACCCGCCACAACGCCGGCTTTAAGGCAATCGACGAGCTGGCCCGTCAGGCCGGTGTCACGTATTGGAAAAATCAGGCCGGTGCCGAGGTCGCGCTCATCAATATCAACGATGCCGAGGAAGAGGGCGGCAAACGCCAGATTGTGCTGGTCAAGCCGCAGTCATTCATGAACACCTCGGGCGGCCCCATCTCCAAGCTCTGCCGCGAGTACAAGATCAAGGCCGAGGAGCTGCTCGTAATCCACGACGAGCTCGATATTCCCGCCGGCGACGTGCGTGTTAAGGTGGGCGGCGGCCATGCTGGCCACAACGGCCTGCGTTCCATCATCGACAAGATGGGCAGCCGCGACTTCAGCCGCATCCGCACCGGCATCGGCAACCCTCCCGGCAAGATGGCCGTCGCAGACTATGTGCTTAAGCAGCTGCGCGCCCGCGAGGCCGAGGGCTTCCAGGACACCTGCACCCGCGCCGCAGATGCCGCCGGTTTGGCCATCGTCCACGGCGTAATCTACGCCCGCGATCACGTAAACGGTGCCGCTTCCGCCAACGGCAAGCACTAAAACCTACCATTTAGGGATGTTAATTTTGGCAGGTTTTATATGCGAAAACGCCGCCGCGGCCGCATCGCAATAAGTCCTGCGCCGCCATACATATGCAGCGCCCCAAAGGGGGCCGGCCCCACCGATGCGCGAGGCCGGCCCCCTTTGCCGTTTTGCCTGATAAAACCGACCAAAATAAACCTGTCCCTTTTTGGTAGGTCGGGATAAACCCTTTTCCCAACCGCCGAAGACACACGTAAACAGCATGTCCATGAGGGTATAATTTGCACCGTATGTCTGCACAACGCCTGTGCGCGTACGGTTTTACTCGGGCTACCGTCCATTTCCGTGGAGGCACGGTTCGGCCGCCCTAACAAGAGAGGGGTTCTATGTATAAGATCCTGGAGAAGACGCAGTTCTCGGAGAAGGTGTTCAAGTTCCGCATCGAGGCGCCTGCAATCGCCAAGCATGCGCACGCTGGACAGTTCCTCATGGTTCGCGCCAACGAGACGGGCGAGCGTGTCCCGTTTACCCTGGCCGGCTGGAACGGCGACGAGGGCTGGGTCGAGTTCATCTTCATGGTGATCGGCAAGACCACCGAGATGCTGTCCACTTACGAGGCCGGCGAGTCGCTGCGCGACGTCGTGGGCCCGTTGGGCGTTCCCACCGAGATGGCCGAGGGCCCCTGCGCCGTCATTGGCGGCGGCGTCGGCCTGGCAATTGCCTTCCCGGTCGCCAAGCACCTGGTCGAAACCGGCCACGAGGTGCACGCCATCATGGGCGCCCGCACCAAGGACCTCCTGCTCATGGAGGACCAGTTCCGCGAGCTCCTCGACGAGGACCACATCCACATCACCACCGACGACGGCTCCTACGGCGAGCAGGGCGTTGTCACCGCTCCGCTGGAGCGTCTGCTGCAGGACAAGGCCGTGAGCCAGGTCTTCTGCGTCGGCCCCGTTCCGATGATGAAGTTCTCGACCCTCACCGCCCAGAAGTACGACACCCCCATCACCGCGTCGCTCAACCCCATCATGGTTGACGGCACCGGCATGTGCGGCTGCTGCCGCGTCGAGGTGGGCGGCGTGACCAAGTTCGCTTGCGTCGACGGCCCCGACTTCGATGCCACCCTGGTCGACTGGGATGACCTTCGTGCCCGCCAGGCCGCTTACCGTTCCGAAGAGGGCGAGTCCCTCAAGGCCTATGAGGAAAAGAGCTGCGCATGCCACTAGTTAACGGTCGTTTCGTTGCCGATATGAAGTCGCCCCGCACCCCCGATAACGAGGAGCCGGCTGCCGAGCGCGCCTGCGACTTCCGCCCCGTCGACAAGGGCTTCACCGAGGAGATGGCGCTGGCCGAGGCCGAGCGCTGCCTCAACTGCAAGAAGCCGTTCTGTGTTGAGGGCTGCCCCGTCAACATCAACATTCCCCGCTTTATCGAGCAGATCCGCGCGAAGGACTTCGGCGGCGCCCTCGATACCATCCGCGAGGACTCCATGCTTCCCGCTATCTGCGGCCGCGTCTGCCCGCAGGAGAACCAGTGCGAGGGCAAGTGCATCCGTGGTAAGAAGTCCGAGCCCGTGGCCATCGGCCAGCTCGAGCGCTTCCTGGGTGACCGCCCCGAGCTCGCCTCCACGCCCAAGATGGCTCCCAAGAACGGCAAGAAGGTCGCCGTCGTCGGCTCCGGCCCGTCCGGCATCACCTGCGCCGGCGAGCTCGCCCGCAACGGCTTTGACGTCACCGTCTTCGAGGCATTCTTTACCGGCGGCGGCGTGCTGGTCTACGGCATCCCCGAGTTCCGTCTGCCCAAGGCAGTCGTCAAGCGCGAGATTGACGGCCTGGAGGACATAGGCGTCAAGTTTGAGTACAACTCCGTCGTGGGCAACATGGCCACGGCCGAGGAGCTGTTCGAGCAGGGCTTCGACGCCATCTACGTGGCGACTGGCGCCGGCCTGCCCAAGTTCCTCAACGTCCCCGGCGAGAACCTGCCCAACGTCTTCTTCGCGAACGAGTACCTCACCCGCGTGAACCTGATGAAGGCCAACAAGTTCCCCGAGTACGACACCCCCACCAAGCACGGCAAGAACGTCGTCGTCTTTGGTGGCGGCAACGTGGCTATGGACGCCGTCCGTACCGCCAAGCGCCTGGGCGCCGAGCACGCCATCATCGCCTATCGTCGTACCGAGGATGAGATGCCCTGCCGTCGCGCTGAGCTGCACCATGCCAAGGCCGAGGGCGTCGAGGTTCTACCGCTCGTCTCCCCGCTCGAGTTTGTCGCTGGCGAGGACGGCTCCGTGTGCGCCGTCAAGGTCCAGAAGATGGAGCTCGGCGAGCCCGACGAGTCCGGCCGCCGTCGCCCGGTGCCCATCGAGGGCGCCATCGAAGAGATCCCCTGCGACGTCGCGATCTCGGCTATCGGCACCAACGCCAACCCCTTCGCTGCCAAGATCGGCGGCAAGATGGAGCTCAACAAGTGGGGCTACATCGTCGCCGACGAGGAGACCGGCCAGACCACCGATCCCCGCATCTGGGCCGGCGGCGACATCGTCACCGGTGCCGCTACGGTCATTCTGGCGATGGGCGCCGGCAAGAAGGCCGCTGCTTCCATCACCAAGAGCCTGCTGGGCGAGTAATCACCCACAGCGCTAGCCATCAAACGGCAGAGTCCCCGTCGAGCACACGCCCGGCGGGGACTTTTTCTATGCCGACCGCCCCACCACCACAAAGGGGGCAGGTGCCTTTATGGTGATCTGGGGTCTGGTCGGTCGTTTTGTCTCGATCTGTAACAGTTAGAGCCTGTTGAGCCTTGTAGTTGTTACAGATCAAGATATTGTGCGAACATCCGCCTGTTCATCTCGATCTGTAACAGTTAGAGGCCAAATTCCTCGCTACATGTTACAGATCGAGACGTTAGGTTGGCGGCCATTCGGTTCATCTAAATCTGTAACATCTAGGGCCGTTTTGGACGGTCAGGTGTTACAGATTTAGATTTTGCCGAAGCCGAGGATGGGCGCTGCCACCAAAACCTAGCGCTTGCGGCGCTTGGTCGCGGCAACACCGGCGGCGGCAACGGTTGCGCCGGCGATACCCAGGGCGGCGACCGTCATCGCAGTGGCGTCTCCCGTGTTGACGAGCACAGCGTTATCGGACTTCTTACCGTTCTCGCCCTTACCCTTGGACTTGTCCGTCGTCACCGTTGTCGTCGTCGAAGTCGAACCACCCGCAGGAGCCCCGGTACCGTCAGAGCCATCCGCACCGCCACCCTGCTCACCGCTGCCAGGCGTCGGCTTGGGTTCCGGCTTGGGCCCGGGCTCCGGCTTGGGCTCAGGCACCGCCTCATCGGTCACCGTAATCGTAATGTTCAGACGCTCGGAATACTCGCTGTACGACATGCCAGGGCGCTGTGCCGCAATGCGCACATACATATTGCTATCGAGCGCAATAGGCTCGGTGTACTTTACGCGGCCTTCGTCACGGCAGGGGCAGGTGTCGTTGGTGGTGTACCAAATCGTCGTGCCACCCTCGGCCGAAAGCTCCAGCTTCGTGCCCTTGGGCACCGTAATGTAGTTCTCCTTGGGCGACCATGCGCCAAACGTCGTCGCACCAATCGTCGCCACCGGTCGCGCCGGTCGCACTGCCTCGGCAGACACGCGAACGTCGACCTGCTTGGACAGCGCCGTGCCGTCCACCGCCGCCGTCAACGTCGTCAAACCGGGCAGAGCACCATGCAGCACAAACGTCGCCGCGCCGTCCTCGCCCGTCACGGCTTGGGTGGCATCGACAGAGCAGATAGCCGAGGACTCCAGCCCAACACTAACCTTGGCGCCCGCAAACGGCTTGCCCGCCTTATCGGTCACGTGCGCCACCAGCTCAAAGTCACTGCCCTCAAGCATGGTCACGGCCTGCTCCACGTTGAGCCTGAGCTTGTCGGCACGAACGCCCACGGCAAGCTCCCCGCTTGCCCAGCGCGACATGGCCGTACCGGCGTAGTTGCGAGCACCGTCGAGCTCAAACGCCACCGTCGAGCCCGCCTCACGCGCATCGGCATAGCGAATACGCAGCACGCGCGACAGCGGCTTGCCATTGGGATCGTCCTGCTTGTCGAGCCACGTATACGTCACGTCACCCAAGCCCTGCGCGCACAATGCGACCAGGGCATCGTCGCTCGCATCCATATACTGCGCAAACTCAACCTCGACGCAATCGGTATAGGCATGGGCCGAAGCCACCTCGGGCGCCGCCGTCGACACCAAACCAATGTTCACCTCAGTCTGAATCGGCGGCACGCGCAGCCAAGCCGAACGCGCCTCCTCATACCCGTCCTTGGTCACGCGCACCTGATACCAGCCGGTCGGCGTATTCCAGTTGTACGCACCGTCCGCACCCGTTGCAAGCGGATTGTCCTGCTCATACTCCTCGGCGTCCCAACGCGTGGCATTGGTACCGGTCGCATCGTCGGCGCTCCACAGCTCAACCGTCGCGCCTTCAACCGTATTGGACAGCAGACCCTCGTACACCACGCCCGCAGGGTCGGGTGCCGCCTTGGCAGCCACATTGCGATAACGCGCCTCAAAGATCGACTGCATCTTCTCGTCCGAGATCAAGCCGTCCTTGTTGGCCTTGTAGACCTCGGCATCGGTCAGCTCGCCCCAGTTGACCGTAATACGATTCTGGCACGCGCGCTCCACCTGCTCGCAGGCAACATCGTAGGCGCATTCGGCATTGGTCAGCTTAATCGCGCGCTCCGAACCTACGCTGGTCGAAGCCGCGTCATAGGCAGCGCCCACCACAGTACCCGTCGAACCGGCCGTCAGCACGCCGGCGATTGTCATAATGGAGCCCACCGCCACATCGGTGCTGTCGTGGCAGAGCTGGCGATACAGCAGATCCTCAAACGCACGCGCCTTCTCCATGGCATCACGCAGCGCGTAAATGCACTTCCAGTCATCCTCGGTCTTCTCGGGCTTGGCAAGCAAGCGCGTATGCTGAAGCTCATAGCCCTCGCGCTCGCCCTTCACCTTCTGCATACGGACGTTCACGTTCTCCCAGTTCTTGCTGGCATCGTTCACGCCGTAAATGCCGGTAAAGATGCCGATGCCCTGGGTCGCCGCGGGAAACGCCTGGCCGGCCGCCTTCCACGCATCGGTCTTAAAGACCTGTCCGAACATCTCGCACTCGATCTTATAGCTCTTGAGTGAGCGAATCGTGCGGATGAGCTTCATATGGGCGCTCACGTCGCCGTTGCGCTTCCAGGCCATAAGCCATCCGCGCACCTTGGAGTTGTTGAGGCTATGGACCACATTCCAGTTGTCGTACAGGTCGTCCAGAATGTCGCATTGCATGGCGATCGAGTTAAACAGCAGCGCCTGGTTTTTGTTGTTATTGGAGTTCTCGATAAACTCGGACTCAATGTAAGCGGTCTCGTCGCCATCGGGCGCGGCGACCTTAAAGCCCTTGACGGTATCGTCGTCAGCCGCCTTGTAGCTCAGCGAGCTGCCGAGCGCCTGGCCCAAATCGTTAAACCCGCTCGTCGACTGGCCGTTGTACTCGCTGGCCTTAATGCCCGCACACTTGTTGAGCGCCGCAGCGGTTGCGTCATTCCAGCTTCCGTATTGGTTGAGCTGACCGATACCCATCGACTGGCCCACCAGATCCTCGGCCTGCTGGGCAATAAACTCCGCTCGCGACGCATGGTCGACAAGTTCCTTGATGGCCGCCGCATCCGCAGCGTTCGCGCCCTGAGCCGACGCGAGTTCCTGATACCAATCCTCGCTGGTGCCGTACGCGTCCTCAAAGATCATCTTGTCCACGTTGACGCCATAGCTGTCGCCCTGCTTGGTCAGCAGCGCCGACGAGCCGCCAACCGCAGCCTTAAGCTCGGCGGCAAACTGCGCGGCCTCGTCGTTGCCAGCATCATCACCCTCGCCGTCGCTGGCAGCAGGGGCGCGACGAGCCTTACGGACAGCTCCACCTTGGGCTTCGCCCTCCTTGCTGGCTTCGTCCTCTTTACCGTCCTTGTCCTCCTCGGCAAACGCATCGGCGACCATCTGGTCAATCGCATCGTTAAAGGCCTCGTCGACATCATTAAACGAGTTATCCATCATATACTCGTGCCACTGCTGCACGGCATTCGAGAACTCCTGCTGGCGCTCCTCGGCCGCAGCGGAATGCTTTTTGGCCGAAGCGTTGGCGTCAAAACTCAGCATGGTCATAAGCTGAGCATTGGAGATGCGGTAGGTCTGCGGCATAAAGATTTGCTCAAAGTTACCGCAGTTCACATAGGTCGAGTCATTCGCCTTGTTAAACTCGTCGAGCAGCTTAAGGTAGCCCTCGTCCACATACTCCGCCACATAGCGCACACGGGTGCCCTCGCGCGACTTTTGAGTCAGAGGAATCGTCACCGTCTTGCCATCCACGCAGTCCACGTACAGGTCGAGCGTGTCGGCGGCCTCTTCGTTTCCCACCTCGAGCGTGATATCAAAGGTCCAGTAGGCGCTCTTCTTTTGTGGTAGATGATGGAAGGTCCACAGGCTCTTGCCGGTGTCCTTGCCGTCCTTGACCAAGTTTTGCGTACCGCCACGATACGTCACATCAAAGTTCCAGACCGAAGCGCCCGGAACATAGCGCACATAGTTGCGAGCCGTCACCCCTGCGGCAGCGGCGGCAACATCGGTCGAGCCCACGCGCGCCTCGAGCGTCACACGCTCGGCGGCAAGCGTATCCTGCGGCAGGTCGTATTCAATCTTGGCACGGCCGAGTTTATTGGTCTTGTCGGTGTACTTTGCAGCCGAGGCGCCCGTCCCCACGGTGAGCTGCACGCTCTTGCCCGGTGCTGCATAAACGTAGGCCACATTGCCCAGCAGGCTGTGAACGTCGGTGTTGTCGACCTCGATGCGCGATCCGCTAACCTCGAGTGTGGTGCTTCCCAGCGGCAATGTCACCTCGCCCAGCGTAATAAGCGGCAAGATGGCATAGATGCCTGCGGTCTTAGGCTTAAAGCGCACAAACACATCGGCGCCCATGCCCTTCTTCATATTGAGAACGAGGTTGTCGCCCTCCCAAGTTGTGCCAGCCCACATGGCATCGGAGCTGGCGCCGGCTTCGCGAGCGCCTGCGGACACATCCTCGACGGCATCCTTGGCCAGCGGAATCTCAATCTTGGCAGCCTGGCTGTCCTTGAGCTCGTAATGAATGCGCAGCTCGGTCTCCACGCCAACGACCGCGGACGAATCAGCGATAACCGAGCCCGCCGTCAGCCCACGCTCGGCACGATACGTCTCCACGTCAAACGTGGGGACGTCGAGCGTCACGTCGAGCTGTTTGCCGTCCTCAATCATCACCTGCTTTTGCGCGATATGCTTACCCACGGTCAGCCCTAGGCGGCTAAACGTGGAATAGCTCGTCGCTTGGATGTCGTAGCTCGTCTTGTTAAAGGCGACGATGGTGTACGAACCGGCCTTAAGGCGCGGCGTCTCGGCCTTCATGATAGGCGTGGTGCCATCGTCTTCGTAACCCATCAAATAGGTGACACCGTCGGCAACTAGCTTGCCGTCGGACGTACGGAACACCAGCACGCGGTTGGCGCCCTGGTAGTCGCCCTTGGTCGTGACCGTCGCCGTACCCCAAGGCTTCAAGTCGATATCGACCTTGCCGGCCGAAGGCTTCACCGTCGCCGTCGCCCCACCCAGCCTGAGGCTGTCTTTGGGCTCGAGCGTTATCTCCAGATCCTGGTCCGCGTCGGCAATGGCCTGCGACACCACGAGCGCTGTGCCCTGGATACGGAAGTCGTTTTCTTTGTCGCCCCTGGCAGGCTTAAGCGTCTTGCCGCCGCTCTTCACCGTTAGATCGATGTTATCGAGACTATCGAGCTCAATGCGTTCGGTCTTATCCTGGCCCACAATCGGTTCAAGATAGCCCACGTTGAGCTCAATCGCGCGCGAGGCCGGAATCTTGGTAAAGTCCTCCGCCTTAATCTCTCCGATATTCCATGTGCCCGTCATCTGGTCGCCCGGGCGCGCCAGCACCATGTCATAGTAACCGCTGAGCGAAATGCGCAGGGTGGCTGCTGTCTTGGAGAGAGCGTCCGCTGTAAAGCTGCCGTCATCACCAACCGCCAGCGGCGCGGACTGCCCCGCCTGCACGAGTGTAGCCGTCGCGCTCTGGGGAAGTTTGCCCGTCACCTGGGCCGACTCGCCCATCCACTCAAACGTGTAGGCAGGCTTCGAGGAATCGACGGAGTCCTTGCGATCGGCCACGGCATCGGCAAGCTTTTTGACCATCGAGGGGTTGCCAGCCGAATCGGTCGCATAGGCATAGATGGTCTGGCCTTCACTAAAGGGAATCGCATACGTTACGCCATCGATTGTCACGCGCTCATTATAGTCGCCCGGATAGCCCGCCTCACCAAACTGAAGATCGGGGTTCATCACGCGCAGGGCAACGGCATTATGGTTCGTCTCGTTTCCGTATCTCGTGTTCTCAAAAGCTCCCCACTCTATCATTTCCACGCTTTTGGGTAGCACAATCTCTTTGCCGGCAATCGCAGGATCAAGAGAGGCGAACGCGTGCGCTCCGATATATTTAACGCCGTCGCTGATCGTCACCGACGACACAAAGGAGCACCCGTCAAAGGCATGTTGCTCAATCCGCTCCACCGTGCCCGGCACATCGACCTGCGTAAAGGTGAGTACCGTTGTGTCCGAGACATAGAACTGTGGCACGCCGCAATAGGCGAATGCAAGATAGTCGATAGTTTTGACCGAAGGCGGCAGCGTTGCCACCACATTGTCGTCAAGTTGTTCACATTCCTTAAAGGCCTGCTCGGGAATCGTGGTAAAGGCCGCGTTGTTGGGCCAGGTTACCGTTTGGAGCGTCTTGCTTTTGTAGAATGCATAGCTCTTGAGCTCCTCGACCGAATCGGGCAGTGCGATCTCTTTGATGCTGCTGCCGCCCAAGCCTCCAACCGAGCGGACATGCGAATTAGGGGCGAAGGTGATCGATGTGAGCGCAGCGCTTCCCATACCCGTAAGGCTTACGACATTTTTGTCGTCGATGGTCGAGGGCACCTCCAACGTGGTAATGCCCGCGTCGCCATACTCGATAGAAATTTCGTTGGTGAGGCTATCGATCGAGAAGTAGTACTGCGCGGGGGTCTGCTCGCCGGCCACGTAGCCATCGTCGTATTCGCCCTTTACGCCCGTGGCGCCCTTCGAGGTTGCCCAGAGTTCAAGCTCCTCGTTCCAGGTCGCCTCGGTGCCGGAAGCCTCCTCCTGCTTCTGCTGTTCGGCGAGTTCCTTGCCCTCGACAAGATCGGTGGCAAGCGTACCCGCAGGCGTGCTCTCGGCCTGCCCGGCGCCCGTCAGGCCCGCCGCCGATGCAATCTCGGAGGCCGGGGGCGTAGGGGTGTCACCGGCATCGAGCGCTGTGGGGTCGGCAGCGCCGGCATCGGGCGCGGGGTCGGCAGCGTTGGCGGCATCGACATTGGGCGCGGCGTCGGCGGGGTCGACGGCGTCTACTTGGTCGACATCCGTCTGCACAAAGGTGCTATCGGTGGTGAACACCTCAGCAAACGCGCCCACAGGCAACGAGCCCGTCACCATAGTGAGGGTCACCGCGGCAATGGTCAGGCGGCGGCAAAGCGCTCGAACAGTAGTCCACCTCATGGTCGTTCCTTTCCTGCAAACCAAAAGTCATCCAGCGTAATCGTTGTCCAAAAACAAAGCGAACGGTAGGTTCATATATACGAACCTACCGTTCTACCTGCGCAAACCGCCACAAAGGGGACAGGCACCTTTGTGGCGGTTCTGGACTTGGCCGGCCAGTTTGTCTCGATCTGTAACAGTTAGAGGTCAAATTCCCCGCTTGGTGTTACAGATTGAGATTTTGCTGAGGCCGAGAACGAGAGCCGTCACCCAGCTCTAATGCTTGCGGCGCTTGGTCGCGGCGAGGCCGGCGGCGGCTACGGTTGCGCCGGCGATGCCTAGGGCGGCGACCGTCATCGCGGTGGTATCCCCCGTGGCAGCCAGGACAGCATCGCTCTTCTTGGCCTGCGTGGTTTTCTCAACCGTCTTGGTCGTGGCGGTTGTCGTGGCCGGCTTGGCCGCGGGCTTAACCTCAGGCTGCGGTGTCGGCTTGAAATCCGGCGTAGGCTGCGGATCGGGAGTCGGCGTGGCTTCAGGCGTAAAGGTCAGATCAGTGTTGAGCCACAGGGTGTAGATCCAGCCGCTGTCCTCATCGGATACGCTATCCGCGACCTGGTAGCCGCATTCCACGCCGTTGACCACCAGCTTGGTGTCGGGCGTGAAGTAGAAGCCGCGCGCGGACTTGAGGTAGATGCCGTAGCGATAGGTCACGCCAGGCTTAAAAGCATCGATGTGGTTTGTAATGTTCTGATCCCAGAACTTCTGAGAGTTCACTTCGCTGCCATCGCTGCCCGTCCAGAACTCACACTGAGGAAGGGAGTTGGAACCCGTCGGAACATTCGCCGTAAAGACCGGCTTATCGCCCGCCTTGAAGGTGGTCGTGGCGCCGTTGATCTCGATAACGTCGATGGCCCGCCATTCGTCGATCGGCTGCTCGCACAGCATATTGTCAGCGTTTGGCGCGAAGACGCCGTTGACGGTCTTGATGTGGTGCGCCCAATGACCGTTGACGTACATCATGCAGTCATCGGCCACGGTATTGTCGCCCTTGAGCCTCAGCTCAACGGAGTACATGTAGAACTTGCCCTCCTCGAAGTGGTCAATCTTCTTCATGCCCGGCGTGTACTTTGCGGGGTCGGAATACCAGAAGGCAACGGGCTTGAGCTCCGCAGGGTCGCTGCCATCCATCTCTTCCCAGCACTCGTAGGCGATCTCATACTTATCGGCATCGGCGGCAGGAATCGTCGCGGTCGCACGCGGTGCCTCGCCGGGCGCGTAGTCGATTTTCACATCGTTGACGTTTAGATTCTCAAGAGCTTCGTTTTCCGACGAAGCAGGCATCGTAATTGTTTTAATAGCAGGGACATACAGGAATTCTCCGCTTAGACTCGACTTTACGGTTTCCCCGTTTACGGTAACAACGGTTTCATCGCTGAAGGAATATCCGTCTTTTGGCTTCAGCATAAGAGAATACACGTACTCTTTCCCGCTTTTAAACTTTGTAATAGTCGGCAGGGAACCATGTGAGCCGTTATCGGAATACCAGGCAGCAACGGGTTCGTTGTTTTCAAATTCCTGCCAGCATTCATAAGCGATTTCGTATTTATCTGCATCGTAGTTAGGGACACCTGCCGTCGCCTGCGGACCAGTATCCAGCTGCCAATTGAAGTTCGTATTCTGAACATTGGCAAAGGAGATGGATTCCGATTCTGATTCCGCTGCCGGGATAACAAGGCACGCCCTCTCGTAGACATGGGTGCGGGTGTAGTAGTCATCCCGAATCTCGTTAATAGTGGGTTTCCCGGTCGCCTCGGTGTCTCCTTTAAAGGCGTCGTCCGGATCACCGATGATGATATTCCCGGGCTCTGTACCCGTATACGTAAGCTTGGATCCATCATAGGTGGTCGTCATCTTGGACTTATTCTCCTTGTACTCCGTAAAGTACTTCTGCTCCTCCTTCTGTCTCTGAATCTTGCTGATATCCAGGGTAAGCGTTGTTTTATTGCTCGCACTGTCATACGCCGCATGGACGATCAAGTCCCCCAGGCCGATAAAAGTCAAAGCGCTACCATCGAGAGCAGACTGGTCTCCATCTACAAGGGCAATCCCCTCCACATACTCAATCGTTTCTTCTTTCTTGATGTCGGTGTAATTGTTCCGCACCGTAATATTGACCCTAACGCCGCTGCCGCCAACAACATCGGTCACACCGCAGGGCATGATGGCGTCATTCGCCGGCGTGGCGGCGTTGTCGCTGGGAGTATTTTGTTCAGCGGGTGCCGCATCGTTGGATTCATCGGTGGCGCCAGTCGGGGCCGTCTGCTGAGGCTCAACGGTGGCTTGCGCCGCCGGAGCAGCATCAGTTGCAGGCGCGGTCGAAGCAGCTGGTGCGGTCGTTGCAGCCGTATCCTCCGCAACCGTCGGCGTCACCGGAGCCGCGGCAACCTCGTCCATCGCACCGACGGAATCGGCACATTCCGTCGCCAGCGCTACGCTCGGCAGCAGCAGCTGACCGACCATAAGCGCACACGCGCCGGCGCAAGCGATTTTGGCACCCACACAACGCCAGGTACCGTGAACCAGCGAGCAGGTACGCTCACGCTGAGTTTGCTTATCAAAGTGGCTTCCGTTCATAACGGCCTCCTTGGTCGATGGGCCATACCACCACAAAGATGCCTGTCCCCTTTGCGGTGATTCTGTACCACCAAGATGTGTCAAATGACTCCGTATGCCTAGGTTCGTAGATGTGAACCCAGGCCTCTACCTGCGGTTTAAGTCAATATGATTTCGTTGTCGCCACACTCGTCCCGGGAACGCTACAATCGAGGACACGATTATTCGTCCACCCAAAGGACCGTCCTTGAACCTGAGCAGGCCTAAAATCAACGCGCTTCTGGCACTCGCGCTCTTCACCTTCGCCTTCCTTGCCGCCGAGTTTCGCTTCGACGTCAATGTCGGGCTACTCGCCGGCGCCGAACGTGTTGTGCTCGCACAGGGCTTTATTCTAGGTGCGAGCGTGCTCGGCTTTATCGGATATGCGCCGCTGCTCGGGCTCGCACAGCGCAAAGGCCGGCCTCGGGCAGTTGTCAGCACCGCCGTCCCCATCGCCATCTTGGGGTTGACTCAGATTCAGTCCCCCACGAGCCCGCTTGCGCTCGAGATTCTGGGATGCCTCGCATTCCTTGGACTCGGCCTACTGGGTGGCGCGGCACACCATGCCTTCGCAACGACATTCCAAGACGATCCCAAGCTCGCCACCGGTGCGGGAGCAGCCTATGCCGCGGGCATCCTGATGCAGTTCGCCATCAACCTGCTCAATTGCGGCGGCATCGCAGAGCTCATCGTCCTTGGCACAGCGACGATCGCCATCTCCGCCCTCAGCGTCGTTCCCCAAAAGGCTGCTGAGAGCTCCAGCCCCGCCATCAATCCCCTTGTTGAGCCATCGCACGCCCTTGCCAAGCAGGCGTGTTGGAGCATCGCGCTCGTCATGATTCTGGCCTGTCTGTTCTCTACTCTCGATAACGTGGTCACGTTCTCCAACGCCCACGGCACCATCGCCGTGCAGACCTGGCCGCGCCTCTTTTTGGCAGCGAGCGGTCTTGCCGCCGGTCTTATCTTTGATCTTGCCGAGCGTCGCTACATGGGACTCGTCATGTTCGGCGTCACGGTACTCTCCACCATTTCGATCTTAGCCGTCGAAGCAGGAGCCGATCCCAACCTGGGCCTCATTGTCTTTTACCTGAGCTCGGGCTTTTTCGTCACGTTCTTTACTGCCACGTTTACTCAGCTGGCACCGCGCATGCACGCGCCCGCCTTCTGGGCCGGCATGGGACGCGCCGCCAATAACGTGTGCGCGTTCACCACGTCGGGCGTCTCGCTTGCGCTTGTGACCTCGGGCAATGTTGCTCTCATCATGATCGGTGCGCTCGTTTTGCTCGTCGCCGCCTGCGCAGCATTCGTGGCAGCCGGCTTGTTCCGCCTGCCCCAAACCGAGCAGGAGCGCGAACATCAACAGCTTGCCGAGGAGGCGCTGGCAGCACCGAGTATCGAGGAGCAGCGTCAGGTCTTCATCACCGATCACGCTCTCACCCCGCGCGAAGTCGACGTGCTCATGGCCGTAACCCAGGACGAGCGCCCGCTCAAACAGGTCGCCGAGGAGCTTGGTATCTCGATGCGCATGGTACAGCGCCACCTGAGCTCCATTTATCAAAAGACCGACACGCAGACGCGCGCCGGTCTCACCAAGGCCTTTCCCTCGGCCTAAAACAAAAACCACCACAAAGGTGCCTGCCCCTTTGTGGTGGTTTTGGTCGGTTAGTCTTCGAGCTGGGCGACTTTGTAGCGGTAGGCAGCGGCGATAACGTCTTTGCAGCCCTCGCGGCCCAGCTTGGCGCGGTTGACGACGATGTCCTTACCGCTCGTCATCTTCCACTTGCCGGCGCTGTAGCGCTTGTAAAAAGCCTCACGCGCCTTCTGCTGTTGCTTGACCAGCTTGGCGCCCTTCTTTTTATTAAGGCCACGCTTCTTGCGCACAATCTCGACGCGATCCTCAAAGGGAGCGGTCACCAGCACGGCAATGTGGTTGGGGTTGTTGCGAAGCAGGTAATCGGACAGACGGCCTTCGATAATGCAGCTCTCGGTCTCGCCCAGGTCCAAAATCACCTGGCTCATCTTCTGGAACAACTTGTCCGAGTACGAACGCGCATCGTAGCGGTCGGGCAGAAACGCCATGTTCTCCACGGCCAGACGCTCGTCGTAGGCGGCCATCTTATCGAGCGACTCGCCCGCGCGCAGCGACGCACGCACCAGCAGCTCGTTGTCATACAGCGGAATCCCCAACTCGTCGGCAAGCATGCGACCAATCTCGTGGCCCTCGGCGCCAAAGTCGCGCGCGATGGTAATGACCACAGGATTCTTCTTATTCTCCAGATCGCTCATCGCGATTCCTTTCTCTATGTGACAAAGGGGCTGTCCCTTTGCCACATTCTACGCTGCCACCATTCGCCTCTGATATGCGCGAACCAGCAGCGAGATACCAAAGTTGAGCACAAAGTACATCGCAAACACCAGGCCGTAGAGCATAAGCACCTGCGACAGGTCGATCGCGTGGGCCATCACGACGTTTGCCGTGTACATGAGCTCGGCCACGTTAATACCCGAAAGATACGAGCTGTCCTTGATGACGGTCGTGCACTGGCTAAACAGCGCCGGAATGATCGTCTTAAACGTCTGCGGCAGAATGATGTAGCGCATGGTGGCAAAGAAGCCGAAGCCCTGGCTCTGCGCTGCCTCAAACTGGCCGCGCGGAATCGAGTTGAGACCGCCTCGCACAATCTCGGCCATAACGGCGCTGGTAAACAGCGTAAAGGCGATGGTCGAAATCACAATGTCCAAACCCTGCACAGTAAAGTAGATAAACAGGATCCACAGCAGGTTCGGCGTGCAACGGAACAGCTCGATATAGGCGCTCACCAAAATACGGAACGGGCGGGGCGCATAGCTCTTAACGAGCGCCAGCACCGTGCCAAAGATGAGCGAGAAAAAGATCGACAGCGCCGAGATCTCGATGGTCTTAACAAAGCCGCCCCAAATGTAGAGCAGGTTGGTCGCGTTGAAGATTTCCATGCGCTAGGCCTCCTCTACGTTGTCGAGCCCCAGCTCGGCCAGGCTCACGCCACGCGGACGCTCCTTGGAGCGGCGCTCGAGCCACTGCACCAGCATGGCGAGCGGAAAGCAAATGATGAAGTACATAAGGCAGCAGACGATGTATCCCTGCAGGTAACCGTACAGACTCACAAAGTTGTCGGAACGGTACATAAGGTCGCCGCCGGCCACAAGCGCCAGCACCGACGTGTTCTTGACCAGGTTGAGCGCCTGGTTACACAGCGGGGGCAGAATGATCTTGAACGTCTGGGGCAGTACGATGTACCAGTATGCCTGCGCACGGGTGAAGCCCTGGCTCTGGGCCGCCTCCATCTGACCGCGCGGAACCGCCTCGATACCAGTGCGGATGACCTCCGAAATGTAGGCCGCGTGATACAGGCCCACACCCAAGAAGCCCAGCACGAACGGCGCGATGCGCACCGGCTGGTCGGCACCGGTTATGGCCTGTAAAAACTGAGGACCGGCCATGTACATAAAGAGCACCTGTACGGGCAACGGGGTGTTCTGGTAAAACTCCACGTACACGCGGCTTATGGCGCGCAGCACGCGCGAGCGAGTGGTAGAGAACACGCCCAGCAGCGTGCCCAGCACCAGCGACAGCAACAGACCGGCAACGACCACCTGCAGCGTCGCGCCAAAACCCTCCCAGAAGGGCCCCATGTTTTGAAATGTCGTCGACCAACGGTCGGCGTCAAATAATCCTTCGAGCATTTGATTCCTTCCTTGGACGATGCGCCTATACAAGACCCCAGGTCTTGACCTCTTGGTCGAGCCAGCCATCGGCCAGGCGATCGCAAATCACCTGATCGACCACAGCCGAAAGGTCGCAGCCCTTCTTGGTCGCCACGCCGTAGCCCTGCTCGCCAAACTTGACCTCGGGCTGTAGCAGCTCAACGGTCTCGTTCATGTAACCGGCCAGCGTGGAGCGGTCCATGGCAAAGACGTCGATATTGCCGGCGTCGAGCGAACTCTTGATGATGGGGTAGCCGCTAAAGGCCCTAAACTCGGGCTCGCAGCCAAAGCCATTGTCCTTGATCATCTGCTCGATCAGGCCCTGCGTGGTAGCACCCTGGCTCACGCCGATGACCTTGCCGTCCAGATCCTCAATCGAGGTAAAGCCCGAACGCTTCTTGACCATGAGTCCAACGTAGTCGGTGCGGTACGGCGTCGAGAAATCCCAGCTCTTCTTGCGCTCGTCGGTGATGGTGTAGGTCGCCGCGACCACGTCGAGTTGGCCGTTATCGATCAGCGGGCCGCGTGTCTTGGGCGTTACGTCGGTAAACTCGACAAGCTCCTGGGCGCGGGCCTCCTTGTAGCTCACGCCAAAGACAGCGGCGGCGATCTGGTAGCACAAATCGACTTCCATGCCCTCAAAGCGGCCTTTGGCGGTGTCGTAATAGCCGTAGCCGGGAACGTCCTTCTTAACGCCGGCATTCAGATGGCCGCGCGACTTGATGGCCGCAAGCTTGGATCCCTTGTCGGAACCCTCGCCGCTGGTGGAGTTGCCGCAACCGGTGAGCGCGGTCCCCGTCAGCGCGAGCATGCCGGCGCCCGCCAGCTGCAAAAAGTGACGGCGCGACACGGCCGCCCTCGTCATATCCGTCATGTCCATCACCGCGCCTAGTGCAGAATCTTGGACAGGAACTCGCGGCAGCGCGGGTTCTCGGGGTTATCGAAGAAGTGCTCGGGCGTGCCCTCCTCCAGGATGCGGCCGTCCTCCATAAAGATGACGCGGTCGGCCACCTGGCGCGCAAAGCCCATCTCATGCGTCACGCAGATCATGGTGATGTCCTCCTGCGCAAGCTCAATCATAACGTCCAGAACCTCCTGGACCATCTCGGGGTCGAGCGCCGAGGTCGGCTCGTCAAACAGGATGATGGGCTGCTTGGTACACAGGGCACGGGCGATGGCGATGCGCTGCTGCTGACCACCCGAGAGATTCTGCGGATACTCGCCGGCCTTATGCGCCATGCCGACGCGCTTGAGCGCGGCGATGGCGATCTCGGTCGCCTCCTCCTTGCTCTTCTTTTGCAGCTTGATGGGCGCGAGTGTCAGGTTGCCCAGCACCGTCATGTTGGGATACAGGTTGAACTGCTGGAACACCATGGAGCTGTACTTGCGAGCCATCTCCAGGTGATTCTTTTTGGTGAGCGGCGTACCGTCGATGACGACCTCGCCCGACGTAGGCTCCTCCAGATAATCGACACAGCGGATGAGCGTCGACTTACCCGAACCAGAAGGCCCGATCATTACGAGCTTCTCGCCGCGCTTGACGGTGAGGTTGATATCTTTGAGCACATGCAGGTCGCCAAAGTACTTGTTGAGATGCTTGATCTCGATCATGTCTGCCATGGATGTCCCTTCCCTGCGTTTACACGAGTTGAACTATTGTACGGAAAGAACCACGTTTCCGCAGCCCACACTACATCCCCGTAAAGAACCCGCAATCTTTCACCTGCTCGTTGGTGCTCATTGGGGACAGACTTAAATGAGTACCCCCCGTGGGCACTCAATTTGAGTCTGTCCCCAATGAGTGCCCAGCCCAGCAAAAAGGGGCGCGACCGCAATGGTCACGCCCCCTCGATATCAACTATGTACCGCTAGGCCCCTATGCGAGTTTGGCTCCAACGATCTTAGCCGCGGCCGGCTTGTCGAAGTTGCCGCCGGTGGCCTTGCCGAGCGCACCCATGACCTGGCCCATCTGCTTCTTGGACGTGGCGCCCAGCTCGACGATAACCTGCTCGATCAGAGCCTCGAGCTCCTCGCCCGAAACCTGCGCGGGCAGCAGGCTCTCCAGGATCTTGACCTGCTCGGTCAGGTTGTCGGTACGGTCCTGGTCGGTACCGGCCTTGATGGACATCTCCAGCGTCTCGCTCGTCTGCTTGATCAGACGCTTGATCATGCTGTTGACGTCTTCCTCGGTCACGTCGCGGCGCTCGTTGACCTCGATGTTCTTCACCTCGGCCTTGACCTGGCGAATGATGGACAGGCGAACCTTGTCCTTGGCCTTCATGGCGGCGATCATTTCCTGCTGCAGCTCTTCGTTGGTCATCTGCAAATCCTCCTCAATAGCGTGGGCGGCGCTCACGCGAGCGCCGCCCCATGATTACTCAGTCGTCGACGAATTGCCGGTCGAGCTCTTGGTGACGCCCTTCAGGCTGACGTTGTATGGCACGTCTTTGGGCATGGGATTAACGGTGATGTCGGCATCCTTCTTGTACTGCTCTAGCCACTCGCTGTACGCGGTGCTGGCCGCCTGCGTCTTCACCACGTTGGAGACGTACTTCTTGATGGCCTTGGGTACCTGCTTGATATCATCGACCTGGCTATCGACATGGAAGTAGTCGGTGCACTTGATAATGTGGTAACCATACGTCGACTCGACGACGTCGCTCACGTCGCCCTTATTAAGGCCTTCGAGCGCCGCCTGATAGCTGTCGACGAAGGTGGTGAGCTTGTCCCAGCCCACGTCGCCCTTCTTCTCCTTGGAACCGGTGTCGTCGGAATACTGCTTCACGGCGTCTTCGAAGCTCAGCTCGCCGGAGTTAATCTTGTCCAGGCACTCCTGCGCCTTGGCCTTGGCGGCAGCCTTGTCCTCGTCGGATGCGTCGGAATCGACCTTGATCAGGATGTTCGACGAGCGGCGGGCATCGTTGTACTTCGACAGGTTCTCGTTGATGTAATCGACGATCTCGCTGTCCTCGGGCTTGCTGGTAGGCGCCACGGCTTCCTTGAGCTTTTGCTGCGCCAGGCTCTCCTTGAGCGAGCTCTTATAGGTGTCCTCGGTGTAGCCGTAGGTCTTAAGGGTCTTCTTAAAGGTCTTGGCGCCGCCCGCGCTCTTGCACGCGTCCTTCCAAGCCTTCTCGACCTCCTCATCCGACACCGTCACGCCGTTTTCCTTCTGCGCCTGCTGAAGCAGAATCTGCTGCGTGTAGGAATCGATGAGCTGCTTGCGATACTTCTTGGGCGTAAGGTCGTTGTTGACCAGGTACTGCGCCCAATCCTTGTCCTTGGTATAACCATAGGACGTGCGCATGCTCATGATCTGCTTGGTCACGGTATCCTCGGTGAGATTGGTGCCGTTGATGGTGGCGGCAACGCCGCCGGTGAGCTTGTAGCCCGAGGTGTCCTCGGTCTGCGACATAAGACCGGAGCACGCCATGGCCGAGACGGAAAGCAACATTGCCAGCACGCCGATAACCACCAGAACAATCTTGACGGTCTTAGACACGTACGTCTTGCGCACCTTTTTACGAGAGCTCGACGCGGCACGGGCCTGCTGCTCGGGCGTCGGTGCGGCCTCGGGGTTCTTTTTCTTGTTTGCCATAGTTGGCCTTTCGCATCACGGATCGAACAAACGCCATTGTGTCACAACACGCCCCCTGCGACACACCTGGTGCATGGGGGACAGGTTAATCTGCACCATTTTGGTGCAAAGGTGACAACTTTGGCAGTTGGCACTTGGGGACGTTCCTTTTCTGTCGGCAGTTAGGGACAGTCCCCCAGTGCCGTCCTTAAAAGTGGCGGCGGATGGCGTCGACCAAGCCTTGGGGCGTGGTCTGGCCGAGCACGTCAGCCGCGGCGTCAGCGTCCATAAAGATATTCATGAGCGCCTGAAGTGCCTCGACCTGGCCGCCCGGCTCGGCAATGCCCAGATTGATGACGATCTGCGCCGGCACGGGGGCGCCCATGCCCGCCATCGCGTTGAACGTCACGGGCGCGGCGGGCTTCACCACCGCGATATAGGGCTTGGCCACAAACCCCGGATCGGTATGCGGAATGGCAATGTTTGCCGCCGGCATGGCAAGACCCGTGGGATAGGCATCCTCGCGCGTGCGAACGGCGTCGAGCCAACCGTCGGCAATGTAGCCGCGCGGAGCAAGCTCACTCTCGAGCTGCGCAAACACCTCACCCGGCGTCGCACACTCCCAATCAAAAAACACCAGCTCAGGCGTAAACAGCGCTTCGTTATCCGCCATGCGCTCACCTCTCTCACCCAGTCATTCAGGAACGTCCCCGATGACTACCCAAAACAAAAGGTGGCCACGCGCGCCTTGGCGCCAATGACCACCCTGACCACTCAACTAAATTGTACTGTGCACCGCTAGCCGCGAGGCGCGTCAATTGCGACCTTGCCGCTCTCCAGCACGTGGACGCGGCCGTCGGCGAGCATCTGCACGACCTCGGGATACAGCACGTGCTCAATCGCGTGGATATGCTCCTCGAGCGTGTCGACGTCCCAGCCTTCCTCGACAGCCAGCGCACGCTGGGCGATGATGGGGCCGTTGTCGTAAATCTCGTTGGCAAAGTGCACGGTCACGCCGGTCACCTTGACGCCACGCGCAAACGCATCGTCAATCGCATGGGCACCGGTAAAGCTCGGCAGCAGCGCCGGATGCAGGTTGACCACGCGATTGGGGAACGCCGCCAGCAGCGGCGTGTGCACCATGCGCATATAGCCGGCCATCACCACGTACTCGCAGCCACGTTCGAGCAGCTCATGCGCGATGATCTCGTCGGCGGCGATGGGGTCGGCATAGACATCCTTGGACAGCGTGAGCGTCTGGATGCCCGCACGCTCGGCGCGCTGTAGGCCCTTGGCCGAAGGACGGCTCGACACCACGAGCTCAATCGAGGCGTTGAGCTTGCCGGCGGCGATTAGGTCGATCAGCGCCTGCAGGTTGGTACCCGAGCCGCTGATAAGCACGCCAATCTTAAGCGGCTCGGCCGTATCGGTGCCGGTCGGACGGGTGTAGGGCACAAAGCCCAGGCCCTCGGCGGCAGTCATCCGCTCGTTAGCGCTCATCGGAGTACACGACCTCACCGGAGCCCTCGACGCACTCGCCCACGCGGAACGGCTTCTCGCCCAGCGCGACCAGAGCCTCGGTCACGGCAGCCTCGTCCTCGGGGGCGACGATCAGGCACAGGCCGACGCCCATGTTGAAGGTCTTGCATGCCTCGTTGGGCGCAAGCTCGGCCTGGCGCGACACGTAGGTAATGACGGGCGGAACGTCCCAGCCCATCTCGGCACCGTTGCGGGTGACCACGGCGTCAACGTCGTCGGCAAGCGCGCGGTTGAGGTTCTCGGTGATGCCACCACCGGTAATATGGGCAATGGCATGCACCGGAGCGCCGCCGCGCAGCAGCTCCAGGATCGGCTTGACGTAGATGCGCGTGGGGGCCAGCAGGGCGTCTGCCAGCGATGCACCGCCGAGCTCCTCGAGCGGACGGCTCAGCTCCTTGGCCTTAGCGGCGGCCTCGGGCGTGCCCGGTTTGATGCCGTCGACGCCAATGACCTTGCGCACGAGCGAGTAGCCGTTGGAGTGCACGCCGGTGGAAGGCAGGCCCAGGATCACATCGCCCGGGCGAACGTTCGCGGGATCGAGCATCTTGGGACGGTCGACGACGCCCACGGTAAAGCCGGCGAGGTCGTAGTCGGCCGGAGCCATAACGCCCGGGTGCTCGGCCATCTCGCCGCCCACGAGCGCGCAGCCCGCGAGCTTGCAGCCGTCGGCCACGCCCTTGATGATCTTTGCCATGTGCTCGGCCTCGATGTGACCGATGGCAACGTAGTCCAGGAAGAACAGCGGCTCGGCGCCCGAAGCCAGAATATCGTTGACGCACATAGCGACCAGGTCCTGGCCCACCGTCTCGTGACGGTCCATGATCTGGGCGAGCACGAGCTTGGTGCCCACGCCGTCGGTACCGCTGATCAGGATCGGGTCTTCCATATCCTTAAGCGCGGCGGCCGAGAACAGGCCACCAAAGCCACCGATGCCGCCGATAACCTCGGGGCGATTGGTGTCCTTGACCATTTGCTTAATCGCGTCGACGGCGCGGCCGCCCTCGGCGGTATCGACGCCGGCGTCCTCGTACGTCACATGCTTGCTGTCGCTCATCTGAGCCTTCCTCTCCCACTACCGTCGCGCCGCGCGGGCGCCAAACGGTGCTCATAATTGCGTTCATTTCGGCGTGTGCCATAACAGCACCCGCCGTCATATCAACAAAACAGCAGGTAAAACCTACCAAAATATACCTGTCCCCATATGGCAGGTTTTAGGCCTCGCCGTGCTCCTCTTCCCAGCTGCGGTCGTCGTATTTCTCGACCACGGCGTCGTCGTCAAAGTACAGCGGCTTGTCCAGGTTGCGGGGCTTAAAGCCCTCCATAAACTTGTCGCGGCCAAAGCTCTCGGGAATCGCCACGGGATAGCGGCCGGTAAAGCACGCGTCGCAGTAGCCGCCCTTGGGCATGACCTTAAGCAGGCCCTCGACCGAAAGGAAGGCCAACGAATCGGCGCCGATATACTCGCAAATCTCGTCGACCGTCTTGTTGGCGCTGATAAGCTGCGACTGCACGTCGGTATCGATACCGTAGAAGCACGGCCAAATGACCTCGGGCGAGTTGATGCGGATATGAATCTCCTTGGCGCCGGCGTTGCGCAGCATCTTGACGAGCTGCACCATGGTGGTGCCGCGCACGATGGAGTCGTCGATGACGACCAGGCGCTTGCCCTCGATATTGTCGCGCAGCGGGTTGAGTTTCATACGCACGCCCATGGCGCGCAACTCCTGCGTAGGCTCGATAAACGTACGGCCCACGTAGCGGTTCTTGATAAGGCCCTCGCCAAAGGGAATACCGCTCTCGTGCGAATACCCCTCCGCGGGCGGCAGGCCGGAGTCGGGCACGCCGATGACCAGGTCGGCCTCGACAGGCTCCTCATGTGCCAGCTGACGACCCATGTCGTAACGGCAGGCATAGACGCTCTTGCCGTTCATGATGGAGTCGGGGCGGGCAAAGTAGACCTGCTCAAAGATGCAGTTGGCGGGCTCTTCGGCCGCAGGCACGCCCTGCTCGGATACCAGGCCCTCGGCGCTGATGCGCAAGATCTCGCCGGGACGGACGTCACGGACGTACTCGGCACCCACGATGTCGAGTGCGCAGGTCTCGGAAGCAACGACCCAGCCGCCGGCGCGCGTGACACGGACGGCGGAGTCGACCGTTGCAGCGCCGTCCTGCGACGGCAGCTGCGAAACGGCTGCGGCATCGGCCTGGTCCAGACCCTCGTCCACCAGCTTGCCCAGCACGAGCGGGCGAATGCCGTGCGGGTCGCGGAAGGCGTAGAGCGCCTGCTCGTTAATGAGCGTCATGGCGTAGCCGCCGCGCACGAGCTCCATGGTCTTGCGAATGCCCTCGCGCAGATGGCCCGTACGCTGGGTAAAGTAGCCGATGAGTTTGGTCGCAACCTCGGAATCCGAGTTGGAGAGGAACGGCACGCCCAGCTCGATCAGCTGGCGGCGCAGCTCGTCGGTGTTGACGAGGGTGCCGTTGTGCGCGAGCGCGATAATGACGCTATTGATGGTAGAGAGGTGCGGCTGAGAGGCTTCCCAGCTCTTGGCGCCGGCGGTGCCGTAGCGCACATGACCCACGGCCAGCTGACCGGAGAGCGTCGACAAGTCGGCATTGGAGAACACGCGGTCGAGCAGGCCCAGATCCTTGCGGACCATAACCGTACCGCCGTCACCAACAGCGATTCCCGCCGATTCTTGGCCACGGTGCTGCAGTGCACGCAGGCCAAAGTACGTCAGTCGAGCCACGTCGCGATCGGGCGCCCAGACACCAAAAACGCCGCATTCCTCATGCAGCTGGTCGGAGTCCGGATCATACGTCGACATGGCGTTCACCTGTCCCGCGGCACGCTCGGCCGCGCGGATGGTTTCTTGAGACATGGCATCCCCTCAGAGCCTCGTATTTTGGCGTTACCCGCCTTATTATACGCACGGCGCGACGCGCTCCCCAGCGCATGAGCAGCGCTTTTTAAAAGCCCACCGAGCTAATAATCCGTTTTGTGGCCAAACATTTTATTGGTCTGTCCAGCGCAAGCGCCCGCGCCCCCAGATGGCCGCCGCGTCCACCGTTGAGGGTTGCATTGTTGCAATTGGGACGTTCGTCCTGTCTTTTGGCAGGTCGGCGGCGTATCCTTGTAATCTAGGACAAAGCGAGAAAGGTTCTGTATGGATCGAAACGGACTCGACCCCAGCGTCCCCAGCGCCACGGAGGTCAAGAAGATTCCCCTCATCATTAAGGTGTACGCCGTCCTGTGCATCCTGTCCGGCGTGGGCACACTCCCGTCGGTCGCCGCCTTTATGTGGCAGGTCATCACCGCGCTCATCAACGGCAACGCCGCTGCCAAGCTCGGCGACAACACGCTCGTCGCGGTTGGACTCATCGTCGCCGGCATCATGCTCTCTGCGGCAAGTGCCGTCATCCTGATCATCTTTGGCCTGGACCTTATCAAAAACCAGCGCCGCAACGCCGCCCGCCTGTCCTACATCCTTATTGCATTCACCGTCGTCGAGCTTTTGGTCGACGTGATGCTCCAGGGCATCGGGCCCTTCCTGCTGCGTCCCGCGATCCAGCTCGGCATCCTCGTTGCACTTTCGGCAACCGTCGACCCCACGCTGCGCCAGGAGCGCGAACTGCAGCGCCGCCTGCAGGAGATGCTCGACCGTGACGCCGCGGCGGAGGGCATGCTCGGCCGCGATGAAACCGGCGAGGGCTACATCAAGCTCAACTACTTCAACCTGTTCTGGGTATTCTTCGTCTGCTGCGTGCTCGGCCTGATCGCCGAGGACATCTGGCATATGACAGTCGACGACCCGGGCGTCTACCAGAACCGCGCCGGCATGCTGTTTGGTCCCTTCAGCCCCATCTATGGCTTTGGCGCCGTACTCATGACCATGGTGCTCAACCGCTTCTATAAAAAGAACCCCATCATCATTTTCCTGGTAAGCGCTGTGCTCGGCGCGAGCTTTGAGGTGTTCGTGGGCTGGTTTATGCAGACCTCATTTGGCGTGGTCTCGTGGAGCTACTCGCACATGAAGCTGTTCGGCATGCCCGACCCACTCGCCGTCCTTACGGGCGGACGCACCTGCACGGGCTTTGCCTGCCTGTGGGGCCTGGGTGGCCTTATCTGGATCAAGCTGCTGTTGCCGAGGCTGCTCAAGCTCATCAACATGATTCCGTGGAAGAGTCGCTACTCGGCTACCGTCATCTTTACCGTCATTATGCTGGTCGACGGCGTCATGACGCTGCAGTCGCTCGACTACTGGTACCAGCGCGTCAACGGCACGGAGCCGGATATTCCCGTCGCGCAGTTCTACGGCAAGTATTTCGATAACGACTACATGGAGAACCGCTTCCAGAGCATGACCATGAGCCCCAAGGATGCGACGCGCGTGTAGCGCCCACCGCGCCCAAAACACAAAATGCCCGCCGGTATCACACGTACCGGCGGGCATTTTTATAAACGAGCCTTCTATCGACGCAAGCCTCTACGCCTCGCGCTCGACCTCGCTCACACACTCATTTTTGATGGTACCGACGAGCGCCTGCAGCGCATCGACCACATGCGGGCGAATGTCCCCGCCAATGAGCACGAGCATGATGTCGTCGCCCACGGCGAGCTCGCCACTCGCCAACCACACGCGCACGTAACCGATACCCGGCATCGCGTGCGTTGCCTCGATAGCGGCCTGCACCTTTTCGGCATCGAAGCCAAACGCCATGCCGCCCACCTTATGTCCAGGCGCCACACCATCGGTCTCGACCCCACGCACCTCGGCCTTGGGCGTCGCGCGCACCACGCCGTTGTGTGTCAGGTACATCCCACAATCAGCCGCCGAAACATCGGCCTTGGCTTCGCGCAGCCAAGCATCAACCGAAGGCATCGATTTGCCATTCTCAAACATCATTTCTCCTTTTGATTTCCAGGGCAGTCTTTTTGGGACGGGGCTCCCGGACACTTTATTCCTCGACCGGCGTGAGCACCATGACGGCGCGTGTGTTGCTCAGCGACAGCGAGCGACAGGTCACAAGCGTTACGACCTTGGTTGCCGAAGCGGCACGGTCGGTGGCATCGCTCGCCACGGCAGAGGCACCGTCGAGCATCTCGGACAGGTAATTCTTCAGTCCGTCATCGCCCTCAAAGTTGGGCGTGCGCGCCTTGGCATACGTGTCCTCGACCACCTTGGTCGCCAGCGGGCGCAACTTATACGTCGCATCGCACGTGATGTAGTACACGTATTCCATGCTGTCGAACGTCGCCTGATCGGTCGTACGCGAAATCACGTTGAACATCGAACCGTCGTTCATGTGATGGCCGTAAATCGTGGTCTGCTGATCCACCATGCCCGGCGCGGTGTCGTCGCTATCCAAGAAGATGGCTCCCGAGGCATTGGCCGTACCGTCGAACAGCGTGTTGAGGTACTTGGAGTTGTTGTTGGTCTGCACCACGGGGTAGTTGATGTTGGTGCCGGGCGCGTACATCCAACCCACAACCTCGGGATTTGTCTGGGCGAGCGCGTTGAAGTCGATAATCGGCACGCCGCTGGCGTCCTTGTCGCTCACATATTGCTTTTCGATTTTTTGATACGACTCGCTCGCCTGCTTGTAGCCAATCTGGGCATTAATAAAGATGGCGGCCGCAGCAACGATCAGGCCAATGCCAATGATGATGAGCAGAATGGGAATGACGGAGCGGCGCTTTTTGCGCAGCGGCTCGGTATAGCTCGATGGCGCGGTATGCGCCGAAGAGCGAGGTGACTTCTTGGCCGTACTGTATGACGAAGGGCGATAAGCAGCAGGCGTATCCTGACGGCGATGGGACGTCGGCGTTACGGAACGCGGCGCGCGCGGCTGCTGAGGAGAGGATGTCCGACCCTGCTGTGCCGCATGGGCAGCACCCGGCTTCGACGGATCGGGAATCTGAGAAGCCTTGAATCGTTTTCCCTGATAATCGGACATGGCTCTCCTTATACTGCGGTGAAACGGCGGAACGCCTAGGCGTCGGCCATCTCCTGCTTCATTTTCTCGATAACCTTGCGGTACTCGGGGTCGCAAGCACCCAGAATCTGCGTGGCATAGATGGCGGCGTTCTTGGCACCGTTGATGGCAACGCAGGCCACGGGCACGCCCGAAGGCATCTGCACCATCGACAGCAGCGAATCCATACCGCCCAGGTCACTCGTCTTCATAGGCACGCCGATAACCGGCAGCGGCGTAAAGGCAGCCACGACACCACCCAGGTGAGCGGCCTTGCCGGCGGCGGCGATAATCACTTTGATACCGCGATCGGCGGCAGTCGAAGCCCACTCGTGGACCTTCGCCGGCGTGCGGTGCGCGCTCGCGATCACGAGCTCATAGGGCACACCCAGTGCCTCGAGCTCGGCGGTGCAGCCTTCCATAACGCCCAGATCGGACTTGGAACCCATGATGATCCCGACAACCGGCTTTTGATCTGCCATAAACAAAGACCTCCTGTTGAGAGCGGTGACGCAGCGAATCCGCGACCCTTAACTACTGAGAGTAGTATAGCTGCTCCCGTCCCTGCGGTCTGCGGGTGCCCCGCGGCGGTCTGGTGTTTTC
>UQTN01000006.1 GCA_900543945.1 uncultured Collinsella sp. | reverse complement strand
CTCGGTCGGTCCAGAGCAATATCGCGCGAAAGGAATTCTGGCTGAATATTTGTCTGCACGGACGATCCGATAGACAGGCCGCGCTATCCCCTTCTTCTAAGTTGCGGTGAAATATGGACTGATTTTGGGGTTGAAACGTTTAAATAGTCCATATTTCACCGCAACTTAGAAGAAGGGGCATGAAAAAGGCAGAGGCCCTGGAGAGGGTCTCCGCCTTTGTTACAGGGGGCGAAGTTTTTCGCGTACCGTGGAATTAGACCAGGCGGGCGTTGATCGTCTTGGCGATCTCGGCGGCGTCGGTGGAACCCTTGACGGTGGCACGGAAGTCCTCGTCCATGAGCGCCTCGGCGACCTTGGACAGGATCTTGAGGTGCGTAGTGCCGGCCTGGGCACCGGGGATGAGCAGGGCGATAGCCACGT
The DNA here is from genome assembly GCA_900543945.1 of uncultured Collinsella sp. Classification (GTDB taxonomy): domain Bacteria; phylum Actinomycetota; class Coriobacteriia; order Coriobacteriales; family Coriobacteriaceae; genus Collinsella. Next base: position 31,301 of record UQTN01000006.1, on the reverse strand, counting down.
TAACGGGAGCGCCGTCCATGGTGTCCCAACCGGTCACGCCAGACTCGTCCTTGACGACGATGACGGCAGCCTCGGTAATGGCGTCGGACTTGGCATGCGGGATGGCGAAGCCCTCCATCATGCCCGTGGTGCCCTCGGCCTCGCGGGCCAGGAAGGCGTTCATCACGGCGTCGGCGTCACTGGCGATACCGGCCTTGACAGCCTGGTTGGAAACGAAGCTCAGAGCCTCGTCACGAGAAGCGAAGTCCTCGGCGACAAAGACATTCTCGACCTTCACGAAGTCGGCAGCCTCGGCCTTGGGGGCCTCGACGGCAGCGGCCTTGGGAGCCTCAACCGGCTTGGCTGCAGGAGCGGCCTTCTGGTTCTTCTCGAAGTCGTACTTCTTGAAGGCCACGAACAGGATGCCACCGACCACAGCGCCGATGAGGATCGCGAGGACCCACAGCGGACCGTTCTCGACAACGGGCAGGACCAGGAAGCCACCGTGAGGCGCCGGATCGTGGACGTTGAACATAATGGTCAGGATCGAAGCGATAGAGGAACCGAGCATCATGATGGGCATGACGGGCCAGATGTTCTTGGTCATGAACGGAATGGCGCCCTCGGTGATGTGGGTGCAACCAAGGATGAGGTTGACGATACCGGCGTCATGATCCTCCTGGCTGAAGTACTTCTTGCCGACGACGACGGCGAAGGTGGTGATCAGCGGCGGAACGATGCAAGCGGCGGAGACGGCAGCCATGAAGTTGGTACCGAAGTTGTAGGTGTCGGTGCCAACACCGGCGGCCAGGGCCTCGGTGAGCATAGCGGTACCGGTGACGTAAGCAGCCTTGTTGACCGGGCCACCCATGTCAAAGGCGCACATGCAGCCAATGGCAAGACCCAGGACAACGGCGCCAGAGGCGGACAGGCCCTTGAGGAAGTCCATCATGGCGGTGTTGATGGCAGCCATGGGACCGGAAATGCCGAGCATGACCAGGCCGACAATAGCCGTCGAGAACAGCGGGTACAAAAAGATTGCCTTGAGGCCGTCCAGGTTCTTGGGCAGGCCGGCAAAGACCTTCTCGAGCAGCAGGATGACATAGCCGGCGAGGAAGCCGCCGACGATGCCGCCCAGGAAGCCGAAGCCCACGCCGGCGCCACCGGCGTCGATCATACCGGTCTCGGCGTTAACAGGCAGGCCCTGGATGGCGATCATACCGGCAACAAAGCCGGGGACGAGCGCCGGGCGCTTGCCGATGGATTCGGCGATGTAGGCGGAAAGCACCGGAACCATGAGGTTCATGGCGATGCCGCCGATGATCTTGAGCATCGCAGCAAAACTGTTGTAGTCAGACGCCGTCGAATCGAAGGACGTAATGCCCCACAGGAACGAAACGGCGGTCAGGACACCACCGGCAACGACGAAGACCAGCATATGGCTGACGCCGTTCATGAGGTGCTTATAGATGACGTGGCCGATGGACTCCTTCTCCTCGACTTCGTCCTCGACATCGGCAGCGGCTGCAACCGTGCTGTCGCCCTTAGCGGCGAGCGCGCGGTCAATCAGCTTACCGGCGGCCTCAACGGACAGGGCCTTGGAAACACCAACGGAAACCATGGGCTTGCCGGCGAAACGCTCAGCCTGGACATCCTTATCGGCTGCGACGACGACGGCCTTGGCACCGGTGATCTCGCTCTTGGTGAGCTCGTTCTCGACACCGACCTGGCCATGGGTCTCGACCTTAATGGTCAGACCGCGCTCGGCAGCTGCCTTCTCTAGCGCCTCCTTCGCCATGAAGGTGTGCGCGATACCGGTCGGGCAACCGGTGGCGGCGATGATGTCAAACTTAGCCATGTGTCCCTCCTTCTTGAGTACTGCGCCCGCAGGCGCTCCCCTACACGCGCGTCCTTGCGCGCTTTTCCACAACTGAAAGATACCAACCTACCGTCCGCGTGAGAAGAGACAAGGCGCAATTCTCCGGTGAAAGGTTCTTTCATAACCGTAAACGGTAAATGAAAGTTTACCATCAACACTTGAAACGGCAAGGTGTATCTTGTAATTGAAAATCCCCCTATACTATGACATTACAAACGAGTCCATTTTTCATGCCAACCAGGAGCCATCCATGACCGATAGTAGCAAGAGCGCACTTTCCCTCATTAGTACCCACCAGGGATACAGCGAGTCCGAGCAGCGCATTGTCGACTATATATTGGAGCACCAGTCCGAGGCGCCGCGCCTGACGGCCGCCCAGCTCTCACGAGCCGCCGCCACGTCCGAGGCGACCGTTTCGCGCTTCTGCCGCAAGCTGGGCTTTGGCAGCTTCCGCAGCTTTCAGTTTTCGTTGGCGCGCGACTTGGAGAGTCAGCGCAACGAGGGCCTGACTGACGAAGTCTCGCTCGACAACATGGAGCAGAGCCTTAAGAACATCCTGGCTGCAAAGGTGAGCGAGCTTAATGCGACCATCGACGGGATCGACCACGATACGCTGGCGGCTGTTGTACATGCCCTTAAGTATGCAGGGGTTATTGAGTTTGCGGCTGTGGGCAATACGAACGCAGTCGCGCTCGATGCGACGTTTAAGTTTTCGCAGCTGGGCCTGCGCTGCATGGCGAGCACCATTAGCGAGACATCAATCGGCTTTGCACTCACGTTGCGCCCCGGTGACGTCATCGTGCTCATCTCAAACTCCGGCAAATCGCGCCGACTGAATCGCATGGCAAAAGCAGCTCGCGACTGCGGTGCCACCGTAGTCGTCATCAGCAGCGACAGCAAGTCTCCACTCGCGCGCCTGGCAGACTACACTTTTAATACCGTCAACCACGAGGCGCTGCTGACGACGGGTGACTTTGCGTTCTCCAAGATCAGCGCCACGATGATCATCGAAGTTATCTACAACTTCCTGCTGCCCGAGATTGAAGACGCTCGCGAACATATCAGCTACTACGAGGAGCTCATCCAGCCGGACAAGGTCGTTGAGTAAAACGCGTAGTGGGACAAAAAATTTCAGTCTATTTTGTCCCACCAACACCGCTGATACGACCTAGCCTCGAACTTCTTCGAGCATCTGCTTTGCGTGGGCCAAGCTTGCCTCGGACTGATCGCCGCTCAACATGCGGGCAATCTCGGCGGTACGCGCTTCGCCGGTTACCTCGTCCAAATGCGTCTGGGGAACATCGCCCGGCTCCTTGCTGACAACATAATGCTTGTCGGCCATGACGGCGACTTGCGCCAAGTGGGTTACGACAATCACTTGATGCGTAGCGGCAAGATCGGCCAGCACACCAGCAAGAGCACGAGCCGTGGAGCCGCCGACACCGGCATCGACCTCGTCAAATACCAGTGTGTCGACGCCGTCAGCATTACCCAAGACCACCTTGCTCGCCAGCATGACGCGGCTGAGCTCGCCGCCCGAGGCAATGCGGCGCAGGGGACGCGGCGTCAAGCCGACACCGCTGCGATACAAAAGCTCGTAGCTTGAAGGACCCGCCGGCGTCCACTCGGCGCGTGGAAGATCACGCGACTCCCAAACGAGCTCGGCGCCGCCCATCTCCAGGCGCGCCATTTGGCGGCCAACCTCGTGACAAAAACGCGGAGCAGCGGTATTACGCGCACGCTTGAGTGCCTTGGCGGCAGCGAACAGCTCGCGCTCGGCGCTCCCGAGTGCCTCACGCGCCTTTTTGATCTGTTCATCGCCATCATCGACCAGGGACAGCAGCTCTTGCGAGCGATCGCGCATGGCAAAAACATCGTCCATGGTGGGACCCCACTGACGCAACAGGCCCTTGAGGTCGGAATACCGCTCACGCATGCGAGCGAGCTCGCGCGGGTCGAAGGCGACGCCATCGCGATAGGCACGAAGCTCGTTCGCGCTATCCTCAAGGGAGATGCAGGCATCCGAAAGCGCATCTGCAATGTCGCCCAGTTTGCGATCGACGGTAGCCATGCGCGACAGTTCTGCCACGGCGCCGTTCACGGCATCGAGCGCTCCCCCTTCGGAAGTAAGCGATGCATGGGCATCGTTGGCCGTCGCCACCAGCACCTCGGCATGCTCGGAGCGCGGCAGCAGCTCCTCGAGCTCCTCATACTCACCCGGCTTGGGGTCAACCTCGGCGATACGCTCCAGGGCGAAGCGCGCCTCCTCGACGCGACTCCCCTGCGCTCGCGACGCCTCCTCTACGCGACGGACCTCCTTGGCAGCCGCACGCGACGCCTTAAAGCAGACACGGTACTTTTCCAGCGCCTCGAGCGCAGAGCGACCAGCCCAGGCATCGACCATGGCAACATGATGTGCCGGATCGAGCAGGCGCTGATGTTCATGCTGGCCGCACAGATCCATCATCACGCCGACGCGCTCGGAAAGCTCGCGCACGCTGGCAATGCGACCGTCAATCTTCACGCGGCTGCGGCCCTCGGCAGAAAGGCTACGCTGTACGGTGAACCCCTCCGTGTCGTGCGGACCGTCGAACAGGCGCGCCTCGACGCTCGCCAGCGCCTCGCCCTCGCGCACCGTCGACGAATCCGCGCGCTCGCCCAAAATAAGCTTGAGGGCCGAGAGCAGCGCGGTCTTGCCGGCGCCGGTCTCGCCGGTCAAAACCGTTAGGCCCGCACTCGGAACCAACGTCGCCTCGCGAATGAGTGCAATGTTGGAAACCTGCAGCTCATCGATCATGACGCACTCCATAGAACACGCGGCTCACGGAGTTATAGAAGCTCTCGGGACCGTAATCGAGAAGCAGCACATCTCCGGGACCGCGACGCACCGCCACGCTCTCAACGGTGCCATCGCAGGTAATAAACTGTCCATCGATAGCGATCGCCGGAACACTCGGACGGTCATCAGACATAAAGATCTCGACGACATCACTCGGCGAGGTCAAAAAAGCGCGAGCCTGAATGGTATGCGGGGCGATGGGCACACAGACCATACCCGTGTAATCGGGGCTGACAATGGGACCGCCGGCGGAAAGCGCATAGCCGGTGGAGCCGGTCGCCGTCGAAACGACGACACCGTCGCCGCGCAGGCGATCGATATGATGGCCGGACACCGTGATGTCAAACTCAACCATATCGGACAGGGGGCCGCGCGTAAGTGCCATATCGTTGAGGGCAAACGTGCGCACGACATCCTTCGTGCCATCGTCGCGCACGGACACGATATCCGCGGCGATGGTGGCGCGGCGGCTCACGTGCAGCTCACCGGACAGAGCATCGCTCACGACCTGCAGAATGTCGCGCTCCTCGGGGCTCGCAGCAGTTAAAAAGCCCAGGTGACCATAGGAAAGACCAAGGATAGGAATCTCGCGATGGTTGAGGATGCGGGCAGCGCGCAGCAACGTACCGTCGCCGCCGAGCGTAATGACCAGATCTGAGCCATCAATATCAGGCGTGCTTTGAATCTTCGATCGCTGGTCGGCAGCCCATGCGACCTCGTAGCCCTGGCGCGAAAGCCAAAGCTCGAGCATCAGGCCGCTCTCGACCGCCTCTTGCTTGTAGTAATTGGGAACCAGAAAGACCTTCATAGCGTTGCAGCTTTCTCGCTCAAAGCCGATACCTGGGATTGCAGCTCATCGTCGGTGCGTTCACCAGGGGCAAACCTTGTGCCGTACAGGAAAAACTCAACGTTGCCCTTAGCGCCATGGATGGGCGACACGCACACGTCAAGCGGGAACAGGCCCTTGGCGGCAAAAAGCTCAATCGCCGCCACGAGCGTATCGCGGCGGACGGCGGGGTCGGTCACGATACCGCGCTCGCCCACCAGCGCAGCCGGCGCCTCAAACTGGGGCTTTACGAGCGTGCAGAACGAACCCGAAGGCTTCAGGCACGCCAGCACGGCGTCGATGATATTCGCGATGCCGGTAAACGAGACATCACATACAGCCAGGTCGATGGCACCGGCATAGCCAAGCTCAGGCAGCTGCGTCACGTTTGTGCGCTCATGCAGCGTCACGCGATCATCCTGACGCAACGACCAATCGAACTGGGCGCGACCCACGTCCACCGAGACAACGGTCGCAGCTCCGCGCTTGAGCAGGCAATCGGTAAAGCCGCCGGTAGAGCAGCCCACATCCAGACAGCTAAGGCCCGTCGGATTGATGCCAAACGCATCAAGCGCGCCTTCGAGCTTAAGACCGCCGCGGCCAACATAGGGAATGCGCCCCTTCACGTGCAGTGGCAGACCCGGAATCACCTTAAGGCCCGGCGAAGTCAAGCGCTCGCCGCCACTCGAGACCAATCCGGCCATAAGAGTGCGAAGGGCATCCGCGCGATCGGCGCAGATGCCCTGTGAAATCAGTTCGTCATCAAGACGCACGCGTTTCATGAATGCCATCAACCATTCGTATCCGGAGATGCGGCCTAGCTATCCTGGGATTCGTTTGCCGCATCCTCATCGTATTCCTGCTCGAGCTTATCGGCCTCACGCGGCGTCAGCTCAAACTTGTCGACCATATCGACCGCGCGGGAGCCCAGCTCAATCGCTTCGTCAAACAGATCGAGTGAACGCTCCAAGGACGTATCCTTGGAGCGAACGGTAGCGATGATCTGGTCCAGACGGTCCGAAATCTCGTCAAAGTTGCGGACAGAACCCTCTGGCATGGCTACTCCTCGACGGAGTCGGCCTCGACGGCCTCAGCAGCGTCCACATCCTCGGCAAGTACACCGGCGGTAGCCTGAGCGGCAGCGACCTTGGCGGCAGCCTCAGCAGCCTGGGCCTCCTCGCGAGCGCGATCCTCGGCCAGCAGTTCCTGGTACAGGTCCTCGCCCGGCAACTCCTCGCTGCGCGCGATCTTGCCCAGCACGCCGTTGACGAACGACGCGGACTGGTCGGTGCCATAGGCCTTGGCAAGTTCGACGGCCTCGTTGATCACGATAGCGTCCGAGACCTCTTCGTCGGTGAGGAAGCGCATCTCGTAGACGGCGATACGCAGCAGATTGCGGTCGGCGCCGGGCATGCGCATAAGATCCCAGTTCTTGGCGACGGCGCGCAGGGCACAGTCGATGCGATCGATATGCTCGTAGGCACCGCGGCACAGCTCCAGCGCATAGGGGTCGAGGGGGCCCTTCGAGATCAGGAAATCGCCCTCGAGGACGCGCTCGAGCGGGCTGTCCGTGGCCTCGGCCTGGAACAGCAGCTGCAGCGCCTGACTGCGGGCAAGCGTACGCCCGCGATAAACCTTAAGGCTCAAAGGTTACTCCTTGGGGAAAACGAGGCCGTCGATGCAAACGTCAACGCGCTCGACCTCAACGCCCACCTGGGCATCGATGGCAGCGACCACGGCAGCGCGAACGGCCTCGGCGAGTTTCTTGAACGGATAGCCAAAGAACACCACAACGCGCACGGTGAGTGCGAGCTTGTCGCCGACGACCTCGGTCTCGACCGCCGGCTCGGAAGCCGGGGCCTTGGACGAGAGCATCATGGAGACAAGGTTGGTGGCAAGGTCCTTGACGCCAACGGAGGCGATGCCCTCGACATCGGACACGGCGCGCGAGACGATGGCGGTCAGAACATCGGGCGAAATGCCGATGCCGTCAATCTTGATTTCCTGGGGCATGAGTCCTCCTAGAAGAGTTGGTTGCTAGACGCGGGAGACGAACTTGCCGTCGCGGGTGTCAACCTTGATGACCTCGCCCTCGTTGAGGTACATGGGGACCTGGATGACAGCGCCGGTGTCGATCGTGGCCGGCTTGGTGGAACCCTGGACGGTGTCGCCCTTAAAGCCCGGGTCGGTCTGGACGATGGTGGTCTCGATGAACATCGGCGGAGTCACGCCCATGAGCTCATCGTCGGCGAAGAGCAGCTGGCAGATGTCGTTCTCGCGCAGCCACTTGGAGTTCTCGCCCACCATGTCCTCGGGAACGGGAACCTGCTCATAGGATTCGTTGTCCATGAAGATGTAGTCGGTGCCATCGTTGTAGAGGTACTGGAACTCACGGGTGGTGAGCATGACGCTCTCGAACTTGGTGCCGGCGTTGCAGGTGTTCTCGACGACGCGGCCGCTCTTGATGTCGCGGGTCTTGTAGCGCACAAACTCGCCGCCCTTGCCCGGCTTGACATGCTGGAACTCGACGATGGTGTAGACCTTGTCCTTAATGCGGAGACCGAGGCCGTTCTTGAAGTCGGCGGTAGAAATGGTAGGCATAGCGACCTTTCTTGTTATGGGCAGAACGCACAAGCGTCCAAATTACATACGAGCGAAATTATACACTTGCAGACGGCGCCTGCAGCGAGCGCATAAAAAGAGAACGCGGGGCGTCCGAATTGCTCCGGAGGCCCCGCCCCAAAAATCTATCGAAATGGGCTAGCAATCGATGACGTGAAGGTCATGCGGCGTCTTGGTGAAGGGCTCGTAGCCGTTCTCGGTGACCACGCCGTAGTCCTCCAGGCGCACGCCGCCCACGCCGGGCAGGTAGACGCCGGGCTCCATGGTGATAACCGAGCCGACCTCGATGATATTCTTGCTGCGGTTGAAGTTGGGCAGCTCGTGGATGTCAATGCCCACGCCGTGGCCCAGACCATGGTTGTAGTAATCGCCATAGCCGGCATCGCCAATGATCTTCTTGGAAAGCTTGAAAATGTCGTTGCCCTCGACGCCCGGATGGATGGCGGCGACGCACTCCTCGTGCGCACGGCGCACGAGCGCGTACAAGTCGAGCTGCTCCTGCGTGGGCTCGCCCATCACGACGGTACGAGTCATGTCGGAGCGGTAGTCGCAATAGCCCGCGCCATAATCCATGAGAACGAAGTCGCCCTTCTCGATCACGCGGTCGCTCGGGACGGCATGCGGGTTGGCGGTGTTGGGGCCGCTCGCCACGATGGAGCCGAAGGCCAGGCTGTCGGCGCCGTTGGCGAACATAAAGTTCTCGAGCTCGTTGCGAACCTGCTTCTCGGTCATACCGGGCTTAATATAGCCGAGCATGTGCTGGAAGGCGGCGTCGGTAATCGACTGCGCATGGCGCATGAGCTCGATCTCCTCGGCGTCCTTGATGGCGCGCATCTTGCGAATGTCGTCATGCATCAGCGGCAGCATGCAGGCGACGGAACGATCCTCAAGGCCACGCTGGATACCCTGGTAGAAGTTGATCTGCATGTCGTCCTCGATAGCGCAGACACGGCACTTGTTAGCCGCGATCTTGCCGGCGACCCAACCGGGGATGGTGCCCTCGTCCATGTCGTAGACCCAGGGGCTGCCGGCGGACGTGTTCTCCTCAAAGCTGTTGAGATAGCGTGAGTCGGTATGGAACAGGCACTGGTCGGCCGTAATAAATGCAGCGTGCGGGAACTCGAAGGTGTAGTCGAAGACGCCCTTCACGCCCGTGAGCCAACGAAGGTTGGCCTCGTCGCGCACGACGATAGCGTCGTAGCCGCGCTCAGCCATCAGGGCACGGACACGCTCGATACGACCGGCAGGACCGGCAGCAAACTCAGACATGCAGATTCCTTTCTTATTGTCCTCATAAAAGCGGGACGGGCCTCGATCGAAAGATGGAATCGCGCGCGATTCGCAACCGATTGGAAACCCGCCCCTCAACATGATACGAAAGACGATGTATGTCAATAAATCCTAGAGAAGTTCTTTACGAGAAGCCAAGTATGCGTGAGCATGGCGGTCGAGAACCTCGTCCTCAACGCTCGTTAGACGAATGGCGCCGAGCGCCGCGGGCAGCGGCAACATGCTGCGGTTCGAGCGAACAAACTGCTGCCTGCGGAACTCCTCGATATATGCGGCAGGCTCCAGATCGAAGGCAAGCTCCTCGATACCAAAGTCCTCCAGGCAGTCATCGACCTCAAAGACGTAATCGATATCAAAGTCGCAGGCATCATGTGCTAGGCGCGCCTCAAAGCGCATGCCCTCGGACAGCAGCTGGTAGGCAGGAACCTGCGCCGCGGCTTTGCCCAGGCAGACGCGCAGAGTACGCTCCCCTGTCTTGCCAAAATCGAGCGCATGGCGGGCGCTCGGGTTCGTGGCCATCAGTACGTCCTTACGGGCAGTCTGAGACCACTGAACGGCATTGACGAGCGCGACCTCCTCGCCCGCGAGAATCTCGGGGACGGTCTCAGCAAACTGATTCCAGCGGGACTTGCTGCTCGAAAGCATGGTGCCAACAAGTACCGCATAGCCGAGCTTGAGGTCCTCGGGGTCCGCCTCGCGAACAAGGTCGAGGTCGCACACGACCAAGCCCGGCTCGGGACGGAACGCGATAGCGGGAAGCGCATTGGCCGACGAGGCGACGAGCGGCTTCATGGTCGTCGCGACCGTGAGCATGGCGTCGAACGTCGTCGGCAGCAAGGCGCACTCGGTGCGACCGCACCACTGATTGGCACACCAACAAACGACCGAGCAGGTCGCCGTGTCGGCGACAGCGACAACGAGATCGTCACAGGTAATGCCATTAGCCGACAGGGCGCCAAAGACGGTATCGGCATCGACCAGCGTAGCACCGGCAGGCGAAACCTCGAGGACGAGCAACGACACAGCAAAACCGGCGTCAACCAGTGCATGCTCGACAGCCTCGCCAAAACGCTCGGATGTGGCGTCGTTCCAAACCACCATCGCGCGCTTAGGCTTGCCCACGGCCGAGGCAAACATGCGCGACAGCTCCTCGAACGCGCCCAATCCAACGCGGACATCGACACTGCGGTTTTGGAAATTGATAAGTTGACGGCGAATCATAGCAGTCCACGCTCCAAAAGCATCTCGGCACAAAGGTAGGAAACGTCCTCGAAGGACTTGTTGCGAATATCAAGGGTAATATCGGCGGCCTGGCGATACAGCGGACGGCGATGCTCAAACAGGCGCGCAGCGTGCTCGGGCGAGCGGAAATCGGGCCGGGTATCGGAGCGGCGAATCTGGCGCAACGAGTCCTCAAAGTCGCCTTCGAGGTACACGCATATACCCATCTCATGCATCAGCTCAATGTTCACCGGCGTCTCGACGATGCCACCCCCGCACGACACCAGCAGGCTGCGCTCGCTTTGAAGCGAACGGAGTGCCGAGGTCTCAAGCTCGCGAAAACGATCCTCGCCCTCGGTCTCAAATATCTCGGTCACCGACTTGCCACATCGACGCACAACCAAACGATCGGTATCGATAAAACGCCGCTTGAACATAGTGCCCACATTGCGCGCAAGCGTCGATTTGCCCACGCCCAAAAAGCCGATAAAGAAGATATGGTCGCAGCCGTGTTTGATGTGCTGAGACATGGCGAAACCTATTCCTCGCAGGGAAGGTCGCGCAGGGCCCGGCGCTCAAAGATACGGAAGATCTGCGTGTACCACAGGTCCTGGGTTGCCTGCGGCTTGACCAGAATAGTGTCAACGCCGGCAAAGTTACCGCTCCACACGTCCGTGTACAGCTGATCGCCGATCAGCACCGCCTCGTCTGCCGTGGCGCCAAGGCGCTTAAGACCCGCCTTCAAGGCAAACGGGGCGGGCTTCATGGCGTGGCTGATGGCCTCGAGTCCCAGCTCGCGTGCAGAGCTCATGACCTGATCGCGATGCCAGTTGTTGGACACCATGCACAGCTTAAAGCCTTTGGCGCGGGCGGTATCGAGCCAAGCGGAAACCGCGGCGGGAACCTGCTCGGTGTCGCGCGGAACCAGAGTGTTATCGCGATCGAGCAGAATGGCGCGTTTGCCGTCGGCCCACAGGGTATCAAGGTCGATGCGATCGACCGAGGCAACGTATCGTTTGGGGCTAAAAATCCTCATGCTAATTCCAAGACTGTTGATGCTCTTCGTAGGTTTGCGAGAAGTACTCCTCGTCCTGCGTAATGTAGAAATACAGGTCATCGGAGTCGGTCGGCTCAAGCGTGGCCTTGAGTGCCTCGAGCGACGGAGAGCAGATGGGCGTGGGTGGCAGGCCCTCGTGCTTATAGGTGTTATACGGGCTATCGCTCTGCAGGTCATCGGCGGTAACCTCGCCACCGGTGACATACATCATGGTCGCATCGCTGTTGAGATAGCGCAGACCGTCGAGCTTGCCGGCAAGGCGGTTGTAGAAGACCGAGGCCACGTGCGCACGTTGATCGGCGTTGAGGCCCTCGCGCTCAACGATAGAGGCCAAGTTGACGATGTCGTAGTCGGACATCTCCACACCGTAGCGTTCCTTGATCTTGGCTTCGCAGCTCGCAAAGTCAAGCGACTTGTACTCGGTCTTAAACTGATCGAGCATGGCGCGAATCACGTCATCAGCCGTCGGCGAATCGCCTAACGAATAGGTCTTGGGGAATAAGAAACCCTCGAGCGAATCGTTGGCGGCGCCCTTAAGGAAGCTATAGTCGTCCACGTAGTTAGAGGCCTTGGCCTGATTGAGGAAGTCTTCCTTAGAGATGCTGTCGTAGGCCTGGGCCACACGGTCCGCGACTTGATCGACTGTCAGGCCCTCAGGGATAGTCAGCGCATTGGAGCCCGCGTTGGGGCCTTCCATGAGCTGCTGGACGACCTTGGTCGCATCCATGAGCGTGGAGAACGAGTAGGTGCCAGGCTTAAGCGACATATCGGCGTTGAGCTTTTTCACCGCCGCGTAGTAATCCTTAGGATTTTCGACGATATGGTTCTCGGAGAGAATCGAGGCGATCGTATCGCCCGAAGCACCGTCGGGAATGGTCACCGTAACCTGCTGACCAGCCGTGACCTTCGTATCCTCACCGGTAAAGAAGCCCTTGACGGCAGGCACGACAAAGAAAGCGATAGCAGCAAGCGCGATTACGGCCACCACGACGCCGACAATCATAGGCACCAGGGAGCTTTTCTTTTGGGCACCGCGACGAGCATGCGTGTTGTAGCTCGAGCGGGTCGCCGGAGCAACGCCATGCGAGCCGCGAGCGTGATGCGAATGCGATTGGGGGGCCTGCGTTCTCTGGGTAGGTGCCTGCTGCTTAAAGCGAATACCGCCTGCGGGCTGAGCCGAACGAGCAGTGGGCTGCTGAGCCGCGTGAGAAGCCGGATGCTGAACCGAACGAGCAGAAGGCTGCTGACCCGTCCGTTGAACAGGTTGGGCCGAACGAGAGGAGGACTGCACCGGACGCGCGGCAGACTGAGCTGCGCGCTGGGTCGGCTGTGCCGGACGCTGGCCAGGCTGGGCAGGGCGCGGCGTAGGCTGCCCATAGCGATTCTGCTGGCGCGGATCGGAAGCGCTAGGCATGCGAAACCTCCTCGTTTTTACGATCGAGCCATGTCTGCAAGAACAGGCTGGCGGCGATCATGTCAATCTTGCCCCTCATCTGCTTTTCGTTGAGCCCCTGCTCGCGCAGGATTCTCTTGGCCTCCTGCGAGGACAGACGCTCGTCCTCAAACTCCAGCGGAAGCTCGAGCTCGTCGGCAATCTTTTGGGCCACGGCGGCGACGCGCTCGGCCTGGGGACCGGGCTCACCGGCCATGGTCAAGGGACGTCCGCTTACCAGGATATCGGGCTCATAGTCCTCAACCAGGTAACTGAACGTCTTGGCCATGCCAGTGACCTCGGCAGCCGGAAGCACCTTGACAGGCATTGCCATCTTGCCATCACGGCTCGAGACGGCGATGCCGATCCTGGTCTCCCCTATGTCCAGCGCAAGCGCGACCACAGCGACTACCTAGATTCTTAGGCGCCGAGCGCGGTCTTAGCGGCCGCGAGGGCATCGGCGATGCCGGCGGCGTTCTTGCCACCGGCCTGGGCCATGTTGGGACGGCCGCCACCGCGACCGTCGACCAGGCCCGCGATCTGCTTGATCACGTTACCGGCGTGGAAACCGGCCTTGACGGCGTCATCGGAGCCGGCGGCGAGCAGGGCCGGGGTGCCCTTCTCGGTCACGCTGGCGACGACGCAGGCGACAGGACCGGCGACCTTCTGGTGCACGGTATCCCAGACGTTGCGCAGGTCGGCAGCCTCAAGGCCCTGGAGCTCAGCGACGACGAGCTTGTAGCCGTCGAGCTCGATGGCGCCCTCGATGGCGCTGGAGATAGCGTCGGAGGAGCCACCGGTCAGTGCCTTCTTGAGCTTGTTGGAAGTCTCGCGCAGCTCGGCCTGCAGGTTCTCCACGCGGGCGGGAACCTCATCCACGCGGCACTTGAGCGCAGCAGCGGCGGCGTCGACGAGCGCCAGACGGTCGGCCATGTAGTCGAGAGCACCCTTAGAGGTCACGGCCTCAATACGGCGGACGTTGGAGCCCGTAGAGGACTCGGAAATGATCTTGAACAGGCCGATCTCGGCGGTGTTGGCGGCATGGGTGCCACCGCAGAGCTCACGGGAGAACGGCTGGTCCTCGGCGCCCACGGAGACAACGCGGACGACGTCGCCATACTTCTCGCCAAACAGGGCGACAGCACCGGCGGCCTTGGCCTCGTCGATGCCCATGACGCGGGTCACGACCGGCTTGGAGGCGAAGATCTGCTGGTTAACCAGGTCCTCGACAGCCTTGAGCTGCTCGGAGGACAGGGCCTCGAAGTGCGTGAAGTCAAAGCGCAGGTGCTCGGGCGTCACCAGCGAGCCAGCCTGGGAGACATGCTCGCCCAGGACCTGCTTAAGCGCAGCGTCGAGCAGGTGGGTGGCGGTGTGGTTGCGGCGCAGGAAACCACGGCGCTCGGCGTCGAGCGCGGCGGTCACGGTAGCACCGACGGTCAATGTGCCCTCGGCAACGTGGGCGACGTGAGCATACAGGCCATTGTGGTTCTTGGTATCGGAAACGGTCAGCGCAACGCCCTCGGCGAAAAGCTCGCCGGCATCGCCCTGCTGGCCACCCATCTCGGCGTAGAACGGGGTGCGGTCGAGCACGACCTCGACGTCCTCGCCGGCGGCAGCGGACTCGACGGACTCGACGTTGCGCACGATGGCAACAACCTTGGCGCCTACGATCGCATCGTTGTCATAGCCGTCGAACTCAGTCGCGGCGACCTTGTCGGAAAGTTCGACCCACACGTCGTTGAAGCTGCCCCAGGCGTCGCCCTTGGCATTGGCGCGGGCGCGGGCCTTCTGGTCCTCCATGCAGGCGGTGAAGCCGTCCATGTCGACGTCGTGGCCAGCGGTGCCGGCGATCTCGACGGTCAGGTCGATGGGGAAACCAAAGGTGTCGTGCAGCTTAAAGGCAACATCGCCCGGAAGCACAGCGCCCTCGGCAAGCGCTGCCAGGGCCTCATCCAGGTAGACGCGACCGTTGTCGAGCGTCGTGGAGAAGCGCTCCTCCTCGGAGGCGACGATACCCTTGACGAGCGCGACGTTCTTGAGCAGCTCGGGATAGGCCTCGCCCATCTGAGCGTTGACCTCGTCGATAAACTTGGTCAGGAAGGCGCCCTCGATACCCAGCAGGCGACCGTGGAACACGGCACGGCGGAGCAGGCGTCGAAGGACGTACTCGCGACCCTCGTTACCGGGCAGGATGCCGTCCGAGATCATAAAGTCGACGGCACGAGAGTGATCCGCGATGATACGCAGCGAGCGGCTGGCACCGGAGTAATCGTCGGCGTCATAGGTCTTGCCGCTGATCTCCTCGCCCAGCTTGATGAGGTGCTGCATCAGATCGCCGTCGTAATTGGCGGTCTTGTGCTGCATGATGGCGGCCATGCGCTCTAGGCCCATGCCCGTATCGAGGTTGCGGTGCGGCAGCTCTGGCATGGAGCCGTCCTCCTGGCGGTCGTACTGGGTAAAGACGAGATTCCAGAACTCCAGGAAGCGGTCGCAGTCGCAGCCGGGCTTGCAGTCGGGGCTGCCGCAGCCAACCTCCTCGCCCATGTCAAAGTAAATCTCAGAGCACGGACCGCAGGGGCCGGTGGGGCCAGCGGCCCAGAAGTTGTCGTCCTCGCCCAGGCGGGAGATATGATCCTCGGCAACGCCCAGGGAGCGCCACACATCGTGGGTCTCGTCGTCCTCGGTAAAGACAGTAAAGTACAGGCGGTCGAGAGGCAGCTTGAACTCCTTGGTAATGAGCTCAAAGGCCCAAGCGCAGGCCTGCTGCTTGGAGACGCCACCAAAGGAGAAGTCGCCGAGCATCTCAAAGAAGGACAGGTGACGGCCGTCCTCGCCGATGCAATCGATGTCGTTGGTGCGGACGCACTTCTGGCAGGAGATTGCGCCGATCTCCTTCATGGTCTTCTTGCCCTGGTAATACTCCTTAAACTGGTTCATGCCGGCGTTGGCAAGCAGCAGCGAAGGATCGTCGGGGACGAGGGACGAAGAAGGATAGAGCTTAAGACCGCGCTCCTCAAAGAAGTTGAGGAACTTAGAGCGAATCTCGGCCGTAGTCATTGACGGGTAGTCAGCACTCATAGAGGGAATCTCCTCGGTTTCACATCGAAACAGTTCAAACGTAACGATATTACCATCCCACCGCGCCTGTGCAAAAAAGAGGGCCGCCAAACAGCGACCCTCCAGCGAAAGTGCACGTTATTTAGTACTGTGCGATCCTTTGAAAAAGGACTGCTGTAGAATTACATATAAGAGTCACCCGGAAGGAGCGATCGATGAAAAGCAAACGATTTTTCCTCAATGCACTTCTGTTAGCGGCACTTTTAACGCTATTGGCTTTCTCCTGCTGGTACGCAAACCAACCAGCAGTTGGCTACGTGTTGTATGCAGTAATGTCCGGCGATAAGGCTTATTACACTTTACGCGCAATTGACATTCTCTTTTTCTATGTTGCCGGTCCCTTATCAATCGCTTTGCTCGCGTTTCTTGTCATTTACAACTTCAAGAAACGTTAATGGGGCCTATTTAGAATCCGAATCGTCCATGGACCCGTCGATGCCGGTTTTGGTATCGTCATCAGAGTTGGAATCGTCATCCTTGGCGAAGGGATTCTTGAAGAAACCCGTGGCATCGGGCTGAAGACCCGAGAGCTTGATCCAGGGATTATCGAGCTCGGGCTTGGGCATAGCCTTGGCCTCGGGCGCGGTCTCGTTGCCGATGAGCTCGGACTCATAGATGAACGTATCGTCCCCGAGCGCGTCATAGGCGGCGACCGGGTTGCCATCGGCATCGCGGTACGGCGTGCCCTTAAACACGGCGCCGTCATAGGCCACAAGCTGGCGGCCGGTCTCGTTCTCAAAGTAGTAGACGAAAATGCCCTTGAGGGCTGCGCACAGCGGAATGGCAATGATCATGCCAATAGGACCCATGAGTGCCGAGCCAATAACGAGCGCCGTGAGGCTCATGATGGGATGCACCTGCACCGAGCTCTGCATGACCTTAGGCGAAATTACGTTATCGGTGACGTTTTGAGCGACCATCGTCACGATGAGCGTCCATAACGCCAACATGGGGCTGAACATGAAACCGAGCACTGTGGCGATTGCTGCGCTCACCCAGGGACCGACGACAGGAACCAAATGCATGATGCCGGTAAAGATGGCCATGAGCGCCGCATACGGATGGCCGATGATCATAAAACCGATAAAGGCGAGGAAACCACCGCAGATGGACGTCACGACCATACCGCGCATGTAGCCGCCGACAGAGCGAGAAAGGATGGCGACCATAAAGCGGTACGAGGTCTCCTTCTCCTGACCGATGATGGTGCAAATCTCGTGGTGCATGCGAGGGTAGTCGCAGGCCATCCAGTACGCAAGCACCAGACCAAGGAAGATCACGAACAACTGCGAGGCTGTATTGGTGATGAGCGGGAACACACCGCGGCCAAGCTCGGCAGCGATCTGAGACACATACTTCGATGCCACGGCAACCAGCGACGAAAGATTATCGTCCAGATACTCCTTGAGCGGCGTGTTGTTGAGCGTCTTGGCATGCGAGATCATCTCGTTGAGGTCGCCACCCGCAACACGAAGCTGCTCGGGCAGGCGGCTCAGGACTTCCATGATCTGACCAAAGAGAATCGGCGACAAGATGCAAACGACACCGACGAGCACAGCAACGACCACAATAAGCGCGATAAGCGAACCGATGCCGCGATTCACGCCATGGTGCTCGAGCCAGTTGGTGATCGGGGACATCACAAAAGCAATGATGGAGCCGACGGCAAGAAACTCAATAACCGGTGCCAGGATGCCCATAAGGTTAAAGATGACGGCGGCGATGACGATGCAACCGACGACAGCCCAAATGCGAAGCGTCAGAATGCGGGTATCGCGCAGCGTGCGGTCGGTTTGTTGGGGGTGCTCACTCATGAACGAACCATTACTCCGTCAGGGTCAATCTTGTCTTGAATCTTCTTGAGGGTGCGGCGCAGTAGGCGCGAGACCTGCACCTGCGAAATGCCCAGCTTCTTGGCGATCTCGATCTGGGTCATGCCCTTCACAAAGCGTAGCTCGATCACCTCACGCTCGCGCGGCGAGAAATCGCGGATGGCTTCCTCGATTACCAGGCGGTCATCGGTAAAGTCGAGCTCGTTGTCGTCGTCGGCATAGCGATCGAGAATCGAGGGAGCATCGTCGGAGTCGGACGCGCCGGGAGCCTCGATGGGCACCGAGGTGTAGGCCGAGGACGATTCCATGGCTTCGAGCACCTCGTCGACGGTCACGCCAAGGTAATCGGCGATTTCCTCAACCTTGGGCGAGCGCTGCAACTCGTTGGTAAGCTTGTCGGTAGCCTGGTTAACCTTGGCAGAAAGCTCCTGCAGGCGACGAGGCACGCGCACGCTCCAGCCCTTGTCACGGAAGTGACGCTTGATCTCGCCCAAGATGGTGGGCGTGGCAAACGTCGTGAACTCGAGTCCGCGCTCGGGATCAAAGCGATCGATAGCCTTGAGCAAGCCCAAGTACCCGACCTGCAAAAGGTCATCGAGCGGCTCGCCGCGGTTCTTGAATTTGTTGGCAAGAAACCTTACCAGGTTCATATGGGACATGACGAGCTGCTCGCGAGCATCCGGATCACCGGTCTCCTTATAACGACGAAACAGCTCGCGGGTTTTCTCCTTGTCCCAAGCGGTCTTGCCGCTCCGGGAGCGTTCGGTCATATTAGATATCCGCCTTGAGGTCGAGGGAAAGCGTTAGGGGCGCTGTAGTCTTTTCGTAAGAGTCACACACGCTCGCCAAAATGAGCTCGGCATACACGGCAGCCTGGTCATCCTCATCGACAGTCGCCTGGTCGCCAAAGGTAAAGGTCATGCCCACATGCGATTCGTCGACATCGAATTTGATCGAGATATCGTCGGAATCAACAGCCGTGCAGCCAAAGATGAAGGCTTCTTCGGCAGCCATACGAATGTCCTCGATGCGATCAACGGACATAGAGCACAGGGCGCCGACGTTGGCGGCCGTCATGCGCACCAAGCGCGCGAGACGCGGATCACCGGCAACGCTCAGCGTAATGGGGCAGGTTGCTTCGCTACTCATCGCAGGACTCCTCGGAGGTCTCGGCAGGCGTATAAGTGTAATACTGAGCAGGCTTAGCAGCGGGCTTCTGAACATCATCGTCGTCAGCAGCGGCATCGTCATCGCCAATCAGAACGCGCTCAGTAGGCTGCTCGGCCTCGGCGGCGGCAGCGGCGAGCTTGCGATCGGCGTCGGCTGCAGGAGCCTTCACCTTATTGAAGAGCTTCTGCACGGCGCCAGCAGCAGAATCAGTCACGCTCGATACGGCATTGCTGGCCTCGGCCACGCTGCCCGTGACCTCGGAGATGTCGCGAACGACCGCCTCAACCTCAACGAGGTTAGACGTCAGAGCATCAACGGCAGTCTTGCTCGACTTGAGGAGCGGCTCAACCTGTGCCAGCGCGGGGGTGAGCTCATCGACAGCGCCGTCGAGCTTTGCCACCACAGGCTGTGCCTCGGCGAGCGTATTGTTAAGGTCACTCACCGTCTTGTCGAGCGAATCAACGACGGTGCGGGTCTTGCGCAGCGTGAGCGCGAGCTCGACAACAGCCCACACGCCGGCAACGGCGAGCAACAGCAGGGCGATTTGAATGGGACTCATACAAGCCTCCCAAAGGAATCGAAATACAGACGCTGTTCATCGTACCCCAAAGGGGACCGAACATGCCAAGCGTGAGATCCTGGGACAAAATAATCAGCAGTTACTTCGGAGCATTACCGCTACGGTCGCGTTCGCTTTGCTCAACACGCCACTCTTCCCAACCGCGGCCGGCAGGCTGCCAGAACGCGCCGCGCTCCAACCCCTCGGGCAAATAGCGCTGATCGACCCAGCCTTCGGGATAATCGTGCGGATACTTATACACGCCATATTCATCGCTGCCTGGGCGATGACGATCGCGCAGGTAGCTGGGCACCTCGCGAAGACCACTGCTGTGGATATCGGCCAGCGCCGCATCGATCGAGGCCTCGCACGCGTTGGACTTAGGCGCCAGGCACACATAGAGCGCAGCCTGAGCCAGGTTGATGCGACACTCGGGATAGCCAATGACCTCGGCAGATTTAAATGCGGCATGTGCCACCAAAAGCGCCTGCGGGTCGGCGTTGCCAACATCCTCGGAAGCCTGAATCATAATGCGGCGAGCGATAAACTTGGGATCCTCCCCTGCATCGATCATGCGCGCGAGCCAATAGATCGTGGCATCGGGATCGCTGCCGCGCATAGATTTAATAAACGCACTGATAATGTCGTAGTGCATGTCACCGTTTTTGTCATACGAAAACCCACGACGTGGATTGGCGATCTTCACGTCATCCACGGTAATGGGATAGCGTTCCCCCGCCGCCGGCGCTGACGTTCCCTCGGTATCGGGACGCGTGACGGCAATCTCGCTCGCAAGCTCGAGCGTCGTGAGCGCCGAGCGAGCGTCGCCCGCAGCCAGCGTGCAGATGGTCTTAACCGTATCCTCATCGGCGTAGAATTTGCCGTTCAAACCCTGCGGCGCCTCGAGCGCACGCTCAATGAGTGTGGCGATATCCTCGTCTTTAAGATGTTCAAGCTCCACCACGCGACCGCGCGAGAGCAACGCCGAGTTGACCTCGAAGTACGGATTCTCCGTCGTAGCACCAATCATAATGACGGTACGGTTCTCAACTACATGCAGCAGGGCATCCTGCTGTGACTTGGAGAAGCGGTGAATCTCATCGATGAATAGAATGGTGCGGCGGTCGTAGGTATTCAGGCGCGTCTTGGCCTCGTCAATCACGCGGCGCAAGTCCTTTACGGTGCCCGTCACGGCACTGACCTCGACAAACTCGCTCTTGGTATGGTTGGCGATAATATGGGCCAGCGTCGTTTTGCCCGTACCGGCCGGCCCGTACAGGATCACACTCGACAGCACGTCGTGCTCAATCGCGGCACGCAACCACGAGCCCTTACCGACGGCCTTTTGCTGGCCCACATACTCGTCGAGCGAATTGGGCCGCATGCGCACCGCAAGCGGCGCATTCTGAAAGGAACGCTCGCGCGTCGAAGCAGAAAAAAGGTCGTCCATAGCCATCCCGTGCGTCAATCAAAAACGTTTTCCACGAACAGTATACCGAATATATACGAACTACCGTTCGTTAATATAGGTACGGTGCGGAAACTTCAATCCCGGAAACAACTTGCTCGTAAGCTCGCAGAAATAGCCATCCGTCATGCTTGCAATGTAATCCACGACCGCCTGGTCCTTATCGTCCTGCCAGGCATAGGTGCGATCGTAGTAGGAAAGCTGCTGCTCAATGCGCAAAATGTGGTGTTTAAAGATATACGAAGACTCGTTGCCTTCGTTTATATCCCGCAGGCAACGGTCGTAGAGCTTTTCGAAGGCCTCACGCAGCTCCGATTCGGAGTCGCCCTCGATGCCGCCCTTGCTATAAATCTTCTCGTAGTTCTCGCGCTTGGCTCGGCGGATTTCCTCAAACAGGTCCTCGCTCATCTCGATGCGTGGCTTGCCATAGCTGTGCTCGACGATATCGATGGAGGCATGCGTAAGAATCCAACTGTTGTATGCTCCGCCCAGGTCATCGTCAAAGGCGTCGGTTGACAGCAGACCCGCCGCAATGGCGTCTTGGCGATCGCGCCCCACGTAGGCAAGGATATCCGAGATGCGAACCACACAGCCCTCGAGCGTCATGGGGCGCAGGTGCTCGATTGCGCTATAACCCGTGGCAATGCAATCCTCAACCGTCTGATCGAACTGGTCAAAAGAGCCCATGTCCGAAAGCTCAAACACACGTCGCTCGTACTCGCCGTTGTGACACAGAACGCCGTCGAGCGTCTGGAGCGACACGTTGCGGCCGTACAGCGCGTCGAGCACGCGGACCGACTGCACGTTATGGAAAAAATAACGACCCGTGCGCTTGTGATAGATATCGTTGAGGAATCGCTCACCGGCATGGCCAAAAGGCGTGTGGCCCAAGTCGTGGCCTAAGCCAATCGCCTCGATCAGATCGCAATTGAGCCCCAGGGCGCGACCGATATCGCGCGCAATGCGCGAGACGAGCTGCACGTGCAGACCGCGGCGCGACAGGTCATCATTGCTACGGAAGCTAAAGACCTGCGTTTTGCCTGCATAACGGGAGTATGCGGGCAGATGCAGAATCTTTTCGGTATCGCGCATGAAGGCCGGACGCATGAGCGTGCCCTCGTCTGCAGCCCGATCGACACGTCGGATGACCTGGCCGTCACCGCATCGATAGGGATTAACGACACCCGAGGCGCGGTCGACGGCGATACGCTCGACCAGCTCGGGCGACAACGCCGCGGGAATGCGATCCATACGAGCCTTGATGGCGGCTGTCTGTTGATTGATTGCCATGGCATGCTCCTTAAAAAGGGCGCGCAAACGGTTACAACGTACTACCAACAACCTCGATTATGGCAAATATCGGCACCAAAAACGGCAGCAATGGCAAGGAGCGCGATTTTGCGATGAGACAGGTGACAGCAAGGGCAAGGAGCGAGGCAGCAAACGCAACGATGCCACCCAGGGGATCGAAGGTACAAAGGGCATAGAGCGCCTTGGCGTCCCCCATGCCAATGCCGGGAGCGTGACGAGCACGACGCGAGAGCGACTCAGTAAGCACAAGGGCAAGGTAGACGATGACCGCAAGACCGGCGTGGTCAAGCGCCGTGTTAATGCCCCTGTCGAGCCAAACGCCTGCAAACGCCGCCACGGCACACGCGCCAGCAAGCTCATTGGGAAAACGCCGCTCACGGGCATCAATCGCCGCGCCGGCAAAGATGCAAATCCAAAACGGGATATAGACCATCGAACACCTCCTTGGGCAGCAGCTCAAACGCAAAAACCACCACAAAGGCGCTGTTCCTTTGTGGTGGTTTAGATCGTGGTTATTTGGCGCCTTGCATGACCTCGTCGAGGGTAACGCTTACGGCGTGCTGCGTCGGCACCCAGTCGACCTTCAGGAACAGAGCAGCCACCGTAATGGGGATATAGCTGAACATAAAGATCGGGAAGGTAAACAGGTTGGTCACCAGACGCCACTTTTGCGCGCAGTGAATATGCTTGTACTCAAAGATGGTCGTGAGTAGCGCCAGGATAAAGAAGGTCTGGTACATCATCGCGAAGGTCATAATGAGCGAGGCGGCACAAGCCTGCATCTCGACCTCGGTGGCCAAGAAGCCGTGCGAAAGCCCGCCCACGATGAGGAAGGTAGCATTGGCGAGCATCGAGATCAGCGATAGCAGCATACCCGGAGCGATCGTCATAAACATGTCGTAGGCGGCAAAGCGATGATAGCGGAAGGTCGATTTGACGAGATGCTTACCGTAGGTAAAGAACACCTGGTAGAAGCCCTTGGTCCAACGCATACGCTGTTTCCAGGACGCCTTAAACGTCACGGGCTGTTCGTCAAAGAACTCCGCCGGCGCATAGCCAATACGAATGCCGTGAATGGCGCAGAACGTGGTGAACTGAATATCCTCGGTCAGCGTGTGGAACTGCCAACCGTGCATGCCCTCGATAACACTGGCGGAAATGAGGTAGCCCGAACCCGAGACGGCGCAAGACGTCTTGCAGATGTTGCGTGCGTTGTTGAGAAAGCGCGCCTCTCGCAGATACCAGGTGGCATTAGCCGCCGAGATCCACGAGCTGCCGAAGTTCTTGGAGTTGCGATAGCTCGTGACCACATGGAAGCCCTGGTCAAAGGCATCGTTCATCTTGGACACGTAATCGCGGGCGATGACGTTATCGGCATCGAAGATAAAGTAACCTTCAAACGTATCGGGATACTCGTTAAGGATGCGGTCGAAACCAAAGTCCATGACCCAGCTCTTACCCTTGCGGGCTAGATCGTTACGCTCATAAACGATGGCGCCCGCCTCGCGCGCGAGCTGCGCCGTGTTGTCGGTGCAGGCGTCGGCGACCACGAAGACCTCGATAAGCTCGGACGGATAGTCCTGATCCTTGATGGAGCGAACGAGGTTAGCGATCACGGCCTCCTCGTTATGCGCTGCAATAAAGAAGGCATACCGGTGGAGTTTTTTGGCCTTAGGAGGCGCGACCTCACCACGAAGAGCGCCAATGACAAAGAAAACCACCTGGTACAGAAAGCAGGCCGTGAGCAGCGTGACGACAATCTGGTTGAAGATCACGATGGGTGTGTTGGTTTGTAAAAAGGCGAGCATGCAGGCTCCCAGCAACGCGTTACGTAAACAACCGTATATCTTACCGCAGGCTTACCGAGTTCAAGAAACCACCTAATACGGGCTAGGCTTCGAGCAGACCGAGCTGCGGGACGATGTCATCGCCAGCGTCAGTGCGACCGAGCGAACGCGGGGCCAGATCATCCAGAACCGCGGAAAGGTCCCACGGCAGCTCGTCACGGCACTCGATGCGCTCCCCCGTCACGGGATGGTCGAATGCCACGCGCCAGGAATGAAGGAACTGCCTGGTCAGACGCTGATCGGCACGCGCATCGCACTTACCGTAGAGCGGATCGCCCACGCAGGCGTGGTTGATATGACGCATGTGCACGCGAATCTGATGCGTGCGGCCGGTAAACAGGTGACACTCGACAAGCGTGTAGCCGTCGTCAAAACGCGTGGAATCAAAGCGCTCGAGCACCTTGAAAGTCGTGATGGCCTGGCGCGCAAAGGGGTCATCAGAAACCGCCATCTTCACGCGGTCGCGCGTCGATCGGGCAATACCGGTGTTGATAGTGCCCTCGTCCATGGCAATGTGCCCGTGAACGAGCGTAATGTAGCGGCGGTCGAGCGTACGCGTACGGATGAGATTTTGAAGCGCGCGCTGGGTGTCGTCGTCTTTTGCCGCGAGCATAAGGCCCGAGGTATCGCGATCCAGGCGATGCACGATGCCGGGGCGGTCCTCACCCTGCACGGTGCCCAGATGGTCGATACCGCAGTGATAGACCAGAGCATTCGCAAGGGTTCCGCTCTCGTGGCCGTGGGCGGGATGGCACACCAAGCCGCGCTGCTTGGAGAGCACGATGAGGTAGTCGTCCTCATAGCGGATATCAAGGGGAATGGCCTCGGGAATCACGTCGGTCGGATCGTGCGGCTCGGGTAAGTCGACCGAGATACGGTCGCCGGAGCGCACAGCATATTTTTTTGATAGGCAGGTCTCGCCGTTGACGGCAACGGCACCGCCCTCGATCAAGTGCGCACAGGCAGAGCGCGTGGGGCAGCCATCGTTGGCGCCCAGATAGGCATCGAGACGCTGACCAGTAGCATCGTCGGCAACAAGAATATGGATGTCGGCCATTAACGCTCATTCCTTTCGCGAATCTTGCGGGCACGCTCCCCACGCTGCTTGGCTTTGCGCTTGGCGCGGGCCTCGTCACGGGCGTTGAGCTCGGCGGTCGCATCGACCTCACGGGCGGCAGGGCTCAAGAACATATAACCGATGAGCGCCAGCACGACGCCGAGCGTAATGCTGATATCGGCCACGTTAAAGACGGGGAAGTCGATGAAGGTGGTGGCAATAAAATCGGTCACGAAGCCAAAAGCCAGACGGTCGATCGCGTTGCCGATGGCGCCGCCCGCAACCATAGACATGCCCACAACCTCAAGACGAGCGAGCTGAGGCGCACGAACCAGGTACACCGCGATGGCAATGATGACGACAAGTGCCAGCACGGCAAACGCAATGCCATGGCCCTCGCCCAAGCTAAAGGCAGCTCCGATATTGCGGACAAACAGAAAGTCAATCACACCGGGGATAACAGTCATATGCAGAGCGTCGCCCACGGCACGAACCGCAAGCTTGGTCAGCTGGTCAACAAACAGCACGACCAACGCCACGCAACCAGCAACACCCAACCGCCAACGCAAAGTCGGCGTCATATCCCCAACACGACCCAAATCAATCCCCTACCCTCAAGAACATCGAATTCCGTTTAACGCAATTAACCATCTTATATTGCCACACGCAGAGCGCACGACATATTCGCTAACGCCAGATAAATAACCAGCATAAAAAGAAAGCGGCATTCCGAAAAACAGAATGCCGCTTTTATTCAGCGGAGCAAATGGGCCGAAGGCGTCCAAATTCTCCCTATAACTAAAATGCCGAGTTACCGTGCCTTAAAGGGCATTCGCGCAGCGCTTGCAGATATGCGCGTGGCCGTTGTACTCGCCGACGGTGGTGCGGTAGTTCCAGCAACGGTCGCAGCACTCGCCCTCGGCTGCCTCGATGGCAACGGAGAGCTCCTCGCCCTGAGTCAGCTCAACATCGGAGACGATGTAGAACTCGGCCAGGTCGACGGCCTTATCACCGGTCAGCAGCGCGTACATCTCGGCGGGAACGACCGCCTTGACGCGGACCTGCTGGCTCTTGGTGAAGGTACCGGCGGAGCGGGCATCCTCAAGTGCCTTGGTCACGACGCTACGGAGCTCGAGAGAAGCCTCGAGCACGCCCTCAAACTCGTTGGCCTCGTCGACCGTGATGGGCGACTTGTACCAATCGAGCAGCGCGGCGTACTTCTGGTGATCGACGCAGCCGGCAGGTGCATAGGCCATGGCCTCATCGACGGTGTAGGACAGGATCGGCTGCAGGTCGCGCATGAGCATCGAGAAGAGCTCGGCCAGCACGGTCTGGGCGCTGCGGCGCTCGAGCGAGCCGGGCTTGTCGCAGTACAGACGGTCCTTCAGGGCGTCGAGGTACACATTGGAGAGCTCGGTAACCACGAAGTCGTAGAGCGCACGGTAAGCACGCGGGAACTCGTAGCTGGCGTAGGCATCATCGACCTCGGCCTGGACCTGGGTCAGACGGGCAACCATGAGCTTGTCGAGCGGCAGCAGGTCGGCAAAGGCGACGCCGTCGGTTTCGGGCTCAAACTGACCCTCGAGCTCGGAGAGCAGAAAGCGCAGCGTGTTGCGGAAACGACGGTAGGCATCGGACGTACGGGCAAGGATCTCGTGGTCGATGGACACGTCGGAGCTGGTATCGACGGAGGCAACCCACAGGCGGATGATGTCGGCGCCCATCTCGTCGCAGACCTTGTTGGGGTCGATGACGTTGCCGAGCGACTTGGACATCTTGCGGCCCTGGCCGTCGAGCGTGAAGCCCTGCGAGACGACCGCCTTGTACGGAGCGTGGCCGTTGGCGCCCACCGAGGTGAGCAGCGAGCTCTGGAACCAACCGCGGTGCTGGTCGGAGCCCTCGAGATACACGTCCGCCGGGTACTCAAGCTCGGGGCGATACTCGCAGACAGCCTTCCAGGAGACGCCGGAGTCCCACCACACGTCGAGGATGTCCTTATCGGCCTTGAGGTGATGGCCGCCGCACTTGGGGCAGACGCAGGCCTCGCCAAGATAGCTCTCGGGAGCGTCGGTGAACCAGGCGTCGGAGCCCTTCTCGTGGAAGAGCTTGATGACGGCGTCGAGCGTGGCGTCGTTCATGACCTTCTCGCCGCAGTCGGCGCAGGTGTAGCTGGGGATAGGCACGCCCCAGTTGCGCTGGCGGCTGATGCACCAGTCGGGACGCTGCTCGACCATGGCACCGATGCGGTTGGCCGCGTGGGCCGGATACCACTTGACGTTCTCACGGACCTCCTTGCCGGCCTGCTCGCGCAAACCGGTCTTGTCCATCGAGACAAACCACTGGTCGGTAGCACGGAAGAGCACCGGGTGCTTGCAGCGCCAGCAGTGCGGATAGCTGTGCGTGATCTTCTTCTCGAGGACCAGGGTGCCGCGCTCGCGCAGGAACTCGATGATGTGCGGGTTGGCCTCGTCGGTATCCATGCCACTGAAGGGGCCACCGGTACCAAACTCCTCGCCGGTGTAGAACTTGCCGTCGTCATCGACCGGCATGCAGATGTCGGTGATGCCCTCCTTGAGGCAGGCAAAGTAGTCATCGACGCCGTGACCGGGCGAGTTGTGGACGATACCGGTACCGTCATCGACACCGACGTAATCGGCCAGCAGCGCCACGCCCTCAACGCCGTCAAAGATCGGCTGCTTGTAGTGGATGTGGTGGAAGGTCTCGGCGGGAACCACGTAGGGCTTGCCGTCGACCATGACCGGGGTGTACTCCCAGCCAAACTCCTCGCAGCACTTGGGAGCAAGGTCCTCGAGCATGACCTCGGCGCGGCCGTCGTGCTCAACGGCGACATAGGCGGCGCCGGGCTTGAGGGAAACGGCCTGATCGGAGGGGATGGTCCACGGGGTAGTCGTCCAGATGATGAAGTCGACCGGGCCGTCGAAGTTCTCGAGGCCGGCGGGCTTGGAGGTCATCTCAAAGCGAACAAAGATGGAGGGACTCGTCTCATCGGAGTACTCGATCTCGGCCTCGGCGAGTGCGGTGTGGCAATGCTTGCACCAGTGAACCGGCTTGTGTCCGCGATAGATCATGCCCTTATCGAACATGGCCTTGAAGACCTCGATGTCGGCGGCATCATGCTGGTGATAGAGCGTCAGATAGGGGTTGTCCCAGTCGCCGAGCACGCCCAGGCGACGGAAGCCGGCCTTCTGCAGCTCGATGTTCTCGACAGCGAACTTGTTGCAGAGCTCGCGGATCTTAGCCGTGGAGGTCTGGTTGAACTTCTCGGTGCCGAGCTTCTCCTCGACCTTGTGCTCGATCGGCTGGCCATGGCAGTCCCAACCGGGGACGTAGGGAACCTCATAGCCCTGCATCATCCAGTAGCGGTTGATCATGTCCTTGGAGATCTTATTCATGGCGTGGCCGATGTGGATCGGACCGTTGGCGTACGGAGGGCCGTCGTGCAGCACGAACTTCTTGTGACCCTCGTTCTTCTTCAGAACCTGCTCGTAGACCTTGTTGTCCTGCCAGTCCTTGAGTCGCTTGGGCTCGGACTTGGAAAGACCGGCACGCATGGGAAATCCGGTTTTAGGCAGATTCATCGTCTGCTTGTACTCGTTTGCCACGGTACCCCTTTCATGTCATGGGCGCGCACGCCCTCTGGGCACCAAAAAAGCGCCCGTCCCTACAAGCTGGGACGAAGCGCCGCAAAACGGACTGTACGCCCGCAAAAGCTCTTCGCTTAACCACCCAGCTTAGATGCCCTCGCCCGCGTATTCGCGCGCTCGCATCCGTTACTCGGCTGGCCTGTATCGACGACCATCTCGGCGATATCTACTAAGACGAACCTGCGCGGCACGTCCGTTGGGACCGCAGCTCCGGGGTGATTTTCATCGGTCGCATGCACGGGTTCTCAGCGCTCCCCGCTCTCTGTAGCATGCGGACGGCCGACTACTCGTCCCCATCAACGCTTATGCGGAGTATGCTAGCACGTTCCGCGCCAGCGAAAAACCCTCAACACTGGTTTTATACGTTCGAAATTTCTTGCGGCCGTGGACTTTCTCCTGGAGCAAAATACCTGTAAGCACTTTATCGAACGAAAGAAGGTTGCTATGCGCACGATCGGAATGAGCGACTACACCGTTGGCGAGGATTGCTTTATCGAGCTGCCCGCCGCACTAGCAGAGTACGGAGCGACCAAGGTCGCCATCATTGGCGGCAAGCGAGCCCTGGCTGCGGCGCTGCCGGGTATCGCGGCGGCGCTTGAAGGTACCGATGTCGAGGTTCTGGAGACGCGCGTCTATGGCACCAACAGTACGCGTGCCAATATCGCCAAGGTCGTGAACTCCCCTGCCTGCCAGGAAGCCGACGTGCTCATCGCATGCGGCGGCGGCAAAGCGCTCGACACCGTCAAGACGGCGGCCATCGAGCTCAAGAAGATCGTCTTTACGGTACCGACGATCTGCTCCAACTGCTCGGCCGCGACCGCCATTGCCGTTGTCTACAACGACGACGGCTCGCTCGAGGGCTATTCGTACCCCAACCGCCCCGCGCACATCTGCATCAACCCCAAGATCATCGCCGAGGCTCCGGCGGAGTACTTCTGGGCGGGCGTGGGCGATGCCCTGTCCAAGCAGCCCGAGGTCGAGTACGCCACGAGCGCCGGCAACCTGGAGCACACGGCAGGCCTTGGCCTAGCACTCGCCCACACCTGCTCCGAGCCGCTGTTTACCTTTGGCGTCCAGGGTCTTGAGGACGTTCGCCAGAACCTGTCGACCGAAGCCGTCAAGCAGATCGCGCTCGATATCGTGGTCAACACGGGCTATGTCTCGAACCTGACCAACCAAAACGATTACTACTACAACTCGAGCGTGGCGCACGCGTTCTACAACGCTTCCTGCAGCATTCCGCGCGAGGGCTCCTACCTGCACGGCGAGGTCGTGAGCCTAGGCGTGCTGGTGCTGTTTGCCTATACGGGCGATACCAAGAACCTTGAGCGCTACGCCGACTTTAACAAGCAGATGGGGCTGCCCGTGACGCTTGAACAGGTCGGGCTTTCCGAGGCCGATATCCCTGCCCTGTGCGAGTTCGCACACGCCACCAACGAGTGGAAGCAAGGCAATCCCGAGCCTTTCACCGACGAAAAGTTCGCCGCCGCCATCAAGGCCGCCAACGCCTACGGCCACACGCTCTAGCTCTAGGCCAAAACCGCCACAAAGGGGACAGGCACCTTTGTGGTGGTTTTATATTGCTCCAGTATTCAGTTCGTACTCGAACCCGATTCTTTACGAGAAAGGGTTCGGGTACGTTTGTTTATCGGAAATTCTGCGGAAGGACTACTCGGAACGGTAAACAGGAACGAACAAAAGGCAGGATATCATCGTGGTGATGGTATCCTACCTTTTGTTTTTCGGGATCAAGGTCGGTTTGTGCGAACTTGATCGCCACCCATATGACGCATTGATGGCAATTGCTGCGTACGTGCGTACCGGGAGCCAGTACACCTCTGGCAAGGCGTAGCACACTAGACTTTGTTCCAAAGTCCGCGTGCTAAGGGGGCAGGCCCCTTAGAATTCCTGTGGAGTGCGTACGCACGTATGCAGGAAAACGGCAATATTTCGCTATATCAGGGCGTTCTTTCATTGGAGAGTATGGTATACACGGCTTAGTTCAACAAATTAGAATTTATATATAAAGGAGAATAGTGATGAAACTGTTTTTATGTTCGCACTTTTCAAGTGTAGGAAGTCTGATAAAGGAAGAAATTGAAAATAAGAAAGTCGCATTTATTCCAACAG
>UQTN01000005.1 GCA_900543945.1 uncultured Collinsella sp. | reverse complement strand
TATCGATTACTTCAGTCTGATATGACTTCGCTGAGGCTTAAACAAACACACAGAATAACACAGGTAGTTGGGGTTATTGCGTATATATAAAATAGCCTCCGACCGCGGGTGGTCGGAGGCTATTTGCAAACACGCTTTAGGCTGGTTTAGCCGTAGATGCGTTGGGGCTGTTCTTCGCCCTTAACCGCCGCTTCGGTCACGATGACCTTGGCGACACCCTCCTCGCTGGGGAGGTCGAACATCGTCTGCTGAAGCACGTCTTCGCAGATGGCGCGCAGGCCGCGGGCGCCGGTCTTGCGAGCAAGCGCCATGCGGGCGATCTCGTGCAGGGCCGCGTCCTCAAACTCAAGCTCGACGTCCTCGAGCTGGAACATCTTGCGGTACTGACGCACCACGGCGTTCTTGGGCTCGGTCAGGATCGACACCAGATCGTCCTCGTCGAGCGCCTGCGTCTGGGTGACGACTGGCGTACGGCCCACGAACTCGGGAATCATGCCAAAGGCATTAAGATCCTGCGGGAGCACCTGGCGCAGCAGGTCGTTCTCGTCGACCGAGGTGGGGCCGGCGATCTCGGAGTTAAAGCCAACGCCCTTGTTGCCCACGCGGTCGACGATGATCTTGTCCAGACCCACAAAGGCACCGCCGCAGATGAACAGGATGTTGGTCGTGTCGATCTGCAGCAGCTCCTGCTGGGGATGCTTGCGGCCGCCGGTGGGCGGAACGCTGGCCACCGTGCCCTCAAGAATCTTAAGCAGCGCCTGCTGAA
The DNA here is from genome assembly GCA_900543945.1 of uncultured Collinsella sp. Lineage (GTDB taxonomy): Bacteria > Actinomycetota > Coriobacteriia > Coriobacteriales > Coriobacteriaceae > Collinsella. The sequence goes on along the minus strand of UQTN01000005.1, from coordinate 31,069 downwards.
CACCCTCGCCCGAAACATCGCGGGTAATGGAGAGGTTCTCAGCCTTGCGGGCAATCTTGTCGATCTCGTCAACGTAGATGATGCCAACCTGTGCGCGCTCAATGTCGCCATCGGCAGCATTAATGAGCTTGAGTAGGATGTTCTCCACGTCCTCGCCCACATAGCCGGCCTCGGTGAGCGCGGTGGCATCGGCGATAGCAAACGGCACCTCAAGAATGCGCGCGAGCGTCTGGGCCAGCAGGGTCTTACCGGTACCGGTGGGACCGAGCAGCAGGATGTTGGACTTGGCGAGCTCTACCTCGTCCATATCGTCATCGAACTGCGAGCCCATGTCGTCATCAAAGGCAGACACCGCAGCGCCGCCCTCAATCACGCGGCGATAGTGGTTGTACACGGCCACCGACATGGCGCGCTTGGCGTCCTCCTGACCCATAACATAGGCCGAAAGCTCGTCATAGATCTCGTGCGGCGTCGGCACGTGCGTGATGACCTGGCGATCGTCCTCGAGCTCAAAACCCTCGGTCTCGGGGTCCGCGGCGGGCTGGGATGCAGCCTGGCCGTGGTCGTTGAGGAAGCCCGGCAGCTTGCCGTTGCGGGCAGCGTCCATAAAGTCCGAAGCCAGCGACTCCTCAAGGATCTCGGAGCAGGCGGCAACGCACTCGTCGCAGATAAAGATGTTGGTCGGACCCTTTACAAGGCGGCGAACCTGCCCCTGCTCTTTTCCGCAGAAGGAGCAGCGGATGGGGTTGCCATTCTCGTCAAAGTTGTCCTGCATGTTTCCTGCCATCCTAGGCGTCCTTCGCGGCGAGATCGCGCGAGGTGACGATACGGTCGATCAGGCCGTAGTCGAGGGCCTCGGCAGCGGTCAGGTAGTTGTCGCGCTCGGTGTCGGCCTGGACCTTCTCGATCGGCTGGCCCGAGGCATCGGACAGGATCTGGTTGAGCTCGCGGCGGGTCTTCTTGATCTCCTCGGCCACGATCTCGATCTCGGTCTGCTGACCCTGGGCACCGCCGCTGGGCTGGTGAATCATGACCTTGGAGTGCGGCAGGCAGAAGCGCTTGCCCTTGGCGCCGGCCGAAAGCAGCACGGCAGCCATAGACGCGGCCATACCGACGCAGATGGTGGAGACCTGCGGCTTGATGAAGTTCATGGTGTCAAGAATCGCCAGGCCAGAGTAAACCTCGCCACCGGGCGAATTGATGTAGAGCGAGATATCCTTCTCGGCATCCTGGCTCTCAAGATGCAGCAGCTGGGCAACGACCAGGTTGGCGCTGACGGAGTTGATCTCCTCGCCCAAGAAGATGATGCGGTCGTTGAGCAGGCGCGAATAGATATCGTAGCTGCGCTCGCCGCGCGGCGTCTGCTCGATAACGTATGGCACGAGGGCGGAATCGAACTTAGCGATCATACGCATCTCCATTTCTCTTACGGACCAATAGTGGCTCTAGACAAACGTACGGTGCCCGCATGCTATGCATTGGCTGGCACCGTACGAAGCAACCGGATAACCGGCTTATAACTTTACCCCATCACGGGCACATACATGCGCTCGCGTGCAAGGTGGCGAGAATTACTCGGCGTCCTTGGCGGTCTCGTCGACCTCAGTCACCTTGGCGTTCTCGACCAGGTGATCGACGGCCTTGGAGCGACGGATGGACTCGCGGACGGCAGGCATGCGGCCATCGGCGATGAACTCGGCCTTGGAAGCCTCGACGTCCTTGACGCCAGCCTTCTCGAACTCGGCGTTGATGTCGTCCTCGGTGACCTCAATCTTGAGCACACGGGCGAGAGCGTCGAGCGCCAGGGACTCACGGGCAACGTCGTTGGCCTGCTTGTGCAGGTCGCCGATGAACTGCTCCATGGTCAGGCCGGAAGCGGGCAGCCAGGTGTCCAGCGTCATGCCGCGGGCAGCGAGGTTGGACAGGAAGTTCTGGCCAAGCTCCTCAAAGACGGACTGCTCGTAGTCGGCGTCCATCTCGTCGAGCTGCAGGCGCTCGGCGAGAGCGGAGACGCAACGGTTCTCCTTCTCGGCCGGGAGGCGGGAAGCCTTGTCCTGCTCGATCTCGATCTTGATGGCGTCGCGCATAGCGTCGATGCTGTCGAAGCCAAAGTCGGACTTGACGAGCTCGTCGGTGAGCTCGGGGGTGTTGCGGACCTTGATGCCCTTGACGGTGACCTCGACGGTGTGGGTCTCGGCCTCCTCGCCCTCCTCGGCCTCGTCGGTCCAGGTGACGGACTTGACGTCGTCAACGTTGGCGCCGATCAGAGCCTCGTTGAACTCGGCGGGGTTGCTGTCGCTACCGGCGATGAGCATACGGCCCTCGGCGGCAAAGTTGTCGGCGTTCTCGACGGCCTTGAGGTCGACGGTAACGTAGTCCTCGGACTCGACAGCGCGGCCCTCGACGTCCTCGAAGGTGGCACGGTAGTTGAGGAGCATCTCGACCTGGTTGTTGATCTCGGACTCGGTGACCTCCGCAGGGGGCATCTCGATCTCGACAGCGTCGAAGGAGGAGAGCTCAGCGGCGGGACGCAGGGAGAACTCGACGGTGTAGGTGTAGTCCTCGTGATCCTTGGCGAGGTCGAGCTCCTTGTAGTCACCGCTCTTGGTGGGGACGATGTCCAGCTCGTTGAGGACGGCGGGCTCGTTGGCGGCGATCAGGTCGTTGGTGGCCTGAGCGAGGGTAGCCTCGGCGCCAAGAGCGGAATCGATGACCGGACGGGGAGCCTTGCCGGCACGGAAGCCCGGGAAGCGGTACTTCTTGGCGGTGTCCTTGTAGGCCTTCTTGATCGCGGCGTCGACGTCGGCGGCCGGGATGGTGACCGTAGCGGTGAGCTTGGCGTCCTTGACGTCAGAAGCGGTGATGTTCAACACGTTCCTCCTCATACTGCCCAGCTTATCTGAGGTGCTGGTACCTTTATGCAACAAAGAGTCGCGACGGCCGAAGCCGACGCAGATGCGTTGGTGCGGGCGAAAGGACTCGAACCTTCACGGGAATCCCACCAGAACCTAAATCTGGCGCGTCTACCAATTCCGCCACGCCCGCATGAGCGCACAGACTAGGAATGATAGCAGATACGAACGACAAGCGCACGCACACGTTTTACAGGCTCACGACCTCACCACGAGTGCGAAAGGCGGGGCGAGTTGCCCCGCCCCGCCCATTACGACTTGTTCGCCGACCCGCTACTCCCCCAGCAGGGCCTTCTCGGGCGTGATCGGCAGCGAGCGCACCTGGTGGCCGGTGGCGTGTGCCACGGCCGAGGCCACGGCGGCGAGCGGCGTGTTAATGACGACCTCGCCGATCGACTTGGCGCCAAACGGGCCCGTAGGCTCGTAGCTCGGCTCAAAGGCCACGCGAATACTGCCGATGTCCAGGCGCGTGGGCAGCTTGTAGCTCATAAAGTTGCCGGTGCGCAGGCGGCCGCGGTCGTCGTGCTCGACGATCTCGTAGAGCGCGTGGCCGATGCCCTGGGCAATGCCGCCCTCGGCCTGGACGCGCGCGAGTGCCTCGTTGATCACGGTGCCGCAGTCCACAGCCGCCGCGTAGTCCACCACAGTCACCTTGCCGGTGGCCTTGTCAACCTCGACCTCGGCAATGCCGGCCATAAACGGCGGAGGCGAAACGGGCAGGCAGGCAGAAGCATGCGAGGTGAGCGCGTCGCCGCCCGCGATGTTCTTGACGCACAGGTTGGCAAAGTCGCGCAGCGTGAGGTAGCGGTTCTGCTCGCGCGCGGCGCGCTCGTCGGACAGACGCACGTACTGGCCATCGAAGACCACGTCGGCGGCGTCCACATCCCACATCTGGGCGGCCTTGGCACAAATCTTCTCACGCAGCTCGGTCGCGGCGTTCTTGGCGGCAAGGCCCGTCACGTAGGTACCGGAGCTCGCGTACGAACCGGCGTCGAACGGCGACACATCGGTGTCCACGCCGCGTACCACAATGAGCGAGCTCTCCACGCCCAGCTCCTCGGCGGCAATCTGCGCCAGGATCGTGTCGACGCCCATGCCGTTATCGGTGGCGCCGGTGCCGATGGTAATGAAGCCGTCCTCTTCCAGGCGCATGTCGATGCCGGCGATATCAACGTTGGAAATGCCCGAGCCCTGCATGGTGAGCGCACAGCCCAGAGCACGCACGCGGTCGCCCAGGTCCACAGCCAGCGGCTTGTCGCGCCAGCCGATCATGTCCATCGCGCGCAGCAGGCAGCGGTCGAGCGCGCAGGCGTTGAGCTTCTCGTTGTAGTACTGCGGCATGATCTCGCCCTCGCGCACGATGTTCTTAAGGCGCAGGTCGGCGGGGTCCATGTGCAGCATGTCGGCAAGCTCGTTGACGGCGCTCTCCACGGCAAACTGGCCCTGGGTGGCACCGTAGCCGCGATACGCGCCGCCGCGGTTGGTATTGGTGTAGACGGCGTCCCAGCTAAAGCGGCTCGCCTTCACGTGGTTGTAGATGGGCAGGCTCTTGTGGCCCGACAGGCCGATCGTCGTGGTAGCGTGCTCGCCGTACGCACCGGCGTTGGACAGCGTATGCAGATCGATGGCCGTGATGGTGCCGTCGTTCATGGCGCCCAACTTGACGGTCATCTGCATCTGGTGGCGCGAGTTGCCCGCGGTGATGGTCTCCTCGCGGGTGTAGCAGCAGTAGCTCGGACGGCCAGTCTGCTGGGTGACGAACGCCACGAAGATCTCGCAGCAGCCCGTCTGCTTGGAGCCAAAGCCGCCGCCGATGCGCGGCTTAATGACCTGCACCTGCGACTGCGGAATGTCGAGCGACTGCGCGACCATGCGGCGCACGTGGAAGGGCACCTGCGTCGAGGTGGTCACGGAGATGCGCCCAAACGCGTCGGTCGTCGCGAAGGCGCGGAAGGTCTCCATGGGCGCGGTCTGCGTGGCCTGGCTGGTGTAGGTGCGCTCAAAGACGATGTCGCTCTGGGCGAAGGCCTCGTCCAGGTCGCCAAAATCGCTGGTACCGCTGCACACCAGGTTGCGCGGGACATCGCCGCCCTGCGGGAACATAAAGGTCACGTCGCCCTCGGGGTGGACCACGATATCGTTATCGAGTGCCTGGGTAAAGTCGAGCAGGGGCTCGAGCACCTCATAGTCGACCTTGATGAGCTTGAGCGCCTTGTCGGCAGCCTCCTCGGTCTCGGCAGCGACGATCGCCACCTCCTCGTTTTGGTAGCGCACAAGGTTCTCGAGAATCAAACGGTCGTAGGGACTCGGCTGCGGATAGCTCTGACCGGCGATAGTAAAGCGGCGCTTGGGCACGTCCTCGTAAGTGTAGACGCCCACGACGCCGGGCACCTTCAGGGCGCGCGACGTATCGATGGAGCGGATCTTGGCGCGGGCATAGGGGCTGCGCTTGAGTTTGACGATCAGGGCCCCGGCGGGCACCATATCGCCCGTGTAGACGGGACGGCCCTCGAGCAGCGCCTTCGAGTCCTTCTTGGGCTGCTTATGGGTGATCTGCTTGTACGAGACACCGTCGCAGCTGGTGTCGTTGACCGGCAGTTCGGGCATCTCAAAGCCCACCTGCACGCCGGACTCGTTGAGGAAGCGGACAATGGCGCGCAGCTGGCTCTCGTAGCCGCTGCAACGGCAGAGGTTGCCGGCGAGCTGGCGCGACAGCTCCTCGCGCGTGGCGACGAGGCTCGGGTCCTCCTTGGCGGCGCGGGCGAGCGCCAGCACGTTCATGATGAGGCCGGGGGCGCAAAAACCGCACTGCTCGGCGCCTTCGGCAGCCATCGCACGGGCAAGCGCCTCGGACTCGGCCTTAAGGCCCTCGAGCGTGGTGATGGTGTGTCCCTCAACACGGGCAGCGGGAACCGAGCAGCTCAGCACCGGGTCGCCGTCGAGCCACACCGTGCACAGGCCGCAGTTGGTGGTCTCACAGGCGCAGCGCACCGACGCACAACCCTGCTCGCGCAACAGTGCAAAGAGCATGGTGTCGGGGGCAATCTGAACCTTGACCTTACGGCCGTTGAGCGTAAAGGAAAGATCGATGAGTTTGGCAGCCATTAGCGCACCTCGCTAGAATCGACGCCGGGCACGCGGCGGCAGGAATACTCGTCCGTGGCAAACTTGGGGACCTGCACGGTCTCGAGCTCGCGGGCAAGCGCGGCAGAAAGCTCGATGCCGGCGGCACGGCGCACGGCCTGGATGGCGAGCGGGGCCGAGATGCGGCGGCGGTAGTCGGCCGAGCCCCACAGGTTGGTGCCGTAGCTCAACGCGCGTACGGACACGGCCAGGGCGCGCAGCTCGTCCTCGGAAGGCTGCTCGCTGGTGAGGCCACATGCCTCGCCCTGCAGCAGGGTCGCGCGCAGCGGGCGGGCGCCCACGGTGACATGCCAGGAGCCGTCCCACCAAGCGGCGGTGACGTTGAGCGAGGGGAAGTCGGTCGCGGCCTTGCGCACGGCCTCGTAGCTCGCGCGGTACTCGTGCTTGACGACCACGACGTGCTCGATCACGTCGCGCACATAGCCCATATCCACGAACTCCGCGAGCGGCACGCGGCCGGCACCCGTCAGCTCAACATACGAATCGAGCGCCAGGAATGCCGAGAGCACGTCCGAGAAGCCAAAGCGGCCGTAGATGCTGCCGCCCACCGTGGCGGTATTGCGCAGCTGCACGCCCACGATATCGTGAACGGCGAACTCGAAGACATTGTTGACAAGCGCGTTGAGCTCGGCATGGCGCTCGAGCTGGCGCAGGGTGCACATGGCACCGATGCGAAACTCGTTCTCGGTCTCCTCGATCTGATCGAGTCCGCAGGCCGAAAGGTCAATCGCCGTCGCCACACGACGCGAACCCAGGCGCATCCAGATACCGCCGCCCACAATCTTGTTGTTGCGGTTCTTCTGCAAGAGCTCATAGGCTTCGGCCGCGTTTCCAACACGGACGTAGGTACCGAACTTGAGCACGTTCTCCCCCATCTCTTCACTTGTCCAGTATCTTTAAGTGTACCAAACGGGAGGCCGCACACCGTTTTAGGACAAAATCCACCCACCCATCCATAACTTGCGGTGATATACGGACTGATTAGCCGTTCTGGAACGCAAAACAGTACGTATATCACCGCAAGTTATGAGGAGTCCTCCGGGATAAAAAAGGCTCCCAGCCGGATAGCTGGGAGCCTTATCAATGCTATGTCAAGCGAAGATTTAGCAGACACCCTGGGCGAGCATGGCATCGGCGACCTTCAGGAAGCCGGCGATGTTTGCGCCCATGACGAAGTTGCCCTCCTCGCCGTACTCCTTGGCGGTGTCGTCCACGTTGTGGAACATGCCGCGCATGAGCTGCTCGAGCTTGCCGTCGACCTCCTCGAAGGTCCAGGACAGGTGCTCGGCGTTCTGGCTCATCTCCAGGCCGGACACGAGCACGCCACCGGCGTTGGCAGCCTTGCCGGGCATAAAGGCGACGCCGTTCTCCTGGAAGTAGGTCGTGGCCTCGATGGTCGTGGGCATGTTCGCGCCCTCGCCGACCACCTTGCAGCCGTTGGCGACGAGCGCCTGGGCGTCCTCGAGCAGCAGCGTGTTCTCGCGAGCGCAGGGCAGCGCGATGTCGCAGGGAAGCTGCCACACGCCGCGGCCGTCGCCCTCGTGCCACGTGGCATTGGGCTTCTCGTCAACGTACATAGCGAGCGTGACGCCCTTGTCGTGGCCGGAGCGCTTCTTGTTGTAGACATGCTCGAGCACGGTGTAGTCGATGCCGTCGGGATCCTCGACCCAGCCGTGGGTGTCGGAGCAAGCCAGGACCTTGCCGCCGAGCTGGGCGACCTTCTGGACCGCGTAGATAGCGACGTTACCGGAGCCGTGAACGACGACGTTCTTGCCCTCGAAGGACTCGCCGCGGCTCTTGAGGTACTCGTCCACAAAGTAGACCAGACCGTAGCCGGTGGCCTCGGTACGGGCAAGCGAGCCGCCAAAGGAGAGACCCTTGCCGGTGAGGACGCCGGTCCACTCGTTGGTCAGGCGCTTGTACTGACCGAACATGTAGGCAACCTCGCGGCCGCCAACGCCCAGGTCGCCGGCGGGAACGTCGGTGTTGGGGCCAATGTGGCGAAAGAGCTCGGTCATGAAGGACTGGCAGAAGTGCATGATCTCGTTGTTGGACTTGCCCTTGGGGTCAAAGTCGGAGCCGCCCTTGCCGCCGCCCATGGGAAGGGTGGTCAGGCTGTTCTTGAGGATCTGCTCCAGGCCCAGGAACTTGAGCATGCCCAGGGTGACCGTCGGGTTAAAGCGCAGGCCGCCCTTGTAGGGTCCAATAGCAGAGTTGAACTCGACGCGGTAGCCGCGGTTGACCTGGACCTTGCCTTGGTCGTCGACCCAGGGGACACGGAACATAACGATGCGCTCGGGCTCGACGAGGCGCTCCAGCAGGGCGGCCTCCTCGTACTCGGGATGGGCGTCGAGCGCCGGCTGGATAGTGCCGAGGATCTCGGTCGCGGCCTGGATGAACTCAGGCTGCTCGGGATAGCGGGCCTTGAGCTCGTCGAGAACTTTCTGCGTGTAGCTCATGCTTCCTCCAATGACGGGAAAGAAAGGTGTCGTTCGCGGCGCCCCATGCGCCGTGAGCTTTATCGAGTATGGATAATATCGCACTGTTGCTACAAAGTTACGAATAAGGCAACGAGCGGATGTTTCATTTTGATTACGATGCAGGTAGATAGCTTTTTGACCGCCTGACGAGCAAATCGCGTGTTTCGAAGCTGTTTCCCGCACGTTTCGAAACCACCACAAAGGGGACAGGCACCTTTGTGGTGGTTTTGGCGAGATGCGTTGGCGGGAACGGATGTGAATCGAACACATCCAAGACGTTTTGCACGCCTCACAACGGTTTTGAAGACCGCGGGGCCCACCGGAGCCCATCCGCTCCCAAACGTGGCGGTATTTTACCAAACCCAACAGACCACAACCGAAAAGAGCGATGCGGAAACCGCTAACGCAGCGATCTCAGACCGCCGGACTCCTTGTCGAGTACTGTAAAGCGCACGGCATCCAGGTGCTCCAAGATGCTAATGGTTCGTTTGCGCGACACGCCCAGGGCTTCGCGCAGCACACTCGTGGTGGCGGCGCCGCCAGCAGCCTCGATAGCCGTCGCAACAACCTCACGCGCATGGGCCTCGGCAGCGGCGGACAAGGCAACGTCGCGCTCGACCTTAACGATCGAGTGGTTGAGCGAAAGCTCGCGCAGTGCACGCGTCATGGTGTCGCGATCGAGCTGCAACTGTTCGCTCACCTCGGGAAGCGTCGGCGCATTAAGACCGGCCTCATCCAGCAGGGCCACGATACGCTGGCCAGCCTCGCGCACCACGCGTATCGCCGCGGCGGCGGAATGCGGGTCGAACACCTCGGCACCGTCGACGGCGCACACGCCACGTGCACAGCCCTCGGCAATAAGTGCCATCGCGACATCGTTACCGGCGCCCGGCCAAGCCGCGTGCGCGACCGCACCGGACGTAAAGCCGATCTCTTTGGGAGCCGCCGCGTGCATGGAGGACAAGGCCGCAGCCAGCACATCCATTGCAGCATCGAGAGCCGAGGCATCTGCGTAGAGCACCGCACCGCCCGCAGCAAGCTCGCACACGGCAGCCTGGTCCACAAGCCCACGCAAAACGATCTCGACCTCGCCGGTAACAAGATCGAGCGCTGCGGCAACACCGGCAGCAGCAACAGGCAGCGTTTGCAGCGCCAGCCACGCGTGTACGCCGTCCGCGACATCTCCGGACTCAAGCGCCGCATACAACGCGCGCTCCCCCGCCGACAGGACCCGCGCGCGGCGACAGCGCGATAGCAGGACGCGTCCGCCGCCAAGCAGCGAAATCGGCGAATACGACAGAATGACGGCATGATCGCCGGCGCGCAACGGCAGCGGCCGTTCCAGGCGCACCTGCACCACACGCGTCTCGCCGACCGCAATAGGCGGCTCGTCGTCTAAAAGCATAATGCGGCCGAGCACCTCAGCCGTGCCCGCCATAACGTGCACGCGTGTACCCGAAGCAAGAACGCCGGCTCGCACGCCATCGCGCCCCACATATGTCAGTTGCATCAAAAAGCGCAGCGTCTGGCCCACGCGACCCTCGACGCCGAGCATCTCGCCGCGCTTGAGGCCCGCCACGCCATCGCCCACCAGGTTCAGGGCGACGCGCTGGCCGGGAACCGCGCACTGGGTATCCCCGTGAACCTGCACCCCGCGCACGCGACAGCGCGTTTGCGACGGCAGCGCAACGAGCTCATCGCCAACCGAAACGGGACCGTCGTGCAGCGTACCCGTCACGACGGTTCCGGTGCCGCGGATGCTAAAGCAACGGTCGATGGGAAGACGGGGCGCGGCGCCCGAGCCAGCGGTCGCCTCCAGATGCTCCGACCAGCACGAACAAACCGTGTTATCGAGCGTCGTAAGCAGCTCGTCCAGGCCCTCGCCCGTCTTGGAGGACACCGGCACTATAGAGGCACCCGCAAACACGGTCCCGTCCAGAAACGCCTCGACATCGAGCTCCGCCAGCGCGGCAATCTCGTGGTCGGCCAAATCGCGCATCGTGAGTGCGACGACCATGCGCGTCACACCCAACAGCTCCAGAACCCGAACGTGCTCGCGGGTCTGCGGCATCACGCCCTCAACGGCCGAAACCGCCAGCAACGCAACGTCCACGCCGGTGGCGCCCTGCACCATGGCGCGCAGATAGTGCGCATGCCCGGGTACGTCGACCAAGCCGACAAGCTTGCCGCTGGGAAGCTCGAGCTCGCCAAAGCCGAGCTCAGTGGTCATGCCTCGGCGCCGTTCGACCTCCAGACGGTCGGGATTTTTGCCGGTCAGCGCCTCGATAAGGGCCGACTTTCCGTGGTCGACGTGTCCTGCCGTTCCGACGATAACGGGACATTCGACAAGCTCGCGCGCGGTCATCGACGCAAACCTGCCCGCACGGCATCCGCCAACGCAGACGCACACAGGTCAAGGTCGGTGTCGCGCAAAAGCGTGCGAACGTCAAAAAGCACCTGGTCGTGCCGCACGCGCGTCACAACCGGCGTATCGGGCTCCTGTACCATAGCGCGCTTTAGGCCATCGGCGGATAGACGCCCATCGACGGGACAGACGGCAACGCAAAAAGTTGGGAGCTCGACGGTCGGCAGCGAACCGCCGCCCGGAGCAGACACGCCCTCGACAACCTGCAGCTCCACCGCCTCCTCACACTGAGACTCGCGAAGCTTGCGCAGCATGCGGTCATGCAGGCGCTTGGCCTGACGCTCGAGCGGAGCCGGCGCGCCGGAAAGCATGTTGAGCACCGGGATCTCCCGATGCGCTGTATCGGATCCGGTCACATACAGGCGCAAAGTGGCCTCGAGCGCCGCGAGCGTGAGCTTGCCGGGGCGAAGCGCGCGCATAAGCGGATGCGAGGCACAGGCGGCGATTACCTGGGCGCTACCGAGAATAATGCCCGCTTGCGAGGCGCCGAGCAGCTTGTCGCCCGAGCACGAGACGACGTCAACGCCGGCGCAAAGCGAGGCGGACGTGGGCTTCTCCCCAGCATCGACGAGCACCTCATCTGTAAGCAAAGCGCCCGAGCCCTGGTCCTCGTACAGTAACAGCCCGTGCTCATGCGCCAGCGCAGAAAGCTCCGCCGCGGAAACCTCCTCGTGGAAACCCTCGATACGGTAGTTGGAAGGATGAACTTTCAAGATCATCGCCGTATTGGGCGTAATGGCGCTTCGGTAATCATCCAGATGCGTGCGGTTGGTGGAGCCCACCTCGACAAGCTTGGCACCCGAAGCCGCCATGATATCGGGAATGCGGAAGCTGCCGCCCACCTCGACAAGCTCGCCACGGCTCACGATGACCTCTTTGCCGCTTGCATGCGCGGCAAGCACCAGCAGCACCGCCGCGGCGTTGTTGTTGACAACCAGGGCGTCCTGCGCCCCCGTGAGCGTGCGCAGCAGACGCGCGGCATGCTCTTTGCGGCCCCCACGGGCACAGGTCGCGACGTCATACTCAAGCGTGCTGTAGCCGCGGGCGACATCGGCCACCGCCTGCACCGCTGCGGGAGCAAGCGGAGCACGGCCCAGATTGGTGTGAATCACAACGCCCGACGCGTTGACGGCAGGGCGCAGGGTCGGCAGCGACAGTCGGTGGCACCGCTGCTCGATGGCCAAGGCGAGCTCGCGCTTATTCCTAGCGGGGACGCCAGAGCGAATCGCCTCGCGCTCGGCATCGAGCTCGGCATCAATCGCCTCGCGCACAATCATGTCGCCCGCATCGCCGGCAGCCTTCATGACCGGCCACTCGGCCAGCAGCTCGTGAACGGCGGGAATGGAGCGCAGGCGGTCGCGCACCTCGGCAGGCATGGATTCGCAGTCGCTCATGGAAAGCCTTTCGACATGTTCAATAAAAAGCGGGTCCCCTTTGTCGTCAGCAGCAAAATGCGGCAACGCACATGCAAAAAGGGACAGGTCCATTATGGCAGCTCGTGACAAGACGGCGCAGCGCCTCGCTCAAAACCTGCCAAAATAAACCTGTCCCTTTTTGGTCGGTTATGGGTTGGGTCCTTTAGGACTCTTTGTTGGCGTAGATAAACCAGTAGCCCAGCGCCACGATCAGGGCGCCACCCACGATATTGCCCAGCGTGGCGACCGTAAGGTTGAGCGCCAACCCGGCAGCGTTGAGGGCATCGGCGCCAGCGACATCGGCTCCATAGCCGCAGGAGTGCATCAAAATACCCATGGGCAAAAAGTACATGTTGGCGACGCAGTGCTCAAAACCGCAGGCCACAAAGGCAGCGATGGGCAGCAAAATGCCCACGACCTTGTCGACCACGGTCTTGCCGGCAGTGCCGATCCATACGGCCAGGCAGACAAAGATGTTGCACAAAATGCCGCGGAAGAAGATGGTAACGGCGTCGATCGCAACCTTACCGGCGGCGACGCTCACCATGGTATTGGCGACTGCCTCGCCGTTGAGCTTATAAATAGCTGCCATGTAAATCAAAAAGACAACGAACAGGGCGCCGGCAAAGTTGCCGATCCACACAACAGCCCAAGCCTTGAACATCTGGACGAGCGTAATCTTTTTGCTCTTAAGCGCGCATACCATAAGCGAGTTACCGGTAAACAGCTCCGCGCCGCAAATGAGCACGAGCGCCAGTCCCAGGCAAAAAGCAAGACCGCCCACGAAGCGCTGGGCGCCCCAGCCAAGCGTGGGATCGCTCAGAAAGACCGTGAAGAACAGGCCGCCGAAGGCGATAAACGCTCCGGCGAACATGGCGAGCAAAAAGGCCTTCGAGACCGGCAGGTTGGCCTTGGTAACGCCGGCGGCCTCGGACTTAGCCTCGATCGCGGCGGGCGCCAGGCAGTCGGGGGTGGGGTATTCTGCCTTACTCTGTGCCATGGCAATCACTACTTTCTTACGATGTGGGACAAACGCTCTTGGTTCATTTGCCCCGCGAGGTCGGACGGTATAAAAATAAACGCGAGCCAAATTAGCATATTGGCCTGCGATTATATAGCTTGGAGCGGGCGACGGGAAGTCCAAGGATTTGCTTCGCAAATCCTTGTTTCGCTGCGGGCCTTCGGCCCTTGCGTGCTGCGCTGGAAAATGCTCACGCATTTTCTCAGCTCCGCACCCTGACGGGTTCGATTCCCGTCGCCCGGCGCGTAAACGAAAACAGCTCTGATTCCCAAAGGAAACCAAAGCCGTTAAAACAATTCTTATGGAGCGGGCGACGGGAATCGAACCCGCGTCATCAGCTTGGAAGGCTGGGGTTCTACCATTGAACTACGCCCGCAAGATATGGTCGGGACGACAGGATTTGAACCTGCGACATCCTGCTCCCAAAGCAGGCGCGCTACCAAACTGCGCCACGTCCCGAAGGTGTTGAGCAGCTAAGGCATAAACCTTGCGTGTCCCAAAGCGAAGGAAATTATAGGGGAGACTCCCCGCCTGTGCAAGCGACGATACCCTAGCTCCTCGAATGTGCGACAAACTGGCTATGGAACAGACCGATCACAAATGCCACCACGGCAACCGGCGCCCACGCGGCACCGATATCCGCCAGCGGCAGCGCATCAAACGGTAGCCACACGCCCGCAAAGAACGCGTCGCGGACCGAGGCGATCACACTCTGCACCGCGACCACGCCGCCGACCCAGACCCACACCTGCGGATGAGCGTCGCAAAAGCCATGCACCAGGCCCATCAGTACCAGCACGATGGCGACGGGATACAAGGCGTTAAGCATGGGCACCGAGAACATAAGGATCACGTCGAGGCCCACGTTGGAGAGCACGCACGAAAACGCTGCGAACACAAACGCGAGAATTGCAAAGGGGCGGCGCATGGCCTCCTCGGAAGCCTCCGCTCCCCCTTCGACCACATACGTCTCGCAGAAATAGCGCGCGCAGCAGCTAATGAGGCCGATGCACACGTTCATGCAGGCGAGGAAGAAAATCGCAAAGACCACAACCGTGCCGGCAAGGCCAAAGTGCATGGAGGCCGAGCGAGCAAGGATGGCAGCGCCGTTAGTGGCGTCGGGCATCACGGTGCCGAGCTGCATACCGGCAAGGCCCAAGCCGCAATAGATGATGGCCATGAGCACGCCGGCGATAACACCGGAACGCGAGATCTCGAAGGCCACGCGCTTGTCATCGGTAACACCCAGCTCGTGGATGGTCTCGGCGATGATGATGCCGAAGGCAAGTGACGCGAGCAGGTCCATGGTCTGATAGCCAGTCAGAAAGCCCTGCACGGCAGCACCGGCATCGTAAGGGGCCTGCGGCGCGGCAGCCGGTCCCAGCGGCGAGATCACGGCAGCACCCACGACCAGCACGATGAGCGCAATGAGCGCAGGGCCCGTAATGCGGCCGAGCACACGCGTGATGACACCCGGGCGCAGCGTGAGCGCAAACGCGACGACGAAGAACCCGATGGCAAACACCAGACGTGCCGTGCCGAGCGAAACGCCCTCGGGTAGCAGCGGCACCAGCATCTCGAACGCCGTAGAGCTTGTGCGCGGAATGGCCAAGCACGGACCGATGGCCAGGTAGACCGCCGCAACGAAGAATTCGCCAAACTTAGGATGCACACGCCCGGCCAGCTCTCGGGCCGTGCCAGCGAGCGCGACGGCGATAAATCCCATAACGGGCAGACCGATAGCTGCAATCAAAAAGCCGATCATGGCGACCGGCGTGGCAGAACCTGCCTGCAGCGCCAGCAGCGGCGGAATAATGAGGTTACCGGCACCAAAGAGCATCGAGAACAGCGCAATGCCGACGGTAACGACATGGTCGGAACGCAGACCGCGCGGGGCGGATGAAGCCATGGGCACACCTTTCGGGTCGAAACAAAAACGGGACGGGCAAAATACCCGTCCCGCAAGTATATACGCTTTAGCAGGCTAAATCGCGCAAAGCGTCAATCGCGATGTCGACTTCCTTATCCGTGTTGAAATACCCAAACGAGAAGCGGACGACACCCTGGCGCTCGGTCCCCAGCGCACGGTGCATGAGCGGAGCGCAATGGGCACCGGGGCGCGTCGCAATCCCCCACCCTTGCATGAGCGCGTCCGAGATCTCGGCCGAGTCGATATCACCCACGTTGAGTGAGACGATCGCCGAGCGCACGGGCTGGTCAAACGCACCGTAGAGCGCAATGCCGGGGATTTCGCGAGCACCGGCGAGGAAGCGCTCTGCAAGCGCACGCTCATGCGCCGCAATCGCCTCGACCCCGCCTTGCGCCTCGATAAAGTCGAGACCGGCAGAAAGGCCCGCTATGCCGTGACCGTTGAGCGTGCCCGCCTCGAGCCGCGTGGGCCACTCAAGTGGCTGCAGCGGGTCAAAGCTGTGCACGCCCGTGCCGCCCATGGCCCACGGAGACACGTCAATGCCCTCCGCCACGGCCAGGCCGCCGGTGCCTTGGGGTCCCATGAGCCCCTTGTGGCCGGTAAAGCACACAATGTCGAGCCCCATGGCATGCATATCGATACGCGCCGTGCCGGCAGACTGAGAGGCATCGACGATCACCAGCGCACCGGCCGCATGGGCCATGGCCGCCACGCGCGCAATGTCGACCGCGTTGCCGGTCACATTTGAGGCGTGCGTCACCACCACGGCACGCGTACCGGGCGTGACTAGCCGCTCGAGCTCGTCGTAGTCGAGCGCGCCGTTCACGTCGCAACCCGCATGATCAACCGTCACACCCTGCTCTGCCGCCAAGCGATTGAGCGGACGTAGCACGGAGTTGTGCTCGAGCACCGTCGTGACCACACGGTCGCCGGGGCGCACCACGCCATTGATGACGGTGTTGAGCGCCGCGGTGGAGTTGGGCGTAAAGCACACATGGTCCGCCCTCGGGCAGCCCAAAAGGCGCGCGAGCTTGGTACGGCAAGCGTGAATCGTACGAGCGGCATCGAGGGCACCCGACGTGGCACCGCGCCCGGCATTGCCGAGCGAGCACATCGCCTGCGTCACGGCATCGATGACCGTCAGCGGCTTGTGCATGGTCGTCGCCGCGTTATCCAGGTAGATCATCGCACGACCTCCCACATATCAATCACGGTATAGCCCTCGGTGGGAACGCCCGCCGCGGCGAGTTCGCCGCGCAGCAGCTCCTCATCGGCAGGCAACGCCTTCCACGCCAGACCGCAACCGGCAGCGACCTCCCCGGGCACGGGAATCGTTCGTCCGGGAAGACCGCGCTCGATGCACAGAGATTCGCAGCCCATGGCGGCCGCCGTGGTGGGAAACGTGATGACAAGCGCCGGGCGCTTCTCCCTCATGGCAACTCCAACCAATACGTTATGGGCGCACGACGCGCACGGCCTGCTCCATCTTCTCCACGATCACGTACATGTTGGTGACCTCGCCCACGGCAAGCTGGTCCTTGATGCCAAAGTGGTCCAGGCAGGTACCGCAGGTGAGAATCTCGACACCCTGTTCCGCCAGGCCCTTCAGATCATCGAGCACCGGCGACCCCTCAACGGTGAGCTTGGCGCCGCCGTTGTAGAACAACATGGTCGCAGGCAGCTCCTCCTGCTGCGTCACGGCAAAGATAAACGCCTTCATGAGCTTGTGGCCCAGCTCGTCGTCGCCACGACCCATGCAATCGGTGTAGACGGAAATGACGAGTTTGCCCTTGCCGGCGCTGGCGTCGCAGAAAGCGGCACCGTCCTGCTCGGGGTCCGCAACGGCCACGGCACCGGCGGTCGCGACAGTCACGTGCCACTCAGCGTCCGAAATCTTCTCGACCGAGGCCGTGCAGCCCTTCCCCTGTGCCATCTTGGAGATGTTCTTCACGGCCGTCTCGTTATCGACCGAAGTCACGACGGCGCCCTCGCCATCAAGCTGTTTGAGTGCCTTAAGCGTCTTGACGACGGGCAGCGGGCAGGCATCGCCCATGGCATTGACTTCAATTTTGGTAGACATAGCTTTTTTCCTTTCGAATAAATCGTTCTAGAACGGTGCATAGTTCGATAAACGTGTCGTTAACGGGCAACGCGGACGGCGGGGCCGCCTGGCACCGGCTCGCACACGCGACCGACGACGGCGGCGATACGTCCTTCGGCATGCAGACGACGCGAAAGCTCATCCACATCGGCAGCAGGCGCCGCGATGAGCAGGCCGCCCGAGGTCTGCGGATCGTACAGCGCATCCAACATGCCCGGTTCCAGGTCATCGTCGGCCGCCACGCGGGGGCCAAAGAAGTCCTGGTTGCGGTAGGCGCCGGCTGGGATAATGCCAAGACGCGCCATGTCGAGCACCTGGTCAAAGAGCGGTACGGCCCCTGACGCAAGCTCAATCTGCACGCCCGAGCCCTCGGCCATCTCGCACGCATGCCCGATCAGGCCAAAGCCCGTGACGTCGGTACAGCCGTGAAGCTCGAGTCCCTCGGCCAGACGAATCGGCGCCTCGTTGAGGGTGCGCATCGAGTCAAACATGGCTGCGGCCTCGTCCTGCTCGATAAGCTCGCCCTTAATGGCCGTGGTGATGATGCCCGAGCCAACCGCCTTGGTCAGCAGTAACGCATCGCCCACGCGCGCACCGCTGTTGGCGAGCATACGGTCGAGCGCGACAAAGCCGCTCACGGACAGGCCGTACTTGGGCTCGTCGTCGTTGATGGTGTGGCCGCCCGCGATAGAGCAGCCGGCCTCGACGCACTTGTCGGCGCCACCCGCCAGAATCTGGCCGGCAACCTCGACGCCCAGGCAACTGGGTATGCAGAGCAGGTTCATGGCATGACTCGGCCGCCCGCCCATAGCATAGATGTCCGACAGCGAGTTGGCCGCGGCGATCTGGCCAAACAGGAACGGGTCGTCGACCATCGGCGGGAAGAAGTCGATGGACTGAACGAGGCCCAGGTTATCGCCAACGCGAAAGACGCTCGCATCGTCGGAGGTATCGAACCCCACGAGCAGGTTGTCGTTATGCACATTGGGTAAGTCGCCCAGGACCTGGGCGAGGGCTCCAGGAGCCAACTTAGCGGCTCAACCGCTCGCGGCAGTCATAGACGTGAGCTTAATCTGATCGTCAGCCATCGATACCTCCTCTCATCGGTCAATCATTTTCTCCCAGTATACGCATGAATGCGAGCCTGGGGCGGATGCATTAATTGAGCGCCTGCGCGCGAATCGCCGCGCCGATGGCACCGGCAAAGCGAGCCTGGGGCGAGGTGGTCACCGGCGACCCCAGTAGCTCGCCCAACCGCTCCACCACGAAGGCGTTCTCGCACAGGCCACCGGTCAGGTAGTACGGGGCGCCTGCGGCCTGCCCGGCCATGGTCGCCACGCGCGAGACCACGCTGTCGATCACGCCACGTGCGATGTTCTCGCGCGGCTCACCGCGACCGATCAGGCTGATAACCTCGCTTTCGGCAAACACCGTGCACATGCTGCTGATCTTGGTAGGCTCGCCGGAACGCGCCAGGTCGGCCATCTGCTGCTGGGAAATGCCTAGGCGGTCGGCCATGATCTCCAAAAAGCGCCCCGTGCCGGCGGCGCACTTGTCGTTCATGGCAAACTTGGCCACGCGGCCACTTTCAAGCTGAATGACCTTGGTGTCCTGGCCGCCCACGTCGATCACCGTGCCGTGATCGCCAAACAGGCGCACGGCACCGGTGCCGTGGCAGGTGATCTCGGTCACGACCTTGTGCGCATAGGGCACCGCGATGCGACCGTAGCCAGTCGCGATCACGCGCACGTCGTCGGCTGTCACGTCATAGCCGGCCGCTGCCAGTGCCTCGCGCAGCCGCTCGGAAGCATCGACCGAGGAGAACCCGGTTGGCTGCACGCACGTCCACGCCACCGAACCCTCCCCATCGACCACAGCAGCCTTAGCCGCCGTAGACCCGATATCGACCCCGATCCCTATCATGCCTCTCTCCTAATCAGCAAGAAAATCAAACGATCAGACACTGCTGCAACAACGGCCCTCTGGCGTCTGAGGTGCCCGAGATTCCGAGCGACAAGCCCGACGAAGCGTACTCAAAGTACGCGAGGAGGGTTGGAGCCGGAAGGTCGGGTGCCTCAGACGTCAGAGGGTTTCGATAAAGGCGGCGATGCGCGTCTCGATCTGGCCCATGTCGCCGTTGCTGTAGTCGGTCTCGATCTTCATATACGGAATACCCGCACCCTCGACAGCCTCCTGCATGCGCGCACTCTCCACGTTAAAGGTGTGGCACGCCTGCAGCACGCTCTCCACTACGCCATCGACATGATACTTCTCGCACATGGCCAGCGTGTTTTCCATACGACCGTCGTTGGGCGTCATGACCGAGCAGTTGATGTCAAGGTAGCGGTCGGCGATGGCGCGCAGGATATCGGGCGCGTCCGGGTCGACCATCATGGCAGCCGTGCGCTCGCCCGAGCAATCGTCCATGCACACGACCACGCCGCCGTTGGACTCGATGGTGCGACCGATCTTGTTAATCACGCCGCCCACCGGGCAACCGGTGATCAGGATGCGCTTGGCATCCGCCGCAACCGGGCGCTCGCCCGCGTCGTAGGCCTCGCGCAGGTTAGCGACCTTTTGCTCCAGCTGCTGCGTATAGGCCTCGATATCAAAGCTGAACGTACCGGCAAACATGGTGCTCATCAGATCGACGCCGCTCATGGCCGCCGGCTGGTTGGCCTGCAGCGCAAACATCTCGAGCTGGGCCGCACGCAGGCGATTGCGACGACGGGCAGCAGCGCGTAGGTCGCCGTCGGTAATCGTAATGTCGTAGAAGTTCTCGAGCTCCTCCTTGAGCAGACGGCACTCCTCGTACCAGCCCTCGCGCTCGTAGGCGCGGTCGCGGCCCTGCGGTAGGTGCAGAATGTGCGTGCGCTTGAGCTCGTTGAGCAGCTCGTACATCTTCTTCTTGCCGTCGCAGGTGGTCTCGCCGATGATCATGTCGCTAAAGTACGTAAACGGGCACTTTTGCGAATAGGCAAAACCATACGTCGACTTGATGAGCGGGCAGAGGTTTGCCGGCAGCACCTTCTCGGCCTCGGGAATCACCTCGTCGGACGTACCGCACAGAGCCACGCTCGAGGCGCCCGCGGCATCGATAATCTCGAGCGGCGTATAGCTGCACAAAAAGCCGACCAGGCGATTACCCGCCTGCTTGTAATCCTTAACGCGAATAAACGCCGCCTTGCGTTGTTCGTTAAACTCCTCAAACGTGCTGGGCAACGGCTGCTCAATATTTTCCGACATATAACTCCTAAACCTTTTAACCAACCAAGGAAGCGGCTTTCCCAGGTGCCCGAGGTTGCCGTGAAAGAGACGCGCCGCGTACTTTCGCACGCAAGCGACGGTTTGAACGGCAAGATCGGGTGCCTGGGAAAGCCGCCGGGACGGATAGCCCTAAATGGTTTCCAAGAAGGCCTCGATCCTGGTTTGCAGTTGGCCTGCATCCTCACCGGCGTAGTCGGTCGTGATGTGCATAAACGGAATGCCGGCTTCCTCGGCGGCCTTCTCCACGGCGAAGGACTCCATCTCATAGAGCGTGCAGAACTGCAGGGCCACGTCGACGATGCCGTCGGCATGCAGGTCCTTGGCCATCTGGACAATGTCCTTCATACGCTGGTCGTTGGGCGTAAAGACGGCGCAGTTGATCTTAAAGTAGCGCTCGGCGATGGCATCGAGCATCTCGTCGACCGTCTCACCGGACTCGTCGACCAGGTCCTTGTAATAGCGCGAGCCCGTGCAGGACTCCTCGCCTACCACAATGCCACCGGCTTTCTCGATGAGGTTGAACAGCTTCCAGTTGGGCACGGCCATGGGCGTACCGGTGTACAGGATGCGCTTAGTCCCCTTGGGCGCCACGCCCTCGCCGACCTCGACACGCTGCTCACACTCGGCCGCCATATCGTTAATGGCTCCGGTCAGACGTGGCGTGTCGTCCATAAAGGCGGCCTGAACGGTCAGCAGGCTGTCAAGACCGCTGATGGGCGCAGGGTCGGCAGCGCGCGTGGCAGCGAGGCGCTGCAGGGCGCGACGCTTCTCATTGACGGCGTGGATGGCGGCCTTCAGACGCTCGGGCGTAATCGTGACGCCGCACTCTTCCTCGATCTTGGCGGCGAGCTTCTTGACCTCGGCCTTCCAGGTCACGAGCGTCGACTCGTCGTGTACGTTGGGAATATCCATGACGTACATGTTCTTTTGCGTGGCAAAAAACTCGTAGGCCTTCTTCTTGCCATCGCAGGTGTTCTCGCCTACCACCAAGTCACTCGACTCAATGTAGGGGCAGACCTCGCCCAGCTTAAAGCCGGCAAAGCTCTTGATAAGCGGGCAGGTGTTGCGCGGCAGATGCTCCTCGACCTTATCGGTTGCCCAATCGGCACCCGAGCACAGGCCCACGGGAATACCGTCGCAGGCGAGCACAATCTCCTCGGGCACGTACACGCAGAACGAACCGACGATCTTGGTGGCCTCGCCGGCCTCCTTCTTGTCGAGCATCTCCTTAATACGGCCGCTGTGGATGTTGGTGGCCACAAAGTCCAGGTAGGACGTGGACTTGGGGCGATTGTTCTGCGTCAAGAACATATCGCCGTACATCTGGCCCACGGCGCCCAGCAGCATGTCGTGGTCGGCAAGATTCATGCCGAGGCTCTCCCACATCGGATGGAAATCGAATTCTTCAGCCATGGCGGTTCCCCTCTCGAACCAAAAACGGATAACAGCGGTATCGATGCACGACGGGCGGCGATTGCCCTGCCGTGCTCAAACCCGGAATTTTGGGGAACCTGCTTTGCGGTTGACTATTTAATTGTGCGTCGTCTCTCCCGGAGCCGTGAACATACCTGCTCATATGCGGCTCCGAGCGATATATAGGGCACGCGCGGCAACGCGGCGAATGTATGTCGTCTGCGGCATGTGCGCACCCTCCTTAACCAGTTGAGGTCAACTATATCAACGGTCATCGACCATGCGAACACCGTTGACAATCGTACGACAGCTGCGGGATGCGAACACCTCGCTGTCTGATAAATAATTATCAGATTGACAAGATTTTGTCATATAGAAATCGGCGAGCGGTAAAGTGGAAACAAAGCGGTCGAGGACTACCTCCTCGCCCGCATCGCCCACCGCATCAACGACAAACCAAATGGATCCTGCTGGCATCAAAATGCATGCGCAGCGTCTCGCCTGCTTGCGGCAGCTCGTCGACAGGCATGCCCACTTTGTTGACCTTCCACTGCAGACGCGTGGGCGCATCAGTACGCGGCACGTCCAACAGCACCAGGCGCTCAAAGCGTGAATCGCTCACTCGGGCCACGTGCAAATCATAGCTGTTGCGACCCCGCTCCGCGCGATTGTCAACATGGAAGTAGCTTGCGCGAATGCCCAGGTACGCCACATTATCGGGAACCTCGCGACCCACGTTAAAGGTCATGCCCCAGTCGAGGGCCTCAACTTCTTCGTCGCCGATCTTGCGCGCCCGGCTTGTGTTCTTGCAGCCCGTCAGACGCAGCGCAGCCAAGGTTTGCGGCCGGCGGACCACGTCCTCGACGGAGCCGATCTCCTCCACATGCCCGTTATGCATCACGCAAATGCGCTCGCACAGGCGGCATGCCTCGTCAATATCGTGGCTCACGTAGAGCACGGTACGGTTACAGACGTCGAACAGGTCGAGCATGTTCTGCTCAAGCGCGCTCTTGAGATACGCGTCGAGCGCGCTCATGGGCTCGTCGAACATAAAAATGCCCGGGTGTGCCGCCACCATGCGAGCAAGCGCCACACGCTGCTGCTGGCCGCCCGAGAGGCGCGCGGGATAACGGTCGGCAAAGTCGGCCAGTCCAAAGATGCCCAGGTAGCGCTCGGCAAGTTGTCTACGCGCTGCGGCGTCACCTGCACCCTCAACGCCGGCGCACACGTTATCGGCCACCGTCATATTAGGGAACAGCTGATAGTTTTGAAACATCAGGGCGCATTTTCGCTCCTGGGGCGAAAGGTTGATGCCCGCCGCAGAGTCAAAGAAGGTCACGCCGTTGACGACGATCTTGCCCTCGTCGGGTGTCTCCACGCCGGCAATGCAGCGCAACGTGCAGCTCTTGCCGCAACCCGAGGCGCCCAGGAGCGCCACACGCTCCTCGCCGGCCTCAAGCTGCATGTCGAGCATAAACCCGGGATAGCGCTTTTTGATGTCCAGAACGAGCGACATGGCTTATCGACCTCCCTGCGGCGCGGCATCATCGCGCATGAGCTCGGCCAGCGCCTCGCGATCGATACGCAAGGCATCGCCGCCCGCCGAGTCGAGCGAATCGCCCCGTCCGGCGAGATCTTTGGCCTGCTTCCGCTCCGCACGAGAAAGGCCCCGCTCGCGATACTTTTGTGAATGAGCGGTGTACATATTGATAAACAGAATGACCAGGAAACTGAACACGATTACGACGATGACCCAAAAGAGGGCTACCGACGTGTTGCCGCCCATCCACTCAAAGTAGATGGCGATGGGAATGGTCTGCGTAATACCGGCGTAGTTGCCCGCAAAGAACAGGGTGCAGCCAAACTCGCCCATGGCACGCGCGAAGGCAAGCACCGCGCCGGCTGCAATCGAGGGCCAGCCAAGCGGCATCATGAGCTTAGTAAAGATGCGACGCTCGGACCATCCCAGCGTGCGCGCGGCATCGAGCATCTGCGTGTCAAGGCTCTCGAAGGCTCCGAGCGCCGTACGGTAGACCAGGGGAAACGACACCACCACGGCAGATATCACCGCCGCGGGCCAGGTAAAGACGATCGAGATGCCGTGCGCGATGAGCCACTGGCCGACCCCGGTCGAGCGGCCAAACAGCATGAGGAGCAGAAAGCCGCAGACCGTGGGCGGCAGCACCATAGGAATCGTAAAGACCGAATCGAGCAGGCCCTTGATGCGGCTCGAGGTACCCATAGTCTTCCACGCGGCGAACAGGCCCAGTGCAAAGGCAATCACCAGGGCAAGGCCACTCGTTTTAATGGACACCCAAAGCGGGCGATAGTCGATGTCGCCCAAAAAGGAGGCCAGAGAGGTCAAGGGACCCTGCTCATCCCGCAACACGACAGACGATGCTTCTACCATTTGAGCGCTATCAAGCCAACGCGCGCCGCCCTTGGCATCACCCGAGGCCGATGCAATCACCACATAGCGGTCCCCATCCGCACCACGCACATCAAAGCCATAGGTATACCCGCCGGCATTAAACGTTGTTTCCGCCGTGACATACCAAGGAAGATCCACGTCCCCAAGCTGCGCACCTCCCATGCAGTTTGCGCTGTCGAGCTCACAGACGAGGGCCTTGAGACCCGATACGCACTCGTTATCCTGCGGATCCAATTCATACTTCTCGACCGCCCTGGGCGATATCCACACCACAACGCGATCGGCAGCAGGCGCCACCACAAGGTCCACGTCCTCGTCAACGGGAAACCGGTAGCCCTCAGGCTGGCCCTCCATGGCACGAGCGGTCCCCTTGGCCAACCGCTCAAAACCCTCGATCCCATAGGAAAGCCCATGAGCGGTCGCAGCAACCTGGGCCCCGTCCTCAGCGACCCCAGCAAACGCAAATCCCGGCACCCAGCAAAGCGCGAAGGTCAAAGCACAGGCGACAAGCATGCGGAATCTATTAAGCACGAAAAGCTCCAAGCGAATACAAGGACGGAGTGAAACACAAAACAATGGAATTATCGCGCCAAGCCGCACTACTCGGAAAGCTCAAAGCCGTACTTAGCCCAAATCTTCTGAGCCTTCTTGTTGGACAGGCAAAAGTCGATAAACGCCTTGGCCTCGTCGGCGTGCTCGGAGCCATCGGCGACAGCGCCCGGATACACGATGGGCTTATGCGAGTCCTCGGGACACACAAAGGCCTCCTCGATGCCGTCATAGCGGAAGATATCGGAGCTGTAGACAAAACCGGCCACGCAGTCGCCCGTAGAGACGTAAGACGCAGCGGTGCCGACCTTGTCGGCCAGGGCCACCTTGTCGGCAAGCTCGGGTGCATACTCGCCGTCGTCGCCCTCGGTGCCGGTGTAGAGACCCACAGAAGCTAAGGCCTGGTTGGCGTACTTGCCGGCGGGGACGGTCTTGGCGTCGCCGATGGCGATCTTGCCGTCCAGATTCGCGACGTTGGCGATGACCTCGATCTTGGTGTCGGAACCCTCAGCACGAATGATCACAAGGTCGTTGACGAACATGTCCTCACGGGTGTCGGCATCGACGAGCTCGGCGGCCTCGGCGTCGTCCATGGTGCCTTTGGAGGCGGTGATGAGCACGTCGACCGTGGCGCCGGCGCGCATCTGCTCGACAAGGTCGCCAGACGCCTTAAACTGCGTGTCTGCAAACGTGGTGCCGGTCTGGTCGGTGTAGAGCTCTTGGACCTCGGGCAGAGCCTTCTCGAGCGAGTTGGCGGCAAAGACCTGCAGCTCGACAGCTTTCTTGGAAGATGCCTTAGCAGAACCGGCATCGGAGCCAGTCGGCTCAGACGTCTTGTTGCCAGAGCAGCCGGCAAGGCCAAGGCCGGCAGCGGCGACAGCAGAGAGCGAGACGAATCCGCGGCGAGAAACCATATCGAACATGTTCAACCCTTTCGGACCTTATGCCCGGGTACCCCACCGCGGGCTTTATTCTGTAATTAGATTATACTTCGGTGCGAATAATGATTATGAGAAATTATTCTCGTCTGAGAATATAGTTTCAAGCATGCCTACAGAATGCCGTCCCCTTGGGCGCAAATAAAAGGCGGAGCAGCCGTTCAGGTCGCTCCGCCGCAGGTAAACCGCTTAGTTGGTATGTCCGCCGCCCGCTGTCATCTGAGCCGCATGCTCCAGCTGGTCCGCTATGGCCTCCCAGCTTTCGCGAGCGGCCTTCGTAGAACCGGGAAAGTTTACGACAAGTGTATGACCTCGTTGCATGCAAATAGCGCGCGAGAGCATGGCGCGGCGCGTCTTGGTCATCGAGTACGCACGGATCGCCTCGGCAATACCCGGCACCTCGCGATCGCAGACGGCACGCGTCGCCTCGGGCGTCACATCGCGCATCGAAAGCCCCGTGCCGCCGCAGGTGAGCACGACATTGGCGTGGCACTCATCGGCGGCTTCCACAATGGCATCACCGATCTCGCTGACGTCGTCGCGCACGACCAGATGTGAGACGACCGTCCAGCCCTGCGCCTCGATAAGTTCCTCGAGTGCGGCTCCAGCCTCGTCCTGGGCAAGGTCCCGCGTATCCGAACACGTCACGATCGATATCTTCAGCTCCATAGCATTCCTCCTACAACACGGCGCCCTCAGGCAGGTCGACACGCACAACATCCACGATGTCGCCCGCCTTGAGCTCGCACGGACCTTCGTCAATACGCAGCAGGCAGTTGGCCCGCTGCATCGTGCCGAGCAACGCCGAATTCTGCGTCTTGGCCTCGGTCACCAACAGCTCACCGGTCTCGGGGTCGCGCAAAACCGTGGCGCGATCGAAGAAGCGGCGATGCTGTCGCTTTTTCACGCCGTGCGTGAGCATCGCCTGCTGCACGGGACGCGCCCCCTCGGCAAAACCGCGCATCTTGCGGATCGCCGGGCGGGCGAGCATCTCAAAGCCCACATACGCCGCCGCGGGATTGCCCGAAAGCCCCAGATACGGCTTGCCGCCGAGCAGCCCAAACGTGATGGCCTTGCCCGGACGCATCGAGATGCGGTCAAACAGCACCTCGCCCTCGCGCTGGACCAGCGCCGTCACGTAGTCGTAGTCGCCTGCCGAGGCGCCACCGCTCGTAATGACAAAATCGCACTCCTGCACGGCACGATGCACCAGCTCGGCAATCGCCCGCTCATCATCGGGCGCAATGCCGTAGAACACGGGCTCGGCGCCGGCATCGAGCGCCTCGGCCATCACCGCCGACGAGTTGGAGTCGCGAATCTGCCCGCGCGCCGGCAGCTCGTTCGGCGCGACCAGCTCCGTGCCCAGCGAGATGATGCCCACGCGCGGAGCGGCATGGACCTTCACGCTCGCGTAACCGGCGCTCGCCAGCAAGCCAGCGCCCGCCGGAGCCACGACCTCGCCGGCGTGCATCACAACATCGCCAGCATGGGCCTCCTCGGCGGCAGAGCGAACGTTCTCCCCCACCTTTGTCGGCGCCGAGAACCTCGCACGCGAGCCCTCGTTGCCATCGCCGTCGAGCACATCAACGATCTCGTATTTCACAACGGCATCGGCACCTTCGGGCACCGGCGCGCCCGTCATGATGCGGACCGTCTCGCCCGCGCCAATTGTGCCCTCAAACACATGGCCCGCGGCCTCGTGTCCGATAACGTCGAGCGTCACCGGCGCCTCACCAGATGCCTGCGCCAAATCCGCCGAGCGCACGGCATATCCGTCCATAGCGCTGTTGGCAAACGGCGAGATGTCGATATCGGCCACCGCGTCCTCTGCCAAGGGAAGACCGGCGGCCTGCCACACGGGAATCTCGACAACTCCGGTGCGATTCACGTGCGACAAGACGATCGCCTGTGCGTCCTCCAACGGAATGAGTTTCTCTGCCATATACACCTCTAGCATGCAACGGCGCACATCACGGGCGCCGATTCTTTATGTTTATCTCAGTATAATCCCGCGCCGCACGACGGCGACACGGCCCGTGCCCACGAATACACCTGTCGGTAACGGACGGCGAAACAGAACCAAAACCAACCAGCCGGTTTGTCACGTTTGGCACGTTCTATAATGCTCGTGTTGCAACCCAAAAGAGGAACGTATGGCTTTTACCGACAAACCCGAAAGCGCAAACGAGGCGCAGGATCATTCCCAGTCGCTCGACGACGGCGGCTTTTTCTCCCTTAATGACGTCATCATGGCAGGCAGGCAACAGCTCACCCGCTCCGAGCATCTCTTGGCTGCCGACACGCGCCGCAACGCCCGCAACCTACTCGCGAGCGCCAAGTTGCTCGCGCTCGTCGTCATCGTCTCGCTCGCCATGGGCGTTGCCGCTTGGGCGTTTTTGGCCTCGCTGAATATCGCGACCGACTATCGCGAGCACCACGCGTGGGTCTACGCATTGCTTCCCGTTGTGGGCATTGCCACCGCATGGGTGTACAAAAACCACGGCCTTGCTGCCAAACGAGGCAACAACCTGGTCATCGACTCCGCTCTGGGCACACGCCTCATCCATATGCGCATGGCCGTCCTCACCTTCGTCTGCTCCACGCTCACGCACCTAACGGGTGGATCGGCCGGTCGCGAGGGAGCCGCGGTGCAGATTGGCGGCACCATCGCCAGCAACATCTCGAGCCTCGCCCACCTCAAAAAGCATGACCACCACGACCTCATGCTCGCCGGCATCTCGTCGGCCTTTGGCGCCGTATTCGGTTCGCCCCTTGCTGGAGCTTTCTTTGGCATGGAGATGTGCTTTATCGGCAAGATCGACTACACCGCGGGCATCTACTGCCTGGTCGCCTCGTTTACCGGCTACTTTACGTCGCTTGCCTTGGGAACCGAGTACGAGGCGAATGTCATCGCCAGCGTTCCCAACATGACACCACGGACGGTTGTCATCGTTGTTATCAGCGCCATTATCTTCGGCCTGACGGCACGCCTCTTTGCCTGGTCGGTTCGAACCGTCAAAAGCCTGTACAGTCGCTTTATCACCAATTACCTCGTCCGCGCACTCATAGGTGCACTCGTGGTTTTGGCCGCCTATGCCCTCCTCGACGCCTGGAACTACGCCGGCCTTTCCACGTGGCTTTCCGGCGCCGGATTTGCAGGCAACACCACCCTGGCGGACGCAGCCATCAAGTTGGTCGTCACAGCGCTTACCCTGGGCGCGGGCTTCCAAGGCGGCGAGGTCACGCCCCTGTTTGGCATCGGTGCGGCACTCGGTGGCTGGATCGGTTGCCTTACCGGGCTTGACCCCAGTTTTCTGGCGGCCCTCGGCATGCTCGGCGTCTTCTGCGCCGGCCTCAACGTGCCCATCACCACCTGTATGATGGCCATCGATCTGTTCCACGGAACGGCCGCCGGGTTCTTTGTCATCGTGGCCTTTATCAGCTACCTAACCGGCGGACACCGCGGCGTGTACCCCGCCCAGCGCATCATCTCACCCAAGCGCCGTTCGCTTATTGTGGATGAGGGCGGTACGGTAGCGGACGCTATCGAGCGCCACAACGACCTGATAGAGTAGATGTAATAATCGCCGTGCAGCCACAATCGGGGCAACGTAACCCGAGCGCGACCGCACCGTCATGTCACACGCCGGGAGTCGCCCCATGCACGCAACTGATTTTGGTCGCACGCTCATCATCGCCAACCCAGCCGCCCAGTCGGGTGCGGCACGCGAAGTTGCCGAACGTCTGCAACGCTTTTTGGACATGACTGCACGCGCATCCCAGTTTGACCTGGTGTTGACCGAGCGTATGGGACACGCCAAGGAGCTGGCCGCACAGGCTCAGGGCTATCGCACCGTTATCGCACTCGGCGGCGACGGCGTGATTCACGAGGTCGTCAACGGGCTTATGACGCAAAAGGAGGACGCCCGCCCCGCTCTTGCCGTCCTGCCCGTGGGCTCCGGCAACGATTTTGCCCAGGCGCTCGGCATCGACGATTTCTCCGGCAAGGATTTTGGCGCGCTGCTCACCTGCGAGCTGCAGCGTCAGGATATCGGGCGCATTCGCTCGTGGAGCCCTGCGAGCGGCAGCGGCGAGGCGATCGTCGAGTATTACGACCAGACGCTCTCCGTCGGCATTGATGCCGCCATCGGCCTTGGCACCACCGAGCTGCGCAAAAAGACCGGCTTGACGGGTGCTCCGCTCTACACCCTTTCGGGACTTGAGCAGTTTGGCCTGCGCTATCGCAACTACCCCATGACAGTCAGCTTTGACGGCGCGCCCGCCGAGCGCGTGAGGGCGATCATCATGGCGATTCAGCTTGGTCCTACCTATGGCTCGGGCTATCGCATCTGCCCCGATGCCGACCCCTGCGACGGCATGCTCGACGTCTGCTACGCCTGCGGCCCCGTCCCTCGCGCGGTAGCCCTGCCTATGTTCCTTTCGGCCAAGGACGGCCACCATACCAAGTTGCCACCGGTTCGCATACGCCGCTGCCGCCATGCCGAGCTAACTTTTGAGGAGCCCGACTACCCCATCCAGGCCGACGGCGAGCCCATCGTCGCCTCGCGCATCGAAGTCGACATCCTACCCGGCGCCCTCCAAGTCTGGCACCCAACCCGCTAACCCCACCTAAGTTGCGGTGAAATAGGGACTGTTTATGCAGTTAAAGCCGCGAAACAGTCCCCATTTCACCGCAACTTATTGAGAAGATCATTCCTCCCCGCCCGGCTTGCGACGGTTAGCCTTTTTAATCGCATTGAAGTGCTTGTCGTTGAGCCTGCGCTGGCGCGATCGCTGGGGCACTTTGGTCTTGACGCGACGGCGCGGCGGACGGCCACGACGCTCAAGCTCAGCGCGCAGCTTACGCAGGCAGCTCGCGCGATTCTGAAACTGACTACGGCTCTCGCGCGCCGTCACAACAATCCCCGTGGGCCCATGCTTCATACGCACCGCCGAGTCCGTCGTGTTCACGCCCTGCCCGCCCGGACCCGTCGCACGAAACACCTGCACCTCGCAGTCGCGGACCAGCTCCTCGGCCGACAT
>UQTN01000004.1 GCA_900543945.1 uncultured Collinsella sp. | reverse complement strand
TGCCGGCGCGGGCCGCAGCCGTGCTCGCAAGGGCGGCGACCTGTCGCTGACTGTCGACGTGACGGCCGAGGACGCGTTCCGCGGCGTGACGCACAAGGTCACCTACCGCATTCCCTCGACGGGCGAGCAGCAGACCATTACGGTCTCGGTGCCTGCGGGCGCCGTGGATGGCGGCAAGCTGCGCTACAAACGTCGCGGCGAGTATGGCGTTGCCGGCGGCGAGCGCGGCGACCTGGTCGTGACCACGCACGTGGAGGAGCATCCGCTGTTTAAGCGTAAAGGTGCCGACGTGACCATGGAGGTGCCGATCTCGGTCTACGAGGCGGCGCTCGGCTGCACGGTGGACGTGCCGACGCCCGGCGGTGCGACGGTTCGTCTGAAGGTGCCCGCGGGTACCCAGACGGGCAAGAAGTTCCGCTTTAAGGAAATGGGGGCGCCCGACGTTAAGCACCGTGGCCGTACGGGCGCGCTGCTCGTCGAGATCAAGGTGCAGGTCCCCACGAACCTATCCGATGACGAGCGCGATGCCATGACCAAGCTGCGCGAGGTCGACACGCGCGATTATCGCGAGAAGGTCAACCGTTACAAGGCGACGTACTAGGGCGGTCGTGGCGCACACCCGCGCCCGCGGGCTTATGATGGACGATAACGAGACGGAAAGGGGTCAGGTAGCATGGCCGAGGACAATAGGAATAAACCGCTGTACATGATCAGCGTGGCGGCCGAGTTGACCGGCATGCATCCGCAGACTCTGCGCGTCTACGAGTCCAAGGGCCTGGTGAACCCCCAGCGCTCGGGCGGCAACACGCGTCTGTATTCGCGTGCCGATATCGAGCGCCTGGAGCTCATCAACCAGCTGACTGACGAGGGCATCAACCTTGCCGGCGTGGTGCGCATCCTCGATATGAAGGAGCGTGCCGAGGAGCGCGAGCGCGAGAACGAAAAACTCCGCGCACGCGTGCGCCAGCTCGAGGACGAGCTGCACGAGTACAAGATGCAGAAGAAGATCACCGCCCTGGCCCCGCGCGACGGCTCGGTCAACCCCGAGCAAGTCATGCGCAAGCTGCTAGGTACGGGTAGCGACCTATAGCTCCGCCGACGCTGCCGGGCACTCATTGGGGACAGACTTAAATGAGTGCCCGCAGAATGAGAGTGGATAATCTCCCGTTTTTGGCCTGTTTGCAGGCTCAAAGTGGGAGATTATCCACTCTCGTCATTTGAGCGTCTAAGTCTGCCTCCCCAGGACCTAACTCGTCCTCTGCTTTACTGAGATAAAGTGAACGCAGAGATTCGTAACCCACTCGCAACCGTTCTATGGCACGATATTGAACGAATGTATGCTATGCGCCCAAATCTTTTGGGCAGAGTGGGAGACAGTATGGTCAAGCTGTACGAGGACGGCATCTACCTGCGCGGCGGCAGCGAGGTTGTGCCTGCGGCCGAGGCTGCCGAGCGCGGTATTACGCAGACACCCGAGGATGCCAAGCGCGGCACCATCGCGTATTCGATCCTCCAGGCACACAATACGTCGGGCGACCCCGAGGCACTCAAGATTCGCTTCGATGCCATGGCGAGCCACGACATCACCTTTGTCGGCATCATCCAGACGGCGCGCGCTTCGGGCATGGAGCAGTTCCCGCTGCCTTACGTGCTCACCAACTGCCATAACTCGCTGTGCGCCGTGGGCGGCACCATCAATGAGGACGACCACGTCTTTGGCCTTTCCGCAGCCAAGAAGTACGGCGGCATCTTCGTTCCGCCGCACATCGCCGTCATCCACTCCTTTATGCGCGAGAACTTCGCCGGTTGCGGCAAGATGATCCTGGGTTCCGACTCGCACACCCGCTATGGTGCCCTGGGTACCATAGCCGTGGGCGAGGGCGGCGGCGAGTTGGCAAAGCAGCTGCTGCGCGACACCTACGATGTCGCCTATCCCGGCGTCGTGGCCATCTACCTCACGGGCGCCCCGCGCCCCGGCGTCGGCCCGCACGACGTGGCGCTCGCCATCATTCGCGCCGTCTTTGCCAAGGGCTACGTCAAGAACAATGTCATGGAGTTTGTGGGCCCGGGCATCGCGAGCATGACGACCGACTACCGCAACGGCGTTGACGTCATGACCACCGAGACCACCTGCCTGTCGAGCATCTGGGCCACCGACGAGGACACGCACGCGTTTTTGACCATGCACGGCCGCGGCGACGACTATCGCGAGCTCAAGCCCGCCGATGTCGCCTACTACGACGGTTGCGTCGAGGTCGACCTGTCGAGCATCAAGCCCATGATCGCACTGCCGTTCCATCCTTCCAACGGCTTTGAGATCGACGAGCTCAACGAGAACCTCGAGGACATCCTGCACGAGGTGGAGCTCGAGGCCGCCAAGATCGGCGAGGGCAAGACGCACTTTAGCCTGCTCGACAAGATCGTCGACGGCAAGCTGCACGTGCAGCAGGGCGTTATCGCCGGCTGCTCGGGCGGCAACTATGACTCCGTGGTCCAGGCTGCCCGCGTGCTCAAGGGCGCCAATACCGGCTGCGGCGAGTTCTCGCTGTCGGTCTATCCCACGAGCCAGCCCGTGGCGCTCGAACTTACACGCCGCGGCTACATCTACGACCTCATGGAGGCCGGCGCAATCGTGCGCACGGCATTCTGCGGCCCGTGCTTCGGCGCCGGCGACACGCCCGCCAACAACGGCCTTTCGATCCGTCACACCACGCGCAACTTCCCCAACCGCGAGGGTTCCAAGCCGGGTAATGGCCAGCTGAGCGCCGTGGCCCTGATGGACGCCCGCTCCATTGCGGCAACGGCTGCCAACGGCGGCGTCCTGACGCCGGCGACCGACCTGCCCGAGGACACTTGGGACGAGGCCTGCGAGTACACCTTTGACGACGCGCCGTACAAGAAGCGCGTGTACTGGGGCTTTGGCAAGGCGGAGCCTGCCGACGAGCTGGTCGAAGGCCCCAACATCAAGCCGTGGCCCGCGATGGAGCCGCTCGGCGACGACATCCTGCTCAAGGTTTGCTCCAAGATCATGGACCCGGTCACCACGACCGACGAGCTCATTCCCTCGGGCGAGACGAGCTCCTTCCGCTCCAACCCGCTGGGCCTGGCTGAGTTTACGCTGAGCCGCCGCGACCCGGCCTACGTGGGTCGCTCCAAGGAGGTCGACGCTGTGGAGAAGCGTCGCGTTGCCGGCGAGTCCGCGGGCGACCTGGCGGCGTTCGATGCCGAGCTTGCCGGTGTGTTTGAGGCGCTGGCCGGCGCGGGTGTCGCGGCCGATGCCAAGGCGACCGAGTTCGGTTCCATGATTTACGCCAAGAAGCCTGGCGACGGCAGCGCCCGCGAGCAGGCCGCGAGCTGCCAGCGCGTAATTGGCGGCCTGGCCAACATCGTCCACGAGTACGCCACCAAGCGCTATCGCTCCAACGTGATGAACTGGGGCATGGTGCCCTTCCAGATGGAGGCCGAGCCCAACTTTGAGGTGGGCGATTACGTCTTTGTGCCGGGTATCCGTGCCGCGCTCGATGGCGACCTGAAGGACATCGCCGCCTACGTGGTGCGCGCCGATGGTGCGGTCGAGCAGATTAAGCTCTACATTGCCGATATGACGGCAGAGGAGCGTGCCATCGTCAAGGCCGGCTGCCTGATCAACTACAACAAGTTCAAGGCCGCTGCCGAGTAACGCACTTAATTGTCCGCCCGGGGCTTACCCTTTCCCGCTCGCTCACGCGCTTCGCGAGGGTCGCGTTCGGGAAAGGGTAAGCCCCGGGCTACATTTCTGCGTTCTCGTTGGGTCTTGAGGGGCGCTAAAAAAGACTGGGACCACCACAAAGGGGACAGGCACCTTTGTGGTGGTCCCGTTTGTCTCGATCTGTAGCAGCTAGGGGCCAAAGTACACCGCTAGATGTTACAGGTCGAGATTTTCGTACGGGGCTCTACACTTCATCTCGACCTATAACAGACAGGCCCCAATTTGCCGAATAACTGTTACAGATCGAGACAAACGGTCATCGCAGCTCGTTTCATCTAAATCTGTAACACCTAGGACCGAAAAGGGTCGCTAGATGTTACAGATCGAGACAGCGGAACATCGGAGCCGAAACCACCACAAAGGTGCCTGTCCGGCGGGTTCTTATTTCGATGGGGTCCAGGTTATCTCATCGTCAAATAGCCAAGTGCGTGCTGAGCCGCTGTCGCGCGCTGTCTGCGGATCGGGCTCGCAGGTTTGTTCGTAGGCATCCTCGGTACACCGATCCATAAAATCGACGACTGCCGTCTGGTCGCCTTCCATGACGTAGATCACGTTGCCATCCGAGATATAGACTCCCGGCCCTTCGTTGTCCACGTAGCCGGGGTCGTATGAGACGTTGCACAGTCTGCTCCCGTTTGCCGCATCGAGTTCAAGGGTCGAATAATACCCGCCATTCATTTGGCCTTTCTTGGCTCGATATATTGCGGCGCCGTACCACCGCGTAAACGTTTTGCCTTTGAGTAAATTGGTTGCCTTGCCGATAAGCTGCTCATCTTGGGTATAGCGCGTGGCTCCAAGTTCGATTCGGGGGTAGTTGCTGACCCCAAGCGCTGCGGGCGTACCGTCGAAATCGGCGGTGATTGAATCGGGTTTGACGATATCGGTGAGGATTTCGATGGGGTAGCTTACGGTTTCAACCGCCGCCTGCGTCGCCGAGGCAGGGAGAAATGCGAGATAGATAATGCCTACGCCGGCTGCGGTAATTGCAAACGCTAAGACGAGCAGGCCGATATAGGTGGAGCGTTTCACGGTGGGGCACCTCTCATGCAATATGCAATCATTAAGATAAATGATGCCAGCTTACGACAATATTCAAAAGAAAGCGACCGCCCGGAATGAGAGGGCTAAAAGGCCCTATTGGGCTTCGATTTGGGGTCGCGAAACGTAGGCTGGGCTTGATGCCGCCTCTTATAATTGGGGCTGATTCTTCTCTGGACCACCACAAAGGTGCCTGCCCCCTTTGTGGTGGTCCGCATGTCATGAGAGCACTCAGAAAATCTTATATATAGAGACTTAGATTTATGTATAAGATCGTACAAAGCTGGCAACAATACTTCTTGAACAACGTGAAGCCGCCCCGTAGGGCGGCCGCCCCAAGAGAGGTGATTCCATGAGAATCGATAAGCTAGCAATGACGTCGCGCGAGGCGCTGCAGACCGCCATGAGCACGGCTGCCGACGCGCAGGCCGGCGCGGTGGAGCCGATTCACTTGCTGTCCGCCCTGCTCGGTGCCGGCGAGCGCAATATCTCCGTGATCATCGAGCGCATCGGTGCCGACCCGGCCCAGCTTGCACGCTCCACACAAGATGCCATCGACCATGCGCCCAAGGTGTCGGGCGAGGGTCAGCAGATGGGCCTGTCCAACGAGCTCGTCCGCGTCATCGAAAAGGCCGAGAAGAAGGCCACCAAGATGGGCGACAGCTTTGTGGTGACCGAGCATCTGCTGATGGCACTTGCCGAGGACAAGGGTGAGGCGGGTCGCGTGCTGCGCGACGCCGGCGTCACCAAGGAGCGCATCGAGCAAGTCTACGAGGAACTGCGTGGCGATGACCGCGTGACGTCTGCCGAGGACAAGACGCAGTTTGAGGCGCTGGAGCAGTACGGTCGCAACATCTGCGACCTCGCCCGCGCCGGCAAGCTCGACCCGGTCATCGGCCGTACCGACGAGATTCGTCGTACCATCCAGGTCCTGTCCCGCCGCACCAAGAACAACCCCGTGCTCATCGGCGAGCCGGGCGTCGGCAAGACGGCCATCGTCGAGGGCATCGCCCAGCGTATCGTGGCCGGCGACGTGCCAAGCACCCTGCGCGACCGCGACCTTATCGAGCTCGACATGAGCGCGTTGGTCGCCGGCGCCAAGTACCGCGGCGAGTTCGAGGACCGCTTGAAGGCCGTGCTCAAGGAAGTGCAAAAGTCCGAGGGCAAGGTCATCCTGTTCATCGATGAGCTCCACACCATTGTGGGCGCGGGCGCTACCGAGGGCTCCATGGACGCTGGCAACATCCTGAAGCCGGCGCTTGCCCGTGGCGACCTGCACGCGATCGGTGCGACCACGCTCGACGAGTACCGCAAGTACATCGAGAAGGATGCGGCGCTCGCCCGTCGTTTCCAGACCGTAATGGTGAGCGAGCCTACCGTCGAGGACACCATCTCGATTCTGCGTGGCCTCAAGGAGAAGTACGAGATCTTCCACGGCGTGCATATCACCGATAGCGCGCTCGTGGCCGCCGCCGACCTCTCCGATCGCTACATCGCCGACCGCTTCCTGCCCGACAAGGCCATCGACCTGGTCGATGAGGCCGCAAGCCGCCTGCGCATGGAGCTCGACAGCATGCCGGTCGAGATCGACGCCACCACGCGTCAGCTCACCCAGCTGCAGATCGAGGAGCAGGCGCTCATGAAGGAGACCGATGACGCCTCCAAGGAGCGTCTGGAAGCCCTGCGCCAGGAGATTGCCGAGGTCCAGGAAAAGCTCAACGTGCAAAAGGCCGGCTGGCTCAACCAAAAGAACGCCATCGACCACGTGCAGGAGCTTAAGGGCCAGCTTGACGAGGCCAAGAGCGAAGAGGAGCGCGCGACGCGCAACGGCGACCTGGGTCGTGCGTCCGAGCTACGCTTCTCCGTGATTCCGGGCCTGCAGCAGCAGATTCAGGAGTCCGAGGCTGCGCTCGAGGCACAAAAGCAGCAGGATGGCGAGGGCCTGAACGAGCAGGTGACCTCCGACGAGATTGCCGAGGTCGTGAGTGCCTGGACCGGCGTGCCCGTGTCCAAGATGATGCAGGGCGAGCTCGACAAGCTCAAGGGCCTGGAGGGCGAGCTGCATAAGCGCGTCATCGGTCAGGACGAGGCCGTGTCCGCTGTGGCCGCGGCCGTGCGCCGTAGCCGTGCGGGCCTCTCCGATCCGGACAAGCCCATCGGCAGCTTCTTCTTCCTGGGCCCCACCGGCGTAGGCAAGACCGAGCTCGCCAAGGCGCTGGCCGAGTGCCTGTTCGATGACGAGCGCGCGCTCGTGCGTATCGACATGTCCGAGTATATGGAGAAGTTCAGCGTCCAGCGTCTGATCGGTGCGCCCCCGGGATACGTGGGCTATGACGAGGGCGGCCAGCTCACCGAGGCCGTGCGCCGTCGTCCCTACTCCGTGATCTTGCTCGACGAGATGGAGAAGGCTCATCCGGATGTCTTTAACGTGCTGCTGCAGGTGCTCGACGACGGCCGTTTGACCGACGGTCAGGGTCGCCAAGTGTCCTTCAAGAACACGATTATCATCATGACGTCCAACGTGGGCTCCAAGGCTATCGCCGATCTGTCCGGCAAGGACGAGGAGGAGATGCGCCATCAGGTTGACGGGGCCATGGCTCAAACCTTCCGCCCCGAGTTCCTCAACCGTATCGACGATATCGTGGTGTTCCATCCGCTCGGCATGGCGCAGATCGAGAAGATCGTCGACATCCAGCTCGCCGACGTCCGCGCGCGTCTGGCCAAGGAGCGCATGACGCTTGCCATCACCCCGGCGGCCAAGCAGATGCTCGCCGTGGGCGGCCTGGACCCGGTCTTTGGCGCCCGTCCGCTCAAGCGTCTGGTTCAGCGCGAGGTCGTGGATGCCATCGCCGCCGCTATCATCGACGGCACGGTGCGCGAGGGCGATCAGGTGACAGTCGATGTCGACAAGGACGGCGGCTTTACCGTCGTGTGCGATAACACGCCGGCGGCCACCTACGAGGTCCCCGACGCCGAGTAGATTTTTGGGATATGCCTTAAAATCTACCAGCCGTCTCTAAACGCCAAGGGCGGCGGATCCATTGGGTCCGCCGCCCTTTTTCGTGCGACAATCGATGATGCCGAACGGATGCGATGTAAGGAGCTATGCAGATGAAAGACGAGATCAAGACAAGCGCGCCGGCGCCCAGGCCCACGTCCAAGCCGGCGCCCAAGCCGCGCGACCCCTACATCCGTGCCGAGAACGAGGACGATGACGGCTACGATCCCTACAGCGATCGCCGCCCCGAGCGCGAGCCCCTCTTCGAAGCTGACCCCTGGCGTTAAGTAGCTCATTTGGGACGGGGCTTTTAGCTACTTTGTTTTCGGCTAGAGGCGTTCATGCCTGCCCCCCTCGGCCGCTCGATATCCTCCGGGAGGGGCCACTAATAGAAAACTTGCTTATCCATTAATCAAGATACGCACAATCTTGCTCTCATGCTAATCAAGAATCGTTATAATCTTGATTAGCAGGAGAGCAAGATTGGAGAATTATGGCATTCAACGACTTGGTGGCTCAAAAAATAAAGGACTTTGAGCAACAGGGGATTCCGCAGGTCTTTGAGCGCGACCTTGATCTGGGCAACCCGCAGGAGCCAAAGCGCGACAACATCGTATATGTGATTGTGGGCGCCCGTCGTTGTGGAAAGACGTATCGCCTGTATCAGGAGATGCGGCGGCTTCAGGGCCAAGGCGTCGAGCTTGACCGGATGCTATATTTCAATTTTGAGGATGAGCGCTTGCGTCCGTATGAGCCATCGCTACTAGCGGACGTGCTCGATACATTCTATGCACTATATCCTGCTGCTCGAGGCGAGGGCGCCTACCTTTTCTTTGACGAGATCCAGGAAATACCCGAATGGGGTGCGTTTCTGCGACGCGTGGTCGATACGGAGAAGGCGACCGTTTACGTGACGGGATCTTCTTCTAAGATGCTGTCCTCAGAACTTAAGAGCGAGTTCAGGGGCCGTTCTCTTGTGCGAGAGCTTTTTCCGTTGAGTTTTTCGGAATACGTCCGATATAAGACGGGGAGCGTTCCTGAGTCGAACGCGCCCTTCTCCTCAAGCGCTGCAGCGTTGCTCCGACACCATCTGGTCGGATATCTCGAGCGAGGGGGATTCATCGCGACACTTGAGCAGACGCCCGCAGACGCGATTCAGCTGCTACAGGAATATGCGTCGCGAACGGTCGCTATGGACGTTGTGGAGCGT
Organism: uncultured Collinsella sp.; assembly: GCA_900543945.1. Taxonomy (GTDB): domain Bacteria; phylum Actinomycetota; class Coriobacteriia; order Coriobacteriales; family Coriobacteriaceae; genus Collinsella. The sequence goes on along the minus strand of UQTN01000004.1, from coordinate 23,108 downwards.
TACGACGTCAAGAGCCCTCGTTTGGCCTCACTGTTTCTGACGCGGTGTATGGCATCTTCGGGACGAGAGCTGTCGGTGAACAAGGTGTACAACGAGTTCAAGAGCAGGCAGATACCCGTCAGTCGCAATTCGCTCAGCGACTTACTTGAGTATTACGAGGACGCCTACCTGCTGTTTTCTGTGCCGGAGTTTACGCGTTCACTTGCAAATAATACGCGGTCTGCGTCTAAAGTCTACGCTGTCGATCCTGCGATGTTTGGAGCATTCTCTCCCGCATCGGCATTGGACCAGGGCCAGAGGCTCGAGACTGCGGTGTTCAATGCGCTCAGAAGAAGGACTCCTGCGGTGCGGGTCGGTTCGGTCTGCCGCCTACTGGTCAAGGAGAAGAATAAAAGCCATGAGGTTGACTTTGTGGCTGGGGATGCACTTCTCATGCAGGCTTATAGCCTGACTCAGGTGAGTGTGGATATGGCAAGCGAGAAAACGCGCGAACGCGAAATTGCAGCCCTCGATGCCTCGATGGCCCAGTTTGATCTTGGCGAGTCGGTAATCGTTACTATGGATGAACAGGCCGATATTACATGTGAACACGGTGTGGTACACGCTGTGCCCGCATGGAAGTGGCTCCTTGCCTAATCATCTACGGATCTGTGGGGCCAGGACCTCCTGGCCCCTTCATCACGGTTGGGGAGTACCATGATGCGCCCGGCTAGTCCTGGGCCTTGATGCTCGGCAGCAGAATCTGGGCGATGTAGTCGCATTCGAGCTTGGTGGCAGCGTCGGCCTTGCCGTCTTTGCCGACCAGCACGCTCTTGATCTGGCTGTAGGTGTAGCGGTTGCCGGTCGTAAGCTCGACAAGCTCAATGGCTGTGTCCATGGGATAGGTCGACACGGGGTTCTGCGTGCGCCCGTTGATGGTCTGGGGCACCACGTACGGATAGACGGGGCCGCTGGCGTAGACGGTATAACCGTTGCCTAGATTGGCCGCACCCAAAACCGTATCGCCCTCATCGGGCGTAAAGCTCTCGCCCTCGCGCACCGCGACGAGCGTCACAATCGGCGTATCGCTGTCGCCGGCAAGATAGATGCATAGCGTGCTGCCATTTTGCCAAGTCTCGACCTTGCCGTACCATTCGACGGGGATATCGAGCTGGTAGAGGTCGGTTGCCTTGTGACGGGCGTCGGCATCACGGGCTGCCTGTGCCTTTTGCGCGCTCACGGCATTGACGGCGGCGTCGCGCCGCGCGGTTGCCGCCTGCTGGAGCACCTTGGCGGTGGCGGCGGAGCTCGCGCCGCCTTCCTCGGCATACTTGGCGGCGGCGTCGATCTGGTCGTTGGTTACCGTGTCGGCCGAAGGCACCTTGAGTTTAAAGGCAGCCTGGGCACTTAAATCCTGTCCATCGCTCTTAACGGTGACCTGCGTCTTGGTGGTCGGGACGGTATAGATGGTGCCGTCGGCCGCGATGGGGGAGGCAGCGATGGAGAGCGTGTAATCGCCGGGCAGCAGTTTGATGCCGCGGCCGTGCTCGTCAACGTAGAGCGTTTCGCTCACAGAAGAGCCGTCGGAGTCCTGGCCACTCACCTGCACGGGGATCTTTGAGCCGGTGGAGCAGTCGAGTCCCGCGGCATGTACGCCAATTTGCACCGACATCATGGTATGGGCGTTTGCGGCAACTACGGCGGCCTGCTCTTGCTGGTATCCGTTCCAAGCCGCATAGCCCGCGCCGCCGGCGACGAGCGCGACGGCCACGACACCGGCGACCATCAGATTGCGGCGCTTGGGCGACATCTTACGATGACGAACCTCGGCTTCGTGTGCCGAGGGAGCGGACGGCAGGGGAATATCTCCCATGGCGATGGTCTCGTCGACGACTGGCGCAGAGCCCAAGCCGGGGAGCTCGCGGGTGAGCGATTCGTCGACGGGCAAGTCGCCAAGCAGGGAGGTCTCATCTCCCGCGTTGGGTTCCGGTTGGCCATTGCCCTCGTCATCGCCTTTTTCGACATCGGCTTCATCGCGAGCATCCTCGACGTCGTCGCCCGTATCCGGTATGCCATCGCCCGCCGCGTCCTGCATGTCGACGATTGTCTCGTCAAACGCAACTTCGTCCAGCGAAAACCGGTCTAGGCTCTCCAAGGCCTCGGCGCACGCCGCTGCATCTTGGGCCGCGTCCTCTTGGCCCCTCGTCTCATTTTCCATATATCCCCCAAGCTCAATATCGGGACAACAATGTACCCAAAATTAAGGTCACATAGAGCTGGCGTGCAGTCGGAAATTCGATTTTATCTGCGCGATACATTGTGAATATGTGCATGAATGCACGCGCGACAGCAAAAAGCCCCCGGAAAGCAAACGAATTGCTTTCCGGGGGCTGCGCATAACGCGAGATTACGGAGCCAAAGAGACGCGCCTACATCCAAATGCGGACGGCAGCGAGCGCGTTACTCGGCGTGCGCGTAATCAACCTTGGCGCGGCGAGCGGTAGCCTTCTCCCAATCGCTGGTGCCCTCAAAGACGTCCTGCTTGTAGGGATTGCGGCCGAGCTTCTTGGCACGGTAGACGATGTAGATGATCGCGGCGACGTTGGCGACCAGCGCGGCGATCGAGACCGCGGTAGCGGCGCCGGGGTCGAGCGTGGAGTGGGTCACAAAGATGGACTCCTCCTGGAAGTACGGGAATACCTGGGCAAACATGCACCAAATAGCCAGCGTAAAGGCACGGTTCTGGATCCAGCCGCCCTTGTTCCAGATAAAGGCGGCGACGGTGGGCGCCAGCAGCAGTGCAAAGCCGCAGAACCAGGAGTGGGTGGGCAAGCAGTTGTAGGTGTAGCAGAAGTTCCAGATATCGTAGGCGATGATGTAGACCCAGGTCATGTCGGGCCACAGCATGTCGGTCTTGTCCTCAGAGGCGTAGACACTCCACCAACCGGTCATGCAGAAGATGTTGATGATACCGGCGATGCCGTTGAACACGTTGTTCCAGCCGGCGAGCTGCGTGGCGCCCTCGGAGGTGACCCAGGTGGACTCGCCCAGGACAAAGAAGTGATAGGCGCTCTCAAAGTCGGACACGACGGCGATCATGATGTTGATGGCGACGATCACAAACGGCCACGCGCGGAACCAATGCGCCTTGCCGATCTTGCCCCACTGGTACTTAATGGCAATGAAGCCCCAGCAACCGGCCAGCGCCGCGTATACCTTGGCGTAGTGGAACCAGCTGTTCTGGTACACATGGGTGGGGTTGGTGAGCGCCCACTCGGCACCCTGTGAGACGCCGATGGCGATAGCGACGCAGTAGATGGTCATGGCCAGCGGAGCCACGCCAAAGATGATGGCCGCGCCCAGCTTGGTGCGGCGGCCGACCTCGTTGAGCACGATCAGGCCAATAAAGACCATGGCCCAGCCGGCCCAGTGGATAAGGGTATTGCTACCCCAAACATCGAACAGCATGCTGCTCTCCTTTCACAAGCCCGCGGCCCCTCTTCTGATCGCGGGCAGTTTGGCCAAATGTCGTCAGTTCTGGGGCTTGCGCTCCTGATACTTGGCGGTATAGCCCTCGATATGGAGCGTCGAGGCGATGATTTCCTTGACTGTCTCGTCGGGCACATCGGGGTGCGTGCGGATATACATCAGCAGCCCCATGATGAGGGTGTAGAACGTCTCGTAGACATGGTCGATGCGTAGCTCGTGATGGGCGACAAAATCCACCACGGTGGTATCGCAGATATACTGCGCCACGCGCTGGACCACGTTGTGCAAAAAGCCGCCGTAGAGCGCGCCGCTGCTCGAGGTGAGCGTGCTCGGCAACTCGTGGCCGCTCACGACCAGGCGCTTAAAGAGCGGAGCAACGGTGTCGAGTGCGCCTTCGATGTCGCCAACCGTGCGGCTGGCGTTCCACTGCTCGAGCTCGGCGATAAAGCCGTCGATTGCCTCGTCCATAACGGCGGTGACGGCGGCATCCATATCGGCAAAGTAGTGGTAGAACAGCGAACGCGTGCAGCCAGCCCGCTTGGTCACGGCCGATACCGAAAGATGGGACACACCAAGCTCGGCGCTCACGGCGCGCACAGCGGCGAGGATCTCGCGACGGCGCTCGTCGCCCGTCAGGCGTTTTGCCGCGCTATCGGATGCGGGGACGGCATCGACCACAGAGATATCTGCTGCGTTGTTGCCCATGTTTTGCCGCCTTTCATCCTCTTTTGCCTGACCGTTCGCCTAACAGTCTTGAATATTGTTGACGGTTCGTCAATACTGTTTTTGACACAATGTCAACAATAGCGGGTGAACGGCATGGGGGCATGTCGAACCCGTACAAAGAGGGGCGCCGCGGTCTCGCCGGGCTGTGGCAAGAGAAGGGACGACTATGATTCTCAACGGACCGGGGATTAGCTATACCGAGCCCGATATCGGCGCGGAGTTCGTGCCGCCGATACCGGAGCATCCGCGCGAGGCCATCGTCAAACTGTGTGAGCACTGCACCAACCGCCTGCTGCACCGCGACGAGCTGCTGGGCTACGAGTACTGGTCGTTTGCCGAGGCCGCAACTGACGAGCAGGCCGAGGTACTCTGCAAGATGAAGATGCGCCGTCCCTACACGTTGCCCGAGATGGTCAAGCTCACCGGCATGCCCGAGGCCGATATCGAAAAAATGCTCGACGACATGAGCTACACGGGTCTGCTCGAGTACAACTGGGAAAACCCCGAGCGCGCCAAGCAGTGGGTGCTGCCCATGCTGGTGCCGGGTTCCGCCGAGTTCCTCAACATGCGCGTGAGCCAGCTCGAGGAGCATCCGGTCTATGCCAAGTTCTTTGAGCAGGCGTCCAAGGGACCGCTGTCCAAGGCCACGCCGATGGTGCCGCCCGGCGGTGCCGGCATCGGCATGCATGTCATTCCGGTCGAGAAGGCCATCGATGCCGCGAGCACCTCGGTGCCGATCGAGCATATCGAGCATTGGCTCGACAAATACGAAGGTAAGTATGCCGCCAGCACCTGCAGCTGCCGCGCGAGCCGTCGCGTGATGGGAGAGGGCTGCGCCGACGACCCGGCCGATTGGTGCATCGCCGTGGGCGATATGGCCGACTACGTGGTCGAGACCGACCGCGGCCATTATGTGACGCGCGAGGAGGTCTACGACATCCTGCGCCAGGCCGAGGACAACGGCTTTGTGCACCAGATCACCAACATCGACGGTGAGAACAAAATCTTCGCCATCTGCAACTGCAACGTCAACGTGTGCTACGCCCTGCGCACTTCGCAGCTGTTCAACACGCCCAACCTGTCGCGCTCGGCCTACGTCGCCAAGGTCGAGAAGGACAAGTGCGTGGCCTGCGGTCGCTGCGTTGAGGTGTGTCCGGCCGGCGCCGCCAAACTGGGCCAGAAGCTCTGTAGCAAAAAGGCTGGCGGACAGGTGCCCGAGTATCCGCGCCAGGAGCTGCCCGATGCCACCAAGTGGGACCACACCAAGTGGTCGCCCAACTACCGCAACGACAACCGTATCGAGACGCATGAGTCCGGCACCGCTCCCTGCAAGACGGCCTGCCCCGCGCACGTTGCCGTTCAGGGCTATCTGAAGCTCGCGGCGCAGGGTCGCTATGACGAGGCCCTAGCACTCATTAAGCGCGAGAACCCGCTGCCCGCTATCTGCGGCCGTGTGTGCAATCGCCGCTGTGAGGATGCCTGCACCCGCGGTCGTGTGGACGCCGCCGTGGCTATCGACGAAGTCAAGAAGTTTATCGCCCAGCGCGATCTGGACGCAGCGACCCGCTATGTCCCGCCCGTGGTGACCCCGACGCGTGCTGGCGGCTTCGATCAGAAGATTGCCATCATCGGTGCCGGTCCGGCTGGTCTGTCCTGCGCTTTTTATCTGGCCGAGAAGGGCTATAAGCCCGTCGTGTTCGAGAAAAACGAGCGCCCGGGTGGCATGCTCACCTATGGCATTCCCAGCTTTAAGCTGCAGAAGGATGTTATCGAGGCGGAGGTCGAGGTCATTCGCCTGATGGGTGCCGAGTTTCGCTATGGCGTGGAAGTCGGCCGCGACGTGACGCTCGACGAGCTGCGCGCGCAGGGCTTTAAGGCCTTCTACGTTGCCATTGGCTGCCAGGGCGGCCGCCTTGCCGGCATTCCGGGCGAGGACGCCGAGGACGTGACCGTGGCCGTCGACTTTTTGCGCGAGGTCAACAGTGACAAGATCGATGCGCTGCCCGGCCGCACCATCGTGGTGGGCGGCGGCAACGTGGCCATCGACGTTGCCCGCAACGCCTGCCGTCTGGGTTCCGAGCACGTTGAGATGTTCTGCCTGGAGAGCGAGGCGCAGATGCCCGCCAGCGAGGAAGAGCGTAGCGAGGCCATCGAGGACGGCGCGCACATCAGTTGCGGTTGGGGCCCCAAGGAGGTCCATCTGGACGAGGCCGGCCGTGTGTGCGGCATCACCTTTAAGCGCTGCACGCGCGTCTACGATGACGAGGGCCGTTTTGCGCCCGAGTACGACGAGAACGACCTGCGCCGCGTCGATGCCGACCGCGTGGTCATGTCCATCGGCCAGTCCATCGTGTGGGGCGACCTGCTGGCTGGCTCCAAGGTGGAGCTTGGCCGTGGTCAGGGCGCCCTTGCCGATCCCCAGACCTACCAGACCGCCGAACCCGACATCTTTGTGGGCGGCGACGTCTATACCGGTCCGAGCTTTGCCATCGATGCCATCGCCGCCGGTCACGAGGCCGCCGTGTCCATCCATCGCTTTGTGCAGCCGGGCTCCACGCTCACCATCGGCCGCAACCAGCGCCGCTACACCGCGCTCGACCGCAACGACGTTGTGCTCGAGAGCTACGACAACGCGAGCCGCGAGGTTGCGCATGTGGACCGCGAACGCGAGAAGGCTGCGCCGTTTAGCGAGTACGTCGAGACCTTTACCGAGGAGCAGGTGCGCGCAGAGACCGCCCGCTGCCTGGGCTGCGGCGCCTCGATCGTCGACCCCAACAAGTGCATTGGCTGCGGCCTGTGCACCACCAAGTGCGCATTCGACGCCATCCATCTTGATCGCGACCGCCCCGAGTGCTCCACGATGGTCAAATACGAGCAAAAGCTCCCCAGCCTCGGCAAGTACGCTTTGAAGCGCGCGATCAAAATCAAATTTGGGAAGAAATAAAAAACGCAACAAACAAGAGAACGGCGCAGAGAACGGTTGGACAGCGAGCGAGTCCCAGGCGTGGCGAGGTGCCTTGAAAGAGGAGGGCATAGGGCTTTTGCCCATGCCCGACGATTGAAAGGCAGATCGTCCGTCTGGGGCTCGCGCAGCGTCAAGTCGACCGCCGTTCGGTAGAACGGCGGAAGGAATTAAAAGTGCACGAGCTCGGGATTGTTTATCACATCATTCGTGATGTCGAGAACGTGGCGCGCGCTCATGGCGTGCGTCGCGTTTCGAGCGTGACGTTGCTGTTGGGCGAGGTCTCGGGCGTCGTTCCCGACTTGCTGCTCGACGCTTGGCGCTGGGCAGCAGATAAAAAGCCTATCACCGAGGGCTCGGAGCTTATCGTGGAGCCCGTTGAAGCCGTGACACATTGCGGTGCGTGCGGCCGCGACTACGCGACGGTCGAGCACGGCAAGACCTGCCCTTATTGCGGCAGCGGCGAGACATACCTGCTGCAGGGCCAGGAGGTCATGATCAAGCAGATCGAGACCCCCGACGAGGACCCGGCAGACGCTGCCCCCGACGGCCTATCCGATGCCCCCGATGCCGTCGACGCCGCCAACCCCCTCCACATCGCCTAACTTAGTCGTTGGGGACGTTCTTAAACGACTAGTCGAAAAAGAACGTCCCCAATGACTAGCCATTTAAGAACGTCCCCAATAACTACTTTGTTAGAGCATATCGCTCGCCATTAGTCAAGGCATAGCTGTTTAAACGAAATAGCCTCAGTCTCAGCACGTTTGCATCTGTTTAAAAGCGGTAATAATGACAGCATGCGCATATCCGTCGTGTAAGTATTGGTTGGGTATCAGTTATCAGCGGCAGATCAGCCAATGATGCCGGAATGTAATCAACTTGTAACAAATTAAGACGTTTAAACAAATAATGCTACCTTTTGCAGTTTTTCAAACAATTCTGCTGTATTTGCAGCTATACTCCATAACTGTCGTGTAGGAATTACGTAGACAAAAAGGAGGTTATGTGATGGTAAGTATTGTTCTTGCTAGCCATGGTGACTTGGCGGCTGGAATCAAGCAGACGGGCTCGATGGTCTTTGGCGATCAGCCGTCTGTTGCCGTGGTCTCGCTCGAGCCGAGCATGGGCCCCGACGACTTCCGTGCCAAGGTCGAGGAGGCAATCGCTTCCTTCGAGGACCAGGAGCAGGTGCTCTTCCTCGTTGATCTGTGGGGCGGCACGCCGTTCAACCAGATCAGCGGGCTCATCGAGGGCCACGATTCCTGGGCTATCGTCACCGGTGTCAACCTGCCTATGCTCATCGAGGCATATTCGCAGCGCTTTGACGCAAAGAACACTGCACATGCGATCGCAAAACATCTCGTGACTGAGGCTAAGGCCGGCGTGCGCGTCAAGCCCGAGTCTCTGGAGCCCGAGGAGAAGAAGCCGGCTGCGGCCGCCGCTGCTCCTGCGGGTGCCATTCCTCCGGGAACGGTGATCGGCGACGGGCACATCAAGATCGCCCACGTCCGTATCGACACGCGCCTGCTGCATGGTCAGGTGGCCACCACGTGGACCAAGCAGATCAACCCCAACCGCATCATCGTGGTCTCCGACGGCGTTGCTCACGACGAGCTCCGCAAGACCATGATCGAGCAGGCTGCCCCTCCGGGAGTCCACGCCAACGTCGTGCCTATCAAGAAGATGGCCGAGGTCGTCAAGGACACGCGCTTTGGCGACACCAAGGCGATGCTGCTGTTCGAGAACCCGCAGGATCTGCTCAGGGCCATCGAGGCCGGCGTCGACATCAAGGAAGCCAACATCGGTTCCATGGCCCACTCCAAGGGCAAGGTCGTCGTCACCAACGCTGTCGCCATGGGCGATGACGATGTCAAGACCATCGAGGCTCTCAAGGCCAAGGGCGTCAAGTTCGAGGTCCGCAAGGTTCCTTCGGATTCCTCCGAGGATCTCGACGCCATGTTGAAGAAAGCTAAGGCCGAACTGGCCGCTCAAGCATAGTAAAGGAGGGTCCGATACATGTCTGCAATCACTATTCTGCTTGTTGCGATTGTCGCGTTGCTTGCCGGTATGGAAGGCATTCTGGATGAGTTCCAGTTCCATCAGCCGCTCGTGGCATGCACGCTTATCGGTCTCGTAACCGGTCACCTTCAGGAGGGCATCCTCCTGGGCGGTTCGCTCCAGATGATGGCCCTTGGCTGGGCTAACGTCGGCGCCGCCGTCGCGCCTGACGCCGCTCTGGCCTCGGTCGCTTCTTCGATCATCATGGTGCTCGCCCTCAACGGTGGCGCCACCGATTCGGCCAAGGCCGTTACCGCCGCCATCGCCGTCGCCGTCCCGCTGTCGGTCGCTGGTCTGTTCCTGACCATGATCTGCCGTACCCTGGCTACCGCTATGGTTCACGGCATGGACGCCTGCGCCGAGAAGGGCGACTTCGCCGGCATCGAGCGTTGGCAGTACGCCGGCATCCTCATGCAGGGTGTTCGTATCGCCATCCCGGCAGTACTTCTGTGCATCATCCCGGCCGAGGCTGTTACCAACGCGCTTAACGCTATGCCCGATTGGCTGTCCGGCGGCATGGCTGTCGGCGGCGGCATGGTCGCTTCCGTCGGTTACGCCATGGTCATCAACATGATGGCCACCAAGGAGACCTGGCCGTTCTTCATCCTCGGCTTTGTCCTTGCTGCCATCCCTCAGCTCACGCTGATCGCCCTTGGCCTCATCGGCATCTCCCTTGCCCTCATCTACCTTGGCCTTAAGGATCTGGCCAAGCAGGGTGGCGGCATGGGCGGTGGCTCCGGTGACCCGCTCGGCGACATTCTGAACGATTACGAGTAGGAGGGGAGTGATACATATGGCAGAGAACAAGATTCAGCTCACCAAGGCTGACCGTAAGAAGGTTTGCTTCCGTCATCAGTTCCTTCAGGGCTCGTGGAACTACGAGCGTATGCAGAACGGCGGCTGGTGCTTCGCAATGATCCCTGCGATCAAGAAGCTCTACACCAGCAAGGATGACCAGATTGCCGCTCTTAAGCGCCACCTGGAGTTCTATAACACCCACCCCTATGTTTCCGCCCCCGTCATTGGCGTTACCCTCGCCCTTGAGGAGGAGCGCGCCAACGGTGCTCCGATTGACGACGTCGCCATTCAGGGCGTCAAGGTCGGTATGATGGGCCCGCTCGCCGGCGTCGGCGACCCCGCCTTCTGGTTCACCCTTCGCCCGATTCTGGGCGCACTGGGCGCTTCCCTGGCCCTGTCCGGCAGCATCGCCGGTCCGCTGCTGTTCTTCTTCGCGTGGAACATCATCCGTTACGCCTTCCTGTGGTACACGCAGGAGTTTGGCTACAAGGTCGGCTCCTCCATCGCCAAGGACCTCTCCGGCGGTCTGATGGGCAAGGTCACCGAGGGTGCTTCCATCCTGGGTATGTTCATCATCGGCGCCCTGGTCGAGCGCTGGGTGTCCATCTCCTTCACCCCGGTCGTATCCAAGGTCACGCAGTCCGCTGGCGCCTTTATCGACTGGGCTAACCTGCCCTCCGGTTCTGAGGGTGTCAAGGAAGCACTGACGATGTATAACTCCATCGGTGCTAACGCCCTTGATCAGGTGAAGGTCACCACGCTTCAGGCCAACCTCGATCAGCTCATCCCCGGCCTTGCCGCCGTGTGCCTGACCCTGCTGGTCTGCAAGCTCCTCAAGAAGAAGGTCAGCCCGATCGTCATCATCCTGGCTCTCTTCGCCGTCGGCATCATCGGTCGCGTCTGCGGCTTCATGTAAGCACGTTTCGGCTTAAGACCGAGAATTGCTAGGCAAGGGCTTTTGAGCCATTGAAACGGACCGCACCCGGTGGGTACACTGGATGCGGTCCGATTGTTTTTATTGGAGGGCGAGGCGCGTATGGCGCAATCTCAGAACAGCACGGTCGATCTGGCAACGCCGGCAACCTGCCTGATGGGGCTTACCAGTCACGGTAACGTGATGGTGGGCAATAAGGCGTTTGAGTACTATAACGAGCGTAATCCCGAGGATTATATCCAAATCCCGTGGGACGAGGTCGACTATATTGCCGCTGAGGTTTTGCGCGGCACCAAGAAGATTACGCGTTTTGCCATCTTTACCAAAGAGAATGGCCACTTTACGTTTTCGACGCGCAATGACAAGGAAACGCTTCGCGCGGTGCGTAAGTACATTGACGAGGACAAGCTCGTTCGTTCGCCCGACTTTATCGATGTGACGGCCAAGGGCGCCAAGAGCATCCCCTCCGTTATCAAGAACCTTTTCCACAAAGGCAAGTAGTCATTAAAGAGCGCCCCCTCAAAGTGGGGCGCAGTCTCCCATGTGGCTCGATCGGGAAAGTGCATCCCAGTTCGAGCGTCGATTCCGGGATGTAGTTTCCGGAACGGGGTCGTTTGGGAAACCGTGTCCCGTTTCGAGCCGAAATTCTGGGCCACAGTTTCCCAGCGAGGTCTCATGGGGAAAGTCTGACCCAGAATTTGCCTGGATAGTGGGACGCACTTTCCGGAGGGCTGTTCCACCGCAACTTCGAAGAGTGGGTATACGCTGCATTACAGCGGCGTAAATCTGCTACACTAATACAACATGCCTCCGTAGCTCAGGGGATAGAGCACCGCTCTCCTAAAGCGGGTGTCGACGGTTCGAATCCGCCCGGGGGCACCAGAAAAATCGCAGGTCAGGAGTTAATTTTGCTTCTGACCTGTTCTGGTTTTAGGGTTAAGAACTGCTTTTGTTTGTAAATCTGGTAAGTAAATAATTTAACTTACCGAGTTTTCCACTGAAAACAGGAAATCACCATTTTGGGGATAAAAAGTTTTCAACAGCCGTTAGTCGGTTCCATTTTGGTGAAGCGCTTCCCTCTTTTGGGTAAAAAATTTCACTATTTTGATGATTCGGTAGCTTTGAATTCTCTGATAAAAACGCCTGTTCAGAAGCTTGCGCTATACCCATTTTGGTGAAACCAATTAATAGAGAAATATACTATAAAAATATAGGGACGGCGATGCCGTCCTCTTCGCTCGCGAAGCTCGCTGCGCGGCCACGTACCGTGTCCTTGCCGCCGGCTAAGCCGTCGATAAAGAATAGGGACAGCGATGCTGTCCCCCTTCGCTCGCGAAGCTCGCTGCGCGGTCACGTGCCGTGACCTTGCCGCCGGCTGTGCCGTCGATTGATTCGCTCACTGCGTTCGCTGATTGATTGATGGACTAATCCGTTTTCTCAGTCACACCAGTCATGAGTGCAGCGATTGTCATGTCGAATCCGTTAGCAATTTTACAGAGGTTAGAAAGACTGACATTTCTTCGTCCGACCTCTATCGAGGCGTAGTAAGACCTGTCCATGCCGATGCGATTCGCAAATTGTACTTGAGAGTAACCAGACTTTGATCTTAATTCTTTGCAGCGTAGACCAAAGGATCGTTGTAGCGGCGAGATATCCATGACAAAAAGAGTCATGGATTGTTGTATAAAAGCAAACGGACTATATACAACAATCCCTGTTAAGGCGCATAATTATCTCTATTGGAAAGCACTCTGATGCCCAGTCGGATAGGGCACGGAAAAGGAATGGAATAGCAATGACTCAGGGAAAGCATTTCGCTGCCGGCGGCGATCACTTCGCCACACTGCCAAACAAAAAGATTCATGCCCCGAAGGGGATCGCGCGTCTGACCGTCACCGCGGCGACCATGGCCGCCATGACCGGATCGAGCCTCATCTCACCGTTCACGGCATTCGCCCAGACCGGTGACGGGGGCACGCAGCACCCCGCCGTGATGTCGCCGATCGCCGCCCACGCTGGCGCGGCATCCGGTGTCGGCGCGAAATCCGCCGCACAGACCATCGCGGACCTGCAGAAGGCAGTCGACGAGGCGAAGGCGAAGGAGGACGCCGCCAAGGCATCCTACGATGAGGCCGCCGGTCCCTACAACGAGGCGGCTTCCGCCCGCGACCAGGCCAAGGCATCCTACGATTCGGCAGTCAGCGCCGGCACGGCAGCCGACCGAGCGGCAATGGACGAGTACGCCCGTCAGGTCGCGGAGGGCAAGGACGCCGCCGATGCCGCCGGCAAGGACCTCGAGCAGGCGAAGGCGGGTCTCGCAGACGCCAAGGCGGATGCATCCGAGAAGGACGAAGCGTACCAGTCCGCCCTCAAGGCGGCCCAGGACGCCAAGGATGCCCTCGATAAAGCCAAGGCCGATGCCGTAAGCGCCACCCCGGAGGCTATCCGTGCCGCCGAGCAGGCGGTACGCGACGCCCAGGATGCCGTGAGCAGGGCACAGGCCGAACTCGCCAACGCCAACGCGACGCTTGCCGATGCCCAGTCCAAGCTGGTTGCGGCCCAGTCTGCAAAGGATTCCGCCGATACTGTCCTCGCTGCAGCCAGGCAGAACAAGGACGCGGCGGATGCGAAGGCCGCAGCCGCCAGCGCCGCCTACGAGAAGGCGAAAGCCGACCTCGCTGCAGCGGAGGCAGGTGCCAGCGGTCCGGAGTACGATGCGGCGAAACAGAAGGTCGCGGACGCAGAGGCAGTCCTCGCTGCCGCACGAGCGGCACAGTCCCAGTGCGAGTCCGAGCTCGAGCAGGTACAGTCCGCTGCGGCAGCGGCACAGGACGCCCTGAATGATGCCCAGGTGGCCCTCTCCGTAAAGCAGCAGGCCGCGACCGATGCCGAATCCGGTGTGAACGCCGCCCAGTCCGCACTCGATGCCGCGAACGCCGACCTCGATGCGGCCAAGCAGGCGAATGCCGACGCCGTCGCCAAGCTGGATGCCGCGAAGCAGGCTGTCAAGGACGCCGAGTCAGCTAAGGCAGCCGCCGACGTAGAGCTCGCGAACGCCAAGGCCGCAAAGGATACCGCAGACGCCGCCGTGACCGCCGCGCAGCAGAAAGTCGACGAGGCCCAGGCGAAACTCGATTCTGCCGGCGCGCAGCTCAAGCAGGGAGCCATCGGCTTCTTCCGTGCCATGGGTGCCGATTCAGCCATCGAGATCATCCAGAACTGCACATACAAGGACTACACCGAAGTGGGGAACAGCCTCGACGCGACCAGTCTCGACAACATGCTCGCGGCAATCCCGTACATGAAGTCCATCAACGAATATCGCAAGTCCGTCGGTCTCCCTGAGCTCCAAGTCACGTACAAGCTCATTGCGGCGGCGATTGCCAACGCGAACTATTCCGATGTCAAGTTTGGGCATTCCATGCAGTTTGATACGAGCGAAAACCTCGCGTGGAACTATGGAACCGATCCAAAACCGCAGTGGGTGGACCAAGAAAAGGCTTTCTTCGATCAGGCGGTTCAGGAGCTCTATGGCGTCACCGGGCTAATCGGTAAGGATGCCGTAGATTTCTACAAGTCGCATAGCGGGATTGAATCCTATGTCAACCAGCATTTTAAGGTTGCCGGATATCCCGCAACCGTCGGTCACTACCTGCATGTCATCAGCCCTGAAATCGGCTATATGGGCATGGCAGTCTGCAGCAAGGGAACCATGAACGGCTGGCAGACCGACAGCTTCGATACCGCAAACCTGGGCTGGGCAGGCTCCGGTTGGAACATGAACCCCATGTCCGTCGACGAGTACGAGCAGAAGCTGACCTCCTACATCGACGGTCTCAAGAACGCCAAGAGCGCACTCGACGCAGCCAAGGCCGATCTCGCATCCAAGCAGCAGGCAGCCACCGGCGCCGCCACAACCGTCCAGCAGAAGCAGGTCGCAGCGGATTCCGCACAGGCAGACGTCGATGCCGCGAAGCAGGACGTCACCGATGCCCAGCGTGCCGTCGATGCCGCAAAGGCTGATCTCGCATCCAAGCAGCAGGGCGTCACGGATGCCCAGACCGAGCTTGATGCGGCGAAATCGGACCTCGATGCCGCCAACGCGGCAGTCGATACGGCAAAATCGACCGTCCAGCAGAAGCAGGTTGCCTTTGATGCTGCCAACGCAGCCGTAACGACCGTACAGTCTAAGTTGGATGCCGCCAAGGCGGACACCTCTGCCAAGCAGCAGAGCGTTGCCGATGCGAACGCCGATCTCGCGAAGTTCTTCCAGGACGTCGCCGACGCCAAGAAGGCGCTCGATACAGCAAAGAGCGTCCACGACGCGGCGGCAGCCGATCAGGCCGAGAAGGCGACCGTCCTCGCCGCCGCCGAGCAAAAGGCGGACGCCACCGCACGCGCCCTCGCGGATGCCCAGCGTGCCGTCGATGCCGCAAAGGCCGACACCGGCGTTGCCGCCGACAGGCTTACCGGCTCCCAGACTGATCTCGAGGACGCACAGTCGAACCTCGACATCCTCACCGGCCTTGCCGCGAAGCTCGCAGAGGCACAGCAGCGCGAGCAGGATGCAGTAAAGGCCGTCAATGACACCAAGGCCGCCCTCGATGCCGCGAAGGCGGATACCGCCGCCGCCGAGTCCCTGGTCTCCGCCGCCGAACAGGCGAAGGCGCAGGCAGACGCCAAGCTGTCGAAGCTGAACTCCATCGATGCCGGCGCGGCGATCGCTTCCGGCCATGACGCGAACGCGGATGACGCCCTCAACGCGCTTTTCGCCGCAGCAGTCGAGGCACGTGCCAAGGTCGCGCCCGCCAAGGCCATCCTGGACGAGAAGCAGGCCGCGGTGGACGGGCTCCAGCCCGGCTATGATGCGGCACTCACCGCCTACGAGTTGGCGAAGTCCGACCGCATCGCAGCGGAGCAGAAGCTTTCCGATAAGATTGCCCGACAGGAGGCGGAGGAGGCCGCAAAGCAGCAGGCGGCATACACCCCGAAGCACCTCGCCGGCACGGATACCGCCCAGCCCGGCAGCCTCGCCCAGACCGGCGACCGCGCGGGACTCATCGGCGAGACGTTCGCCATCGGCGGTACCGTCCTCGTGGCGGCCGGCGTCTTCCTCGACCGGAAGAAGCGCCGCGAGCAGATGTAAAAGCGAGCCGGGCGTTGGATATCGGCTGGTGTCCAACGCCCGGTTTCATGGACGGGGAGATCGGCGTGAGAACAAGGGCCATTATCGTTGCGCTCCTGGTGTGCCTTTCGGCACCTCAACTTGGATGTGCCAGCGTTGCAAAGCAAGGAAGCGGCTCTACGGAAAGGGCCGCCACAGCGGTAAAGAATAAAGACAAAAAGAAGCCAAGCGAAGAAAAGGCGACGCAAACCTCTGGAGCCAAGACCGAGGAGAAGAAAGAATCCGATGGCAAGGACCAGAAGTCCGATGACTCCAAGAAGGAGGATAACAAGTCTTCCGATTCCTCGAAGTCGGACAACAAGGGCGATTCCTCCCAGTCCAAGCAGAATTCCGGCAATTCGCAGAGTTCCGGCAGCAACAATTCCTCTTCCAACGGCGGCAGCCAGAAGAAGTGGGTTGCCGAGCAAGGCCACTGGGAGACAGATTACAGCCAGGTCTGGGTGCCGAATGTGGTTTATACGCGCCATGAACGTTGGATCTGCAGTGCATGCCACGCGGCATTTGGATCTGCAGCCGAAATGGACGCTCACGCTCACGCTACTTTTGGCGATGCACAGCATCCTAACGGCGGTTCTGCAATCAATGATTCGTATACCACTTCTGAGGACCAGGGACATTATGAACAGAAGGCTACGGGGCAGCATTGGGTCGTCGATGTTGCCGGTCACTGGGAATGATGGACATATGTTCCTCTCCTCTTACATTCGGTAAATGTTTATTTATTTGTGGGCGGCCGGTTCGGCCGCCTTTTTTAGACGGCCGGTCTGGGAGCAAACGATAGGAAAGCAATCAAACGAGAGGCCGTTCCAAAAGAATCCGGCGGTGCCGGATGCTTCGGGCAAAACCTTCCGCAAATCGGTAAGGTCTTCCGTCAACTTGCTCCAGCCCTCGCCCGGAGTCCGCTGCGCGGTAATGCAAACACTCGGCATCCCTCGCATTCGCATCACCGCTCCGCTCTCGCTACAGCGAATTTCTAACACTCAGCATCCTTCGCGTTAAAAATTCGCTTCCGCTCACGGTCTCCGCTGACACTACGACACCGCGAAGCCTTTCGCTCGAAACGAGGCCTCTCATTTCGTGTCTACGCTACGCTCCGCCCAATCGCCGTTCCGGTGATTGCAAGATGACTGTGGGTGGCATTTTTGTGGGCCCATTTGGACCCCAAAAACACCACGCCACAGACCTTGCCTATCGCCTGATGCGGCGATAAGGTTATCGTGAAGTTGAAACTTCGCGATGAAGAATCGCGGCGACGATTCTTCATTTTTGGAACGACGCCAGCCGTTCCTCATCAAGGAAAGCGAATCGCATAGCAGGTTTTGATCGGAGGCCTCTCCGATCGCTGATTCGTTTTCCGAGGAGGAATCATGAGCAGGCACCGCCCACACACCGTCAAGGCGTCTCTTTCAAATGACGAGAAGAAAACCATCGCTGCAATCGCAAAGCGACATGAGATGAGCGAGGCGGAACTCATCCGCTTCGTTTTGTGCAATGCCGACGATCTCGATATCGATTTTGGTTTTTCGGAAATCGCTGGGCAGAAATTCCGAACCGATGACATTCACGTCCGGGTCTCGCCGGAAGAAAAAAAGAAAATCGAAAGCAATGCTGATTCCCTTGGCGTGACCGTGAGCTCGTATGCGCGGCGCGTACTGCTCAAAGGGAATGTCGAGAAAATCGATGTCGATCGGGCGTCGATCGATAAGATTTATCACGAACTTCTGAAGGAAGGAACGAATCTCAATCAGCTGATGTACTTCGTGAACGCCCAGGGGCTTCCCGCGTACAACGAGAAAGCTGTTTTCCGCACACTCGAAAAGGTTTACCAAGTTGGGCGTAAGCTGGACTGTTTTATCGATGAGCTCGAGAAGCGCTATTTCGTTGGTGGTGATGTGAAGTGACGGTTATCAAACAGAAAAGCGTTTCGAGCGATCGCTACGCAAAGAACGTCCGTAAATACATCAACGGAAAAGATGCGCTTGCGCGTGGTGGCTGGAACATCGAATACAGCGATCGCTGGTTTTCGAAAATGGATAGAACCAGAAAGGTTTTCCATCACGACAAGCCGTCGAGAGCCGGAGCCAAAAACGTAATCTTGCTTCATCAGATCCTCGCGTTCCTTCCGGAAGAATGCTCATGCAACGGGGGCAAGATGACCCCCGATGCATGTTTGGCCTACGCGGAGCAATGGCTTGCGAAGCACTATCTGCATCAACAGGTGATTCTCGCGCTGCACGAAGAAAGCGATAAGGCGGGAAAACGCTACGCAGTGCACATGGCGATCAACCGTACCGATTTGTTAACTGGCAAGCGTTGCGAGACGGGCGGGCGGCATGGAAAGTACGAACGCGCCTCATGGGTCCGCGAACTCGATAAGGACTGGAATCTCGCCCAGCTCGAAAAGGGAAAGAAGAATTCGAAGATTCGAGATCGACAGCCGCGCGATATTGAAAAGGAGATTGTCGATCGCGGAGAGTACAGTTATAAAAACAATCTGCGCGAGCTGATCCATATTGCAATCAACGACTACCACCCGAAGAATATGGAGCAGTTCAAAAAATTACTTGCCTCATGGGGCGTAGACCTTTTCATCAAGAACAATCGAGTCTATGCGACAGATCTCGATATCAAGGAGGCCGGCAACCCGAAGTGCACTTTCAACCTGACTCGTCTTGACGGGAGGTTTGCGGTCAAGCAACTTGAGGCGGCCTTCAAAAATAACGTGCTGGAGGCCGAGCGAGCCCTTCCTTATGAGAGGCGTTGCGAGATTTACATTCAACGGCTTAAGAAGGCGTATTCGGCGTGGGTCGAGCAGGCAAAGGCGAGCAAGGGCGTCGCCTACAATCTCTTTCCTAAGTTCATCGCACCGAAGTGCGATGAAGATCTGCTCGAGGATCCGGCGGTTCGTGATGAGCTTCTTGCCCGGCGCGGTTACGCAAGGGAGATTCGCAACCGTTACGCCGGCGCCGTTCCCGATGCTGGCGATGACCGCGTTCGCGCCGCAGGACGAGCCCATGGTGGCAACGACGACATCTCGCCGCAGGTCGATCGTGCGGTCGACCGAGGCGATTACGATCGCGGCGACGCGCCTCGCTAGTTTTGGAAAGCCTATCGTCGGTGCCCTAGCGCGCTGCCATCCAGTGCCGATTCTGCCATACTCGCAATTCGGTGAGGATGAGGAGCGTGAATTGATCGGCGGGGGTCAGCCGCTCTGATAGAATCGTCCTTGCTGTCGGCAGCCCTCGTGCCGGGCAGAGCCCTCCATCCGATGGGAGGTGATGCCCATGACCGATTTCACCGAGCTCGTGAAACTCCTGACCGCTATGGTCTCGCTCCTCACGGCCCTTGTCGGCCTTTCCAAGGCACTCAAGCAGGGTTCGAAGCCCAAAAAGAAAGGCCACCGTCGCTAAGACGATGACCCAACTTCATTAAGCAACGGCTCTGCCCAGCTCTCTACAACTTGGGCTGCCGTCGGCACCATTTTACCCTCCTGACGAGGAATTCGTCCATATTTCAAAAATCAAATCCTGTTCGCGCGTGGGCGTAAACTTATATAGTTGGGCAAATCCGGCAGATTGGAGCTTGAAACATGATGGATATGCACCTCATGTCGCTCATAAAACGTCTCCTGACCTCGAAGGAGAACGTTTTTTAGCGATAAAAGGAGACATAAAAATGATCTGGTTTACCAGCGACACCCACTTCGGGCATGAGAACGTGCTGAAGTTCACCGACCGCCCGTGGGAGACGATTTGGCAGATGAACGACGCCATCGTCGACAACATCAACGGCAAGGTTGCCGTGGACGACGAGCTCTACATCCTGGGGGATTTCTCATTCAAGATGACCGCCCAGGACGCCTACGGGCTGCGCAAGCAGATCGCCTGCAGGCGCATCCACCTCGTCCCGGGAAACCACGACAAGGACTGGACCCAGCCGGCGGTCACGGGCGCCTTCACCGTGGAGCCGCCGATCTGCGTGCTCAAGATCGACGGGCAGAAGATCGTCTTGAGCCATTACCCCATGGCCGACTGGCAGGGCATGAACCATGGATCGTGGCACCTCCACGGGCACATCCACAGCAGCGGCGGCGCGTACAACGAGTTCAACCGCAAGCAGGGCCTTCTGCGCTACGACGTCGGTTGCGATGCCAACGGGCACTCCCCGGTGAGCCTCGATGAGCTGAGGGAATGGTTCGCCGGAGTCGACGAGCCGTGCGGCCGGGTGAAATGGCCCTGGTGGGTCAACGAGACCGGCGACAGGCAGGTCGAGCGCGAGCTGGCGGCGTACAAGAGGGAAGAGGTGATTCGATGACGGTCTATGTGACGGGCGACATCCACGGTGGACTCGACATGCAAAAGCTCCGCGACTGGGAGCTTGGCGACAGTCTTACCAGCGACGACTGTCTCATCGTTGCCGGTGACTTTGGCTTTCCGTGGGACTTTTCTGCCGAGGAATGCGCCGACATCGCTTGGCTGGAGTCGCGCCCCTACACGGTACTGTTCGTCGACGGCAACCACGAGCGCTTCGATCACTGGGAGGAGCGCCCCATGGAGCCGTGGCATGGCGGGCTGACGCAGCGCCTGTCGGACACCTCGCCCATTCGGCGCCTGACGCGCGGCGAGGTCTTTGAGCTCGACGGTTCGACAATCTTCACCATGGGCGGTGCCACGAGCGTGGACAGGGAATACCGCGTGCCGTATTCCAGTTGGTGGCCTCAGGAGCTCCCGGATGAGTGCGAATTCGATGCCGCGCGGGCAAAGCTCGACGAGGTCGGCTGGAAGGTCGACTGCGTCATCACCCATACCTGCGCCACGCGTATGCTCTCGCCGACGCTCTACCCGGACCCAGGCTGGGAACGCCCTGATGTGGACCGGCTGACCGGATTCCTCGATGAGCTCGAGGACCGCCTGGACTATAAGCACTGGTATTACGGCCATTTTCACCGAGACGGCAACCCGGACGAACGGCACACGGTGCTGTATGACCGAATCGTGAGACTTGGGGACAAACTCCTGCCGTGGGGTGCGTACTGATGACGGTCTATGTGACAGGCGACGTGCACGGCAGGGCCGAGTACGGGGCCAGCCGGTTTGCATTCAAAAATTGGCCGCTGGGCCGGACCCTGACGCGCGATGACGCGGTGATCGTGGCCGGCGACTTCGGCTTTGTCTGGGACGACTCGAATGCTGAGAGGTATTGGCTCGATTGGTTCGAGTCCAAACCATGGACCACGTGTTTCGTCGACGGAAACCATGAGAACCATCACGCCTTGGCCAATCTGCCGGTACGGGAGTGGAACGATGGGCTCGTCCATGAGGTGCGACCGCACGTGCTGCACCTGATGCGCGGAGAGGTGTTCGATATCGACGGGTTCACAGTCCTTGCCATGGGCGGCGCCGCGAGCAACGACAGGCAGTATCGCAAGGAGGGGAGGAGCTGGTGGCCCGAGGAGATGCCGAGCGAGGAAGAGATGGACCACTGCCGCGCCTCGCTCAACCGCGTAGGCTGGAGGGTCGACTACGTGGTGAGTCACGAGGCTCCTGCTGCCCTGGCTAGAGAGCTGTGCCGCGAGCGCGGACGTGAGTGCGGCGGGGATACGCTGCAAACTTTCCTGGGCGAGCTCGACGGGCGGCTCGACTATCGCATCTGGCTCTTCGGGCATTACCACGGCGACGAATGGCGCGACGACAGGCATCGCCTGGTCTATCGAGACATCGTGCCGATCGAAAGTGCTGCGCCCGGTTCTCAGTTCTAGAAACCCCCTAGAAATGCTCTAGAGGGTTTCTAGAAAATTAGATGCTATGCGACCTACTCATCCTTCATCTGGGTCATGGCCTCGACCTTGGCCTCGGCCGCGGCTGCCCGCTGCTCGGAGGCGGCGAGGCGGTCCTTGAGGGCGGCTACCGCGGCCATCAGGTCGTGCTGGGCCAGGAGCGCATCGCTCAGCTCGGCTTGGGCTTTCAACGCGGCGTCACGCTCGACGCGCAGGCGCTCGATCTCATCGGCCATGGCTTCAGCCTCGGCGCGGAGCTGAACGACCTGCCTGTCGAGCTCCTTAGCACGGGAGAAGTACCTGACGCTTGCGGCGTGGAGCTCGTTGTTCTCGAGCTCGAGGCTCGCGGTATCGAGCTCGAACTTCTCCTCTATAAAGGCAATCCGCTCATTGCAGTCGGCCTCAAGTCTTTCGTTCCGATCCGTCGCCTCGACGAGCTTGCGGCTGAATTCATCCACCTGGGCCATGAGCAGTGCGTTCTCGGTCATGAGGTTGCCCGTCTCGCGCAGCAGCTTCTCCCGCCATGTCGCCTCGATCCGCTCGGCGGCCTCATCGAGGACGGACTTCACGCCGGGCGTCTCGCTGATTTTTCTCTCGTTTGGGTTGTCTGTCATCGTGCGGCACTCCAATCAACAATGGGCATGGCTCCGCCATGCCGTACGGCTGGGAACAAATACGCGGCCGCTGTTGAGTTGTGTTTGTCCTGCGCTTGGTGAGTTCTAAAAGCGTCTCAAGTCATGCGTTCACGCAGGTTTTCGATTGGAGAAATACCGCACGCTTTCATGGTATCACTTGCCTTAAAGACCATGAATGGACGGCCATATCGATTCGTTGAAAATGGCACCTACCTTGATTATCGACTTTATCCGAACACCTCCCACATTCATCCGTACATGCACGGATGAATGTGGGAACCCGATACCCTGAGGGCCGGATCGGCCGGCCCCGGGAGATCGGAGGACGGCATGTCCGGAAAGAAGAAAAGGGGCTCCGCAAGGGCGGTCCCGAGGGCCTACGGAAGGCTCACGAGGCACGAGCGGGACACGGTCCAGAGGATGCTGGAGCGCGGGGCGTCATGCAGGGAGATCGCGAGGGAGCTGGGCAGGTCGCCCTCGACTGTGAGCGCCGAGGTGGCGTCGCACAGGTTCGTGACGGCGCCGAAGGCCAGGCGCGGCGAGCGCGTGGACGCCGCCGCCGACCT
>UQTN01000003.1 GCA_900543945.1 uncultured Collinsella sp. | reverse complement strand
CCTCGAACCCTATACTCGATGTTCGCTTCGTTCATTGAGTTACCCTTTGCATGAGGCCGGGACATATCGTCCCGCCCGCAGTTTCGCAGGCCGAAGGCCGAGAATGTTTGAGGACGGGATGATATGTCCCGGCCTCCCGGGAGAGTTACCTATGAACTACGCGAACATTAAGTATTTCGACATTGCTGATGGAGAAGGCGTCCGCACTTCTCTGTTTGTGAGCGGGTGCCGTCGTGGCTGCAAGAATTGCTTTAACTCCGTCGCGTGGGACTTTGCCGCGGGCGAGCCGTTTGATCGTGCCGTCGAGGACAAGATTATCGAGAGCCTCGATCATCCCTTTATTGACGGCCTGACGATTCTGGGCGGCGAGCCTATGGAGCCCGAGAATCAAGCGGGACTCGTTGATTTTGTCGAGCGTGTTCGCGCGGCCTATCCAGCGGGGTCGGGGAAGACTATTTGGTGCTTCACCGGCGATGTGCTCGAGGAGCTTATGCCGGGAGGCCGCCACCATACCGAGGTCACGGACCGTATCCTTACCTGTCTTGATATGTTGGTGGACGGCCCGTTTGTTCAGGACCTG
The DNA here is from genome assembly GCA_900543945.1 of uncultured Collinsella sp. Lineage (GTDB taxonomy): Bacteria > Actinomycetota > Coriobacteriia > Coriobacteriales > Coriobacteriaceae > Collinsella. The sequence goes on along the minus strand of UQTN01000003.1, from coordinate 34,211 downwards.
TACGATATCACGCTGCGCTTTAGGGGCTCGAGTAACCAACGCGTGATCGATATGAACGCCACGCGCGCCCGTGCTGAGCGCGAGGGCGTTGCGCTTTGTGATGCGGTTGAACTTTGGCGTGATGATCCGGTCTATTCGACCCATACTATGTAGCTTGTGGTCGATGCCGGAGGGCGTGGTACCATAGCGCGAACGTGAAATCGGAAAAGTGAGGCCCAGATGGTCGATCAGGAAAAAGTCGAGGCCGCCATTAAGCTGTTGCTTGAGGGCATAGGCGAGGACCCAACTCGTGAGGGCCTGCTGGAGACCCCGGCGCGCGTTGCCCGTATGTATGGTGAGATCGCCGGCGGCATGGACCAGAGTGCCGAGGAGCACCTGTCCAAAACCTTTGCCGTCGCTTCGAACGATTTGGTTATCGAGCGCGACATTACGTTCTACTCGCTGTGCGAACATCATCTGCTGCCGTTTTATGGCAAGGCCGCCATTGGTTATATCCCTAACGGTCGGGTGGCTGGGCTTTCCAAGCTCGCCCGCACGGTTGAGGTTTATGCCCGCCGTCTTCAGCTGCAGGAGCAACTGTGCACACAGGTTGCCGATGCCCTCATGGATTATCTCGCTCCCCAGGGAGCGATTGTGTTGATGGAGGCCGAGCATATGTGCATGACGATGCGTGGCGTGCAAAAGCCCGGCACCAAGACCGTGACGCTTGCTCGCCGCGGCGTCTTTGAGACCGATCCCGCGCTCGAGGAGCGTTTCTTTAGGATGCTGGGCCGCTAACCATGAGAGTCGTCAACGACTTTACATCGAAGACCGATGAAGGGACGTCGCGTCGCGGCTTTATGGCTTCGGGCCTGGCCCCCTTTGGTGCCATGCCTCGCATTGATTACATTTGTGCCAACGGGCTGTTCCGGCGGCACCTGGGTAACATCGTACAGTTGGAATCGGGGCGTATCTTCTGCCGCCACGGTATTGACCATCTGCTCGATGTCGCTCGCATTATGTGGATCAAGAATCTCGAGGAGCAGCTCGAATTTGACCGCGAGGTCATCTACGCCACGGCACTTCTTCACGATATCGGCAAAGATGAACAGTATGAATCGGGTATATCCCATGATGTTGCAAGCGAACGCGTCGCTGATGCGATTCTCGGCGGCATGCCCGATGACGTGGCGTTTGAGCCGGCCGATGCCGCAGCCATTAAGACGGCCATTCTGGGCCATCGAAAGCTGCGCGTGAACAGCCAACCGCTTGAGCGTCTGCTCTATGCAGCCGACAAAGCGTCGCGTGCCTGCTTTGCATGTCCCGCGCGCAACGCTTGCAACTGGAGCGATGATAAAAAGAACCTGTCGATTCGCGTGTAGTTAGTTTGCGCGGTCGGGGTTCTAAACGAAGGAGACGATCGCGTTGAGTAACAAGAAACTGCCCGAGAATGCAACCAAGACTGAAGGTGCTGAGCTCGCCCGCCGTGGAAGGGGCGAAATATCCACCGCAACGGCGGTGCCTCACGTGAGCTATGACGATCTGCGCCATGCCGATCGCATTGTCATTGACGGCCTTGAGGTTTTTGCCAACCATGGCGTGTATCCCGAGGAGAATGCGCTGGGTCAGAAGTTCATCGTTTCTCTGGTGCTCTATGCCGACCTGCGCGCGGCGGGGGAGCACGATAACCTGGATGCCTCGATTGACTACGGCTCGGTGTGCCACGATGTCGATGGCTATCTGCGCGAGCATACGTTTAAGCTCATCGAGGCGGCAGCCGAGGGGACAGCCCAGATGCTGCTGCGCCGTTATCCCTCGCTGCTTGGTGTGCGCATAAAGCTCGATAAGCCGTGGGCTCCTGTTGGCCTGCCCCTGGCAAGCTGCGGCGTCGAGATCGAGCGCGTGCGCTAACCGGTTCTAATACGACTCTATGGGTGGCTGCTTGAGCCGCTGCGACAGAGCTTTATTGTTGGGACAGTACGTGTCGAGCAGGGCGTGGAATCGCTGATTGTGGCTTGGCTCGAGCAAGTGGACGAGCTCGTGGGCGACAACCATGTCGAGGCATTCGATGGGATAGGCGGCAAGTTCGCGTGCGATGCGAATGGCGCCGGTCTTGGGCGTGCATGATCCCCAGCGCGTTTTCATGCTGCGCACGGAGACGCGGGCCACGGTGACGCCCATTGCGATTTCGTACGCGTGCACCATATCGTACAGCGCCGTGGTGACCTCGGTTGCACAGAGCTGGTCGATATGGGCTTGGAGCTCATCGGACGTTAGGCCGTCGAGGATTGCGTGCCGCTTGGCCTGTGGGCCTTCGTCCGATTCATCGGTACCCATAAAACTTGCGAAGGTGGCCTGTTTGGGTCGCGGTGCGGGTGATGCAAAGTTGTGATCGAGTGCATCCTGTACCGTGATGGGCTTGCCCCAAAGTGCAATGATGGACGAGGGGCTGAGCGGCTCTCGTGCCGTCGCCTGACGCTGCTCGCGCTGGGCAAGTCGGCTGGTAATCCAGGCGCTGTTGCGCTTCACAAACGCTTCGATACGCTCGCGGGTGGCGCCGAGCGGTGCGCTGGCGTGGACCTCACCGCTCGAAGTGACGCGTAGGTTGAAGTTCTTGACGCGCTTTTTGGTAACGACGACGGGGATGGGCGTCCCATCCGGTCGGGATGCGGAAATCGTAAACTGCTGCGTCAAAAGCGGTCCTTTGGATTGGGGACGGGCCGGCATGTCGACCGTTCGGCATGCCGGCCCGCTCAAGGGATGTGAAATTAATAACGCTCGAAGAAGGCAAGCGCGTTGTCGCTGCAGAGCTTTTGCATCACGGTCTTGCCAAAGTGCTTGGAGAGCATGTTCTGGAACTCGGGCATCTTGCTGGCATCGGAGAGGAAAGCGGGCACCGTGGCGCCGTCCCAGTCGCCGCCGAGCGCGATGACGTCCTCGCCGCCCAGGTCGAGCCAGTGCTCGATATGCGCCGCCAGCTGGTCGAAGGTGACGTCTGCGGCGGTCTTGTCGGTTGCGTCGTTGGAAAGGAACTCGCTGCAGTAGTTGAGGCCGACGATGCCACCCATGTCGCGAATGGTGCGGAACTGGTCGTCGGTAAGGTTGCGTTTGGCGCCGCAAACCGCACGGGAGTTGGAGTGGCTGGCGACGAAGGGACGCGTGGCGCGGGCGGCGACCTCGTCAAAGCACTCATCGTTGAGGTGGGAGACGTCGAGCACCATGCCGGCGTGCTCCATCTGCGTAAGCGCCTCGATGCCGGCGGCGGTGAGGCCGGCGTGGGTGTCGTGGCCGCTCGCGAGCGGTCCCTGCGCGTTCCAGCTGAGTGACGACATAAGCACGCCCAGGCTCTTGAGCACCTCGATCAGCGCGGGGTCCTCGGCAAAGAACGTGGCGTTTTCGATGGTGTGGATGCAAGCGACCTTGCCGTCCTTGAGCGCGGGGCGAATGTCTGCGGCGCTGCGCACGTTGACCATACGGTCGTGGTTGAGCATTGCCTGGCCGCTCATATGCGCCATGATCTGCGCCTGGAAGCGCGCGGCGTGGGCGGTGGGAATCTCGTCGGGGACAAACGTGGCGAAGCACTGTGCCCACGGCGTGTTGTCGATCTTTGCGAGCGAGATGGCACAGGCATTACCCTCGATGAGGTCGAAATCTTGCGGATGCGTTTCGTCGCCGGGGAAATAACCGTCGGTGCCGGCGGTAAAGCGCAGGTCGAGATCGAGCGTGGCCCAGCCGATGCGGTCGGCGGTGTCGCAGTGTAGGTCAAATACGGGATATGCCATGGTTCCTCCGGTTGCAGCGTTTCTTTGCAAACTGTCATTGAATTGTATGACTAGGGTATAGTTAGCGCCATATGTTCACGGCGGCCCGCGTTGTGCGCCGCCCTTATCACGGAGGTTACCATGTCCAACCAGGGCAAGAAGGTCAAGACCCATTATCGCGGCACGCTCGATGACGGCACGCAGTTCGATAGCTCCTACGATCGCGGCGAGCCGCTGGAGTTCACCTGCGGCGCCGGTCAGATGATCAAGGGCTTCGACGCCGCTGTTGTCGACATGCAGGTGGGCGAGAAGAAGACCGTGCACATTCCTGCTGCCGATGCCTACGGCGAGCACAATCCCGAGATGGTTCTGACCTTCCCGGCCGAACAGGTTCCCAACATCGAGCAGATCGAGAAGGGCATGAAGCTTTTCCTGTCCACGCCGAGCGGTATGCCCGTTCCCGCTGTGGTCATCGACGTAACGCCCGAGGCTGTGACGCTCGACGCCAACCACGAGCTGGCCGGCAAGGACCTCAACTTTGATATCGAGCTCGTTGAGGTCGAGGGTTAGAGTATGCCTGAACGCTTGGTTTCGACGACATGCTTGGGAAATCTCAACGATCCGTCCTATGAACTCCTGCTTCGCCGGAAGTTGGGCGGCGTCTTTGAAGTTGACGAGCTACTGTTCGATTGGGACCGGGCTGATGTATGCGCGTTTGCGGGCGTGACGGAGCTGGGGCGCACGATCGATGTTCGGCTGGATGCTGCCGACGGCGGTCGTCTTGCCGATGGCGACGTGCTCGCCATCGACCGTTCGGGCATGGTGCCCGTGGCGGTTGTCGTGCGCCTGCGCAGCGCCGAGGTTTATTTGGTCGAAGTCGACCGCATGGATCCGATTGCGCTCGCGCATGCGTGCTGGGAGATCGGCAATATGCACGCGCCGCTTTTCCGAGGCGATTCGGACGAGCATACCGTGCGCATGTATACGCCGGTGCAGCCTGTTTTGGGCCGCATGCTCCGGGGCGTCGAGGGTGTTCGGCTCTCGGTGGTTACCCGTGAACTCGATGCGGACCGGCGCTTTGCATCGAGTGCGGCGGAGGCCGTCGTGAGCATGGCTCCCGACTTTACCATCGTAAAAAAGACGCGCGGCTAAGCGCGTATATACGCAAGGCGGGCTTTGAGGGGCGACCAATCAAGGTCCGTCTTGCTGTTGATAGGAGGCTTTGGGGAAGCATATGGGTCTTGAGGGAATCAAGCTGATTGCATGCGATTTGGACGGCACGTTGCTGCATCCGGGGGAGCGCGAGCCGCGTTCCGAGGCCTTTGAACTCATCGATGAACTGCATCGTCGCGGTATCGTGTTTATGCCGACGAGCGGCCGTCAATATGCGAGCTTGCGCTACCTGTTTGCCCCGGTGGCCGATGAGCTCGCCTATGTATGCGAAAACGGAGCCCTGGTGATGAGCGAGGGGCGTGCCGTTGTCAAGCGCTCTATGGAGCGTGACCTGGCGATGGATATCGCGAATGCCGTGGTCGCCTACCCCCATGCCGACGTTACCCTTTCCTGCGAGGGGCACCTCTACACCATAAGCGGCAACGATGCGTTCGTCGACCATTTGCGCTATGAGGTCCACTGCGATGTGGCGGTGGTCGGCCGTCCCGAGGACATCGACGAGGACGTCATTAAGATTGCCTTCCAGATGCCCGAGGTGGATCAGCCGGCGGCCCTGGAGTATTTCGAGCGCCTCTTTAGCGACCGTGTTGACGTGATGACGTCGGGAACCGAATGGACGGACTTTATCGGTTTCGGTTCGGGCAAGGGCTCCGCGCTTGCCGATTACGGTCGTGCCCTGGGTATTTCGCCCGATGAGATGATGGCGTTTGGCGATAACGAAAACGACCGCGACATGCTCAACGTAGTGGGCCATCCTTATCTAATGGAGAGCTGCAATCCCTCTATGCGCGGCATCAACGACCGCGTCCGTTACGTACGCACGGTCGAAGAGGAGCTGCGTCGCCTGCTCGCCGAGTAGATATTTGGGACATGCCTAGAAATGTACTGTTTGCTGTAGCGGATGGGCAAGTAGATTTGCAGGCATGTCCCAAAGGCTACTGGCAGTCGGGGCAGAGTCCCTCAAAGATGGTGTAGTGCGAGCTGACGCTCCATCCGATTTGTTCGGATGCCCTGGCGTCGAGCTGGGCGTCGAAGGGGAGTGGCACGTCGATGACGCGGCTGCACGAGGTGCAGATGATATGTGCGTGCGGCCCGATGGTGCGATCGAAACGGCTGCCGCCCGGCGTCTTAATAGAGAGAATCTCCCCTGCGTCGGCTAAGAGATTGAGATTGCGGTAGACCGTACCGCGGCTGATTTTGTCATCCTGCGCGCGCACGACGTTGTAGATTTCGTCGGCGGTGGGATGGTTATAACTTTGGCGCACGGCGTCAAGAACCAGCTTTCGCTGCCTGGTATTCCTTCTTTGCACCGCCATGCGCCTCGCCTCTTTTCTATCAACGGTCGTAGGTAAATGATACCGTATTTAGCACACAATACTAATAACGAGGAATGAAACTGTCTTCATTGGCAAGTGGGGCTTGGGCCTGGGCTTCTACGAGGCGAAAACGCGTTCCCATGCGCTCGTAGGAGGCATGAAGCGCCTCGAGATGAGATAGGATGTTTGCCGGTGCTCCCTGTATCTCCATCTCGACCGAGCCGTCTTCCATGTTGCGCACCCAGCCGGTGAGTGCGCGTGCCTGCGCGAGGTTGGTGTTGGTAAAGCGAAAACCAACGCCCTGGACTTGCCCCGCCCAGCGCAGGAAATAGCGCAGGGGAGTGTCTTGAGTGGCCTCGTCGCTTGCGAGCACAGTAAGCCTGCGGCGCAACTCGAGCTCGATGTTTGATGGTTTTTGAGGCTCTCGACTGCCGCCGGTGACGCTGGAGAAGAACGCATCGAAGAAGCCCATCGCTAGGCCTGCTTGCCTGCGTCGGACGGGAAGGTAATGCCGGCCTGCTGGCGCACGGCATCCATGATGCGCAATGAGACGAGCGTGACATCGCGGTAGTGGCCAAGTTCGTGACGTCCCGCCGGGGTCTCCCAAATCTCTTCCTTAACGTTATCGATGCCGCCGATGGCGGTGATAAAGTCTGTGAGTTCGTATTCCATAGTGTTGCTCGATTTGGGCAGGTCGAGCACGCGGCCGTTGTCGCCCTGTTCGCGCGGTGCCTCGGTCGCCGAGCCGCGTACGACATCGCCGCGATAGTCGATGCGGACATTGCGGGGCGTGGACAGATGGTCGATCTGGATAGTGCCACGCTCGCCTTCGATCTGCGAGGGTAGCAGGTCATTCGTTATTTTGGAGTGCGCGAGCTCGACGGAGATACGGCCACCGCCGTAGCTGGCGAGGATGGAACCGCAGCCGTCGATGGGGCCGTGCGTGAGCTGTCGCGTGGCGGGGTCGAGCAGAGTAGCCATGCTCGTAAGGCCGGAGGGCATGCCGAAAATCTCGACCATGGGCTCGACGGTGTAGACGCCAATGTCCATGAGGGAACCCGATGCCATATTGCAGTCGAAGATATTGGTGGCGCGTCCCGCGAGAATCTCGTTGTAGCGCGAGGAATATTTGCCAAAGCGCAATGAGGCGCGGCGGATGGGGGCGATCTCGCCCAGGGCGTCCTCGATGGCGTGGAAGGCGGGGTCGTGGAGGGGACGCATGGCCTCGAGGGCCACGACACCTGCTGCCTCGGCAGCGCGGAAGACTTCCAGCGCCTGCGCTTCGGTGGCGCAGAAGGGCTTCTCGACGATGACGTGCTTGCCACCGGCGATGCAGACAAGGGCCTGCTCGTAGTGAAGTGCGTTAGGGCTGCCGATATAGACGGCGTCGACGTCGGCAGCTGCCGCGAGCTCATCGAGTGAAGTAAAGTTTCGCTCGCCACCGCGCTCGGCGGTAAAGGCGGCACCGCGATTGGCATCGCGTGAAAGCGTGCCCACAAACGCGGCTTGGTCGTTGGCGTTGACGACTTGGATAAAGTCGTCGGTGATCATGGATGTGCCGATGGTCGCGATGCGCAGCATACGTCCCCCTTGCGTTGTTTGGTCTACAGGATGAGTGTAGCGCGTGGGGATATAAAGCTGCGCGAAAACGCTATTACAGGTCGCTCTCGTTAAAGCCGGCGTCGATATCGAGGTTGCTGCCGTCGGCCGCCGTGGTGGCGAGCTCATCGCAGCGCTCGTTGAGCTCGTGACCGGCGTGACCCTTAACCCAGATGAAATCAACCTTGTGCTTGCTTTTGGCGGTGAGTAGGCGCTCCCACAGGTCGCGGTTCTTGACGGGTTGCTTGTTGGCGGTTTTCCATCCGCGCTTTTTCCAGCCGTCGATCCAGTGCTTGTTAAAGGCGTTGACGACATACTGCGAATCGGAATGGACTTCGACCTCGCAAGGGCGGTTGAGCGCCTCGAGCGCCACGATGACCGCCATGAGTTCCATGCGGTTGTTGGTGGTCTTGGCGTAGCCGCGCGAAAGCTCGGAGGTGAAGGTCTTGCCGGCGGGGTTGGTGTATTTGAGCACGGCGCCGTAGCCGCCGCGTCCCGGATTTGATCGGGCCGAGCCGTCGGTGTAGATGATGACCTTCACGGGCTTCCTTTCGTTGAGTGCATTTCATGTGAGTGACCATTGTAGCGCCATGCCCGCCGGGGGCCAGCAATCTACGATTTCTACCCCGTCTTCCGACTGTTAGTTGGCATGGATGATGCGGTTGAGCTCGTCGAGGTATTGCTGCAAGAGGAGAGAGGGCTTGCGCTCGTCGTGCATAATGTAGCCAACGTGCATCGTTGGGGCGTCTGCTAGCGGGATCGATGCCATGCCCCATTGCATTTCATTGGAGAGGACACCGGTCGACAGGGTGTAACCGTTCGACGTGATAAGTAAGTTGGTAAGTGTTCCGCGGTCCGAGATTCGTATGTTGCGGTCGCAAGGGATATAGCTAAAAGGTTCCTCGGCGTAATAGAAGGAGTTTGAGGTTCCCTGCTCAAAGCTGTAGCGCGTATAGGGCGTGAGGTCGGCAAGGGACAGCTGCGGGCGGCGTGCGAGCGGGTGGCGCTCGCTAACGAAGACGTGGACCGTCGCGTCGAATAGGGGATGGAAGCTTGCGCGGGCATCGGCGAAGGCCTTCTGCAGAACGCGGGCGTTAAAGTCATCCAGATACAGAATGCCGATATCGCTGCGAAACGCACGGACGTCATCGATGATCTGCGATGTGGTGGTCTCGCGCATGATGAACTCGAACTTGCTGTCGCGGCAGCGCTCGACCACGTTGACAAAGGCCTCGACCGAAAAGGCGTAGTGCTGGGCGGAAATGGCGAGGCGGGCTTGCGGGGTGCCACCGTCCTCGTAGCGTGCCTCGAGCATGTCGGCCTGCTCTACGACCTGGCGCGCATAGCCCAAAAGCTCGGTGCCGTCGTTGGTGAGCGTGACGCCGCGGCTGGAGCGCGTAAAGATCTCCAGATGGAGCTCTTGTTCTAGGCTTTTGACGGCGTTTGAGATGTTGGACTGAGCGGTATAGAGGCGCTGAGCTGCGGCGTTGATTGAGCCGGACTCTGCCACGGCGATAAGAAAACGAAGCTGCTGGAGTGTCATCGGTGCCTGTCCTTTCGATAGCTATCTAAAAAACAGATAACAGGTTAGCGCTTTTAAGTGATTGACCGAGCGAAACAATGCTCGTACTATTCAAAACACACAAAGGCGGTAGGTAATTAAGCCGACCACGGAACCGGGATGTCAAAAGGAGGACCGCATATGAACTGCTTACCAAGACGAATGCCGGGCTCCTGTTTGCGCCCGTCGGCGTGATCAGGAGACAGCGACTTACTTCTCTCTTATTTATTTACTTTCGTTCGATCAAGGAGATCATCATGAGCCAGTTCATCAACAACCCCGAGCACACCTTTGGTTTCGATACCCTGCAGCTTCATGTTGGCCAGGAGAGCGCCGACCCCGCATCCGACTCCCGCGCCGTGCCTATCTACCAGACCACGAGCTATGTGTTCCGCAACTCCCAGCACGCCGCCGATCGCTTTGGTCTTGCCGACGCCGGTAACATCTACGGCCGTCTGACCAACTCCACCCAGGGCGTCTTTGAGGACCGTATCGCCGCGCTCGAGGGTGGCGTGGCCGGTCTTGCCGTCGCCTCCGGTGCCGCTGCCATCACCTATACCCTGCAGGCTCTTGCCCAGGCTGGTGACCACGTGGTGGCTCAGAAGACCATCTACGGCGGTTCCTACAACCTGCTCGAGCATACGCTCTCCCAGTTTGGCGTCGAGACCACGTTTGTCGATGCCCACAACCTGGAAGAGGTTGAGGGTGCCATCAAGGACAACACCACGGTCATCTATCTCGAGACGCTCGGCAACCCCAACTCTGACATCCCCAACATCGACGCCATCTCCGAGATCGCCAAGAAGCACGGTCTGCCGGTTGTCGTCGACAACACTTTCGGCACCCCGTATCTGTTCCGTCCGCTGGAGCATGGCGCCAACATCGTTGTCCACTCCGCAACCAAGTTCATCGGCGGCCACGGCACCTCGCTGGGCGGTGTGATCGTCGACGGCGGTAACTTCGATTGGAAGGCGAGCGGAAAGTACGCCCAGATCGCTGAGCCCAACCCCTCCTACCATGGCGTCTCGTTTGCCGAGGCTGCCGGTCCCGCCGCCTTCGCAACCTATGTCCGCGCCATCCTGCTGCGTGACGAGGGTGCCTGCATCAGCCCGTTCAACGCCTGGGTCCTGCTCCAGGGCACCGAGACCCTGTCGCTGCGCGTTGACCGTCATGTCGAGAACACCAAGAAGGTCGTTGAGTTCCTTGCCGGCGACAGCCACGTTGCCAAGGTGAACCACCCGAGCCTGCCTGAGCACCCCGATCACGAGCTCTATCAGAAGTACTTCCCCAACGGCGGCGCTTCGATCTTCACCTTTGAGATTAAGGGTGGCCAGGAGGCTGCCTGGAAGTTCATCGATCATCTGCAGGTGTTCTCGCTGCTCGCCAACGTGGCCGACGTCAAGTCGCTCGTTGTGCACCCGGCTACCACCACGCACTCCCAGCTCTCTGCCGAGGAGCTCGCCGAGCAGAACATCACGCCCTCCACGATCCGTCTTTCCATCGGTACCGAGAACGCCGAGGACATCATTTGGGATCTGAAGCAGGCCTTCGCCGTGCTGGACGAGTAAGGCGACTTGTGCAAGGACCCCTTGCGACTCGATAGGTATAACTGCATAAATGCCTGCTCAAGGCGCCTGCGCAAGCAATGGTTGCGCAGGCGTCTTTTTTGCATAGGAAGGGCGCTATTACAGGGTTTTTGGCATGCTTTATGCATTTGAGTTGTGGAAAACTCCTGTTGAGAGGATGTGAGTTTTACGCAATTGACGTGCGCCTTTTGAGTAAAACCGTAGGTCGCGATTTGCTCGAGGTACTATGCAGCGCGATCGAATCACACGCAGCTCAAACGCAGCAAAAACGCACTACGGAGGTTTCCAACTACATGAGGATCGATTCACGAAAACCGAAAGCCGCTGCCCTTTCCGCCGCTCTGACCGTGGCACTTTTGGCAGGCGCCGGCGCAACTGATGCCCACGCGGCAACACTGTCCGATACGGTTGGATCTACGCCGTCCGAGGCGACGCTGGTGCAGCCCGTCGACTACCGCGGCGACGGTTATGGCTCTATGCAGGAGTGGAACGCCTCGATGGGGGCAAAGCGCGATTCCCTGGAGATGCGCGCTCAGATCATTATGAATATGTATGGCGACTATGCTACCGATGACGAGCGCGCTGTGTTGCAGGGTTGTATCGACGGTGCGGGTAGTCTGTTGACGATGGGGGAGGTCGACACGAAGTCGACCGAGCTCGATGAGCTGCGCACTGCGCTTGAGAATGCCAAGCGCGAAGCGCTCGAGGCCGCCGCAGCCGAGGCCGAGGCCGCCGAGGCCGTTCAGGCTTCGTATTACAACGCCGGCTCCGGCTTGTCTTACACGTCTGCTGCGTATTACGCGAACGGCTCGGGTCTGACGCGCTCGAGCGGCGTCAATAACTATAACGGCCGCCGCGAGACTTATTACAGCAGCAACGTGTTGTATCACCACCGCACGGGCGAATGGACGCAGGATTCCGAGGGCTTTTGGCGCGATTCCGATGGCTACTACGTCGTTGCCGCGGGCGATAAGGCCCAAGGCTCCACGTTTACCGGTTCCAAGGGCGAGTGCAAGGTCTATGACTCCGGCTGTGCTGCCGGAACCACCGACTACTATACCGGCTGGTAATCTGCCATAAGCCAATAGGACATGACGGGCGGGCGTCTTTACCGAGCCTTTGGGCAACGTAAGGGCGTTCGTTTTTTGTGCGTGCTTGAGTTAACAGAGCGCTTACCGTGGCAGTACGCCGCGCATATGGGCGTGGGGCACACTAGTTCATGAGAAATAAGGTCTTTCTCTTGGAGGAAGTGGTCTTGTGAACGCTCGAGACATCGCCGTTGCCGTCGTCGCATTGGTGCTTGGTTGCCTTGGTCCTACGGCCGCGCTCATTGCGGGCATGCAGGGGTCATGCGGGGCTGCTCCAATCGTGGTCGGCGCGCTGATTGCGGCCGCGCTGCTGGGAAGTGCGGGTGTAGTCCTTTGTCGCGACGATGAGGGCCAGGCCTCGGAGTCGCAGCTCTGACCGTCGGGACATCGACTACTGGTTATAGATGAAGATGAAAGCCGCCGTAAGGGGAGTGCCCTTGCGGCGGCTTTGCTGTTGAGTCTGTTGACGTGGTGAGTCGGGCGCTACCAGCTTGCCTCGATATCGCGAATGCGCTGATAGAGCCATTCGTTCTGCGGTGCCTGGATATCGTGCTTGGCCGCCAGACGGCAGATGGTGCCGGCGAACTCCTCGACCTCGGTTTTGCGCCGCGCGACGCGGTCTTGCGCCATCGAGGGCATGCCGGCGGGATCGAGCCCTTTTATGAGACGCACCATCTGCGTTAGGTCTGCCTCGGTGAGCTCGATGCCCTCGGCATTGGCGACTGCAAGCGTCTCGCGCATGGCGGAGACAAAACTGCGGAGCTGCTCGGAGCCCTGCTCCGTAGCGCTTCCGTAGGTGCCGCCGTAGGCCATACAGGTCTGGTTGATGCCGTCGTTGAGCATGAGTTTGGCCCACATGCGATGTGCGATGTCGTGCTCGACGGTATGGGCGATGCCGCAACGCGTGTAGAGCTCGTCGATGGCGATAACGGTTGCGGGGTCGGTGCCCGCTGCCGCACCAAAGCGGATCTCGCCGGCATTGGTATAGGTGAGCTCCCCGTTGAGGAATACGGCGTCCATGCCCTGGCAGATACCAAGGACGGTGTGCTCCCAGCCAAAGCGCTCGGCAATCTTCTGCTCGCTCGTGATGCCGTTGCACAGCGACGCGATCAGCGTGTCGGGACCCACGACGCTTTCCATGGTTTTAAGTGCCATATCGAGCCCGGTTGTCTTGACAGTGAGAATGACCAGGTCGACGGGCGTCGCCTCGCTCGCGCGGACGGACTTGAGCGCGCAGGGCTTGCCGTTGATATTGAGCGCATCGCCCGCGTGGCGCTCAAAGCGTGCGTCGTCCATGACATATTCAACAGCGTCGTTGCCGAGCGCTTGGGCGATCATGCTGCCATAGAGTAGGCCGACACCGCCCTTGCCGATGAAGGCGACCTTGTTGATCTGCATATGAATCATCTCCCCATAAAAAGGCGCCCACGTACGGGGCGCCTGATGGATTGTATGCTGCCGGGGTATGTTATGTGCGCCGGATAGCGGTATTTAGAAGAACGAACGCATGGGAACACGGGAACTTATGACGCGGGGCAGACCGCGAAGACGCGTGCGGGGTATCCGACGCCATCACGCACTTTGGGGAAGGTGCAGAAGATGACAGCACCCGTGGCGGGAAGCTCATCCAGATGATCCATGACCTCGATCTGATAGCGGTCGACCGAGAGGATGTACTGTTCGCCGGGGTAGGGGTAGGCGTCCTCACGCGTGGTCACGCTCGCCGGGTCGGTGTCAGCCGGCTCGTGGCCGATGGCGCCGATGTCGCGCTCTTCAACGAGCCACTTGATGGCGTCGAGGTCCCAGCCGGGGTAGTGGGGCTGGCCGTCCTCGTCCTTGTTCTCGAGGTCGGCGAGCTTGGACCAGTCGGAGCGGAAGGCGACGAAAGCGTCCTCGGGAATGCGACCGTGCTCATCCTCCCAGGCTTTGAGGTCCTCGATGGTCAGGATAAAGTCGGGATTCGCGGCGCACTCCTCGTGCTTGTCGATCACGCAGAGCGGATGCATAAACTCGATGGGTTCAATCTCTCCAAGGGAACGACCCTCGACATGGAAGTGGCGCGGCGCGTCGACGTGGGTGCCGTACTGCGAGGCGACCGAATACTGGAAGCAACGCATGGGGGCGAGCATGTCCTCGGGCGTGCCGGGCAGGTAGTCGAAGAGCTTAGTGGACTCAAATGGCTTAAAGCCAAACCAGTGCGGGGTGTCGCATGAGAGCGTGTGGGTGAGGTCGACCCAGCGATAATCGTTGCTTTTGAGCTGGGAGGCGAGGTTCCAAAGGTCGAGCGCGGGCATGGGCGGCTCCTTTCATCGGGCTTTTTGCTGATGTTAAAGCGGTGCCGTGACAGCTCGATTTCTGCTGCGTTACGATACGTTCTCGATTGCGATTCCACGATGTTTCGGCCGCGTGACCATTGTGTTTCGCCTTGCCGCGGCGCTGATGGCGAAGGGAGGGGCCGTGCAATACCGCGTTGACCCCAAAAGTGGTAACCGAATATCTGCTCTGGGTCTGGGCTGCATGAGATTTCCCGGTGCGCCGGGACGTCCGGATGCGAAGGCAGCCGATGCCATCATTTCCCGTGCGGTGGAGCAGGGGATTAATTATCTGGATACCGCGTATCTCTATCCCGGTAACGAGGTGTGCGTGGGCGCCTCACTTGAGCGCCTGGGTCTGCGCGACCGCGTGTTGCTCGCGACTAAGTTGCCGCACGCTTCGTGCAAGTGCGCGGAGGATTTCGACCGGTTCTTCGACGAGCAACTGCGCCGCCTGAGGACCGACCATATCGACTATTACCTTATGCACAACATCACTTCGCCCGCCCAGTGGGAGCGCGTGGTGGCGTTGGGCATCGAAGACTGGATTGCGCACCAAAAGGCTGCGGGGCGTATTCGCCAGATAGGTTTTTCGTATCACGGCAGTGCGGCGGACTTCCTTACGATGCTTGACGCATATGACTGGGATTTTTGCCAGATTCAGTACAACTACGCTGGAGAGCGCTACCAAGCGGGAACGGCGGGACTTATAGCAGCCGCCGAGCGCGGGCTCGCGGTGTTTGTGATGGAACCGCTTTTGGGCGGACGCTTGGCGGGCAAGCTGCCTCCGCGGGCCCGCGCCGTGCTCGATGACGTACGCGATCCGTACCTGAAGACGCCGGCTGCTTGGGGCCTTTCGTGGGTGTGGAACCATCCTCAAGTCACGATGCTGCTTTCGGGCATGACCGATACCGCGCAGGTGGACGAGAACGCGGTGCTGGCCGATCGGGCCCTGCCGGATTCGATGACAGCCGCTCAGCTCGATACCATCGCACGCGTGCTGGCGGAGTTTGAAAAATCGAATCGCGTGCCCTGCACGGGATGCGGCTACTGCATGCCATGTCCCAAGGGTATTAACATTCCCGGCTGCTTTGCCGCTTACAACGCGAGCTATGCGCACAGCTGGTTTACGGGGCTGTCGCAATACTTTACGGCGAGCGCGGTGCGCACGAGCGAGCCCAAGCTCGTGAGCAATTGCGTCAAGTGCGGCAAATGTGCGCGTCACTGCCCGCAACACATCGATATCCCCGAGCGTCTCGACGACGCGCGCCGACGTTTCCAGCCTGGCCCCGTAACGGCGATGCTTAAGGCCTTCGGCAAAACGCGCTCCTCATGACCCTTTTATAACTTGCGGTGGAATAGTTCCTGTTTGCGGCAGAATAGGGCATCGACAGGAACTATTTCACCGCAACTGATGAGGGGGAGCTGGGGATGCTGACGATCGGGTGTCACCTATCCACGACAAAGGGCTATCGGGCGATGGGGGAGACGGCGCTGTCCATTGGCGCCAATACCTTTGCGTTCTTTACGCGCAACCCGCGCGGCGGTAAGGCGAAAGACCTTGACATGGATGACGTGGCGGCTCTGCGCGAGCTTATGGCGCAAAACGACTTTGGACCGCTGGTGGCGCATGCCCCGTATACCTATAACCCCTGCTCCGCTAAGGAGCGAGCGCGCGAGTTTGCCTTGGAGGCTATGGCGGAAGATTTGCAGCGTCTGGAAGCACTGCCCGGCAACTACTACAACTTCCATCCCGGTGCGCATGTGGGACAGGGGGCAGACGTCGGCATTCAGATGATTGTCGACACGCTGTGCCAGGTGATGTTTGAGGGACAGCAGACGACGGTATTGCTCGAGACCATGGCAGGCAAGGGCACCGAGGTGGGCCGTAGCTTTGAAGAGCTGGCGTGCATTATCGAGGGCGTTGCCGCCAAGTGCCCAGAGCTGTCCGATAAGCTGGGCGTTTGTTTGGACACCTGCCATGTGAACGATGCCGGCTACGACATCATCCATGATCTGGACGGCGTACTCGACGAGTTCGATCGCGTGGTGGGTATCGATCGCTTGCATGCTGTACACATCAACGATTCGAAGAACCCTTGTGGCGCCCATAAAGATCGTCACGAGTGCATCGGCAAGGGATACCTTGGCAGCGAGGAATTTGGTGGCGGTATGCAGGTTATGCAGAATATTGTATCGAATGGCCGTTTGCGTTCACTGCCGTTTATTTTGGAGACTCCGAACGAACTTGCAGGTTATGCAGCTGAAATTAGACTATTAAGGTCATTGCAGCAGTAATGACTGTCATAAAGTAGAGTATTCCATTCACGTTATGGGTTTGTTTCAATCAGTTTTCTCATTGCAGATTCGTAATTCCGGGTGCATAATAGCCAACAGTTTTTGCAGACCTCTGAATCAAACGAGGTCACCGGAAGGAGACTGATTATGAAGCTCAAGAAGCTTGGCGCATTTGCCGCCACGGGTGCCATGGCGCTCGCCCTTGCTCTGACGGGCTGCGGCTCGTCCAACGCCACCTCTGGTTCTGATGCCGGTTCCAGCAGCTCTGACGACGCTAAGGTCGAGAAGGTCGACGGCTCCAAGGAGTACGCACTCGTCAAGGACGGCACGCTGACCGTCGGCACCTCTGCCGAGTACGCCCCGTTTGAGTACAAGGACGACAACGGCGATTATCAGGGCTTTGACCTTGAGCTTATCAAGGCTATCGGCGACAAGCTGGGCCTGGATGTCGAGTACGTCAACAATGACTTTGACACGCTGGTTCCGGGCGTCGCTTCGGGTGCCAAGTATGACGTCTCCATCGCGGCTATCACTGACACGCCCGAGCGTGAGAAGGAAGTCACTTTCTCCGATTCCTACTACATGGACGATCAGGCCATCGTGACCAAGGTCGATAACGCCGACATCACGGCTGACAACTACAGCGAGAAGCTCAACAACGCCGACGCTACCATCATCGTCCAGTCTGGCTCGACCGCCGAGGCCTTTGCCCAGGAGAACTTCCCCAAGGCCAAGATCGTCCCCTACAAGGATGCTACCGAGTGCTTCAGCGCCTTGCAGTCCGATAAGGGTGACGCCGTAGTCACCAACCGTTCCGTTGCCAGCCAGCTGACCGCCGAGCAGTTCAACACCTGCCAGACCATCAAGCAGATCAGCACCGGCGAGGAGTACGCCATCGCCATCAACCAGGGCAACACCAAGCTCAAGGACGACATCAACCAGGCCATCAAGGACCTGACCGATGACGGTACCGTTGACGCCCTCATGGCTAAGTACAACATCAAGTAAAATAGCTACTTGATTGTGCGCGGGCCCTTTCCGTTTTGCGGAGAGGGCCTTTGCGCTTCTCTTGACGGAGAGTGTTTCCGTCTCGTTTTGCCGGCAACTTCTACGATAGGAGCCACCTTGTCTCGACTGAACAAAGGGGCCGCGGAGCAGCGTTTTTCACTGCCCGCCTTGCTCCAAAAGCTAGCCTGCGTCATGGCCGTGGCGCTCGCGCTGGTGTGCGCGGGGGCATATGCGCCCACGACCGCCCAGGCGCTTGAGACCGCAAAGATTACCGCCCGACCCAACACCGGTTCGGGCAGCGCTGTGGTCGGCGGCACCGAGACGCGCATTACCTGGGAAGTTCAGGCCGATGCCGACGAGGAGCTGAGCGGTCTTTCTTTGACGTTTGTCGACGGCACGACGTTTGGTACCGATGACACGCGATTGACGATGCTCTCGGGCGAGGACCTCATGGATCGTACGCCCATGAAACCCACGTGCAAGGCTGACGGCCAGACGCTCAAGATCGATTTTGGCGAGACGGCGCCTGCCGGCGGCTTTTTCCGTGTCGAGGTTTACGGCGTGACCTTCCCCGTCGAGGGCGGCGATGAGGCCTTTAGCGGCACCTATACGCTCGCCGACGGGTCGACCAAGAAGATCTCCAAGATTCCGTCGGTGGAGATCAAGGGCGTGACGGCCTTCGATAACTTCTTGGCCGACCTTAAAGAGCAGCCGTGGGTCGAGGCCTGGAACTCCAATATGTTCCTGCGCCTGTTCCTGAGCCCGGTCATTTTGGTCCAGAGCCTGCCGATCGTCTTTAAGGGCTTCCTCATGTCGCTCTCGATCGTGCTCGTGGCGTTTCCGCTGGCAATTCCCTTCGGTTTTGCCCTGTCGCTCATGCGCATCTCCAAGTCGCGCATCCTGCGCTGCCTCGCCGGCATCTACGTGAATATCATTCGCGGTACGCCGGCGTTCCTGCAGATCTACATCGCGTTCTTCGGTCTGCCGTTGGCCGGCGTCAAGGTGGACGACTATGTCTTGGGCGTTATCGTCATGGCCATGAACTCGTCCGCCTACCTGTGCGAGATCTTCCGCGCCGGTATTCAGTCGATCCCCAAGGGCCAGAACGAGGCCGCGCGCTCGCTGGGCATGAACGCCTTCCAGACGCTGCTCTACGTTATGATTCCGCAGACGTTCCGCAATGTCCTGCCTACGCTGACCAGCGAGTTTATCCTGCTTTACAAGGATACGTCGCTGCTCGCGGCCGTGGGCGTGGTCGAGATCGTCATGAACGCCCGTACCATTGTGGCCACGACGGGTTCCATTACGCCATATGTGGTTGCCGCGCTGTTCTACCTGGTCATCACCCTGCCGCTTGCTCGCTTGGTGAGCGGTCTTGAGGCGAGGCTTCTGGGGACGGCCGAAACCAAGAAGAAGCGTCCCGCCAAGAGCGCTGGACAGGTCGTCGCGACGCCCGCCGACCACATCGCCGGTCTGTAAGGAGGTCCTATCATGAGCGAAACCAATAACTCGAACGAGGTCGTCGTCAGCATCAAGAACCTCCAGAAGGCCTTCGGCGATAACGTGGTCCTGCGCGACATCGATCTGGATGTGCACAAGGGCGAGGTCGTCGTAGTCCTGGGTCCTTCGGGCTCGGGCAAGTCGACGATGCTTCGCTGCATCAATCGTCTGGAGCATCCCACGAGCGGCTCGATCGTCGTTGAGGGCGTGGACGTTTGCGCCAAGGGCGTCGACCTTAACAAGGTACGTACGCATCTGGGTATGGTGTTCCAGCAGTTCAATTTGTTCCCGCACCTGTCAGTCAAAAAGAACGTCATGCTCGCACAGCAAAAGGTGCTCAAGCGCAGCAAGGAAGAGGCCGAGAAGATCGCCGTCGAGGAGCTCACCAAGGTCGGTCTGGCCGAGCGCATCGATTTTATGCCGAGTCAGCTTTCGGGCGGTCAGCAGCAGCGCGTGGCCATCGCCCGCGCCCTGTCGATGAATCCACACGTGATGCTCTTTGACGAGGCCACGTCGGCGCTTGACCCCGAGCTTGTCCGCGACGTCCTGGGCGTCATGCGCGACCTGGCACGTGACGGTATGACCATGATCGTGGTGACCCACGAGATGGGCTTTGCCCGCGATGTCGCCGACCGCGTCGTCTTTATGGACGGCGGCGTCATTGTGGAAGAGGGTACGCCGAGCGAGGTCTTCGACCACCCCAAGAGCGAGCGCACCAAGGCGTTCTTGGGCAATATCTCGTAGCTGGTTCATGCGGCTGGCATTACAGAAAACGGGGCTGGACATGAATCCAGTCCCGTTTTTTGTTGGGATGTCGATAATGTAGCGTGAGCCCCTTCTGTCGGGCTCGGTGGTGCTGCTAGGCCAGCTCGGCGCCAAGGGCACGGCAGGCCGCCTCGCCCTCATCGTCGGGCGCATCGTAGCAAATGACGGAGTCCACGACGTTGACTCCGGCCTCGTCGGCGTCGGCCTTCCAGTTGTCCATCCACTCGCCCTCGGCCCACGAATAGGAGCCAAAGAGGACGACCTTCTTGCCGCCGAGGGTCTCCTTGACCTCGTCCCACATAGGCTGAAACTCGTCATACTCAAGCTCCTCGGAGCCCATGGCGGGGCAGCCGAAGGCGAAGGCATCATATTCGGCGGCCTTGTCAGCAGAGAAGTCGGCGCAGGGGATGACCTCAGTCTCGGCACCCGCGGACGTGGCGCCTTCGGCGACGAGGTTTGCCATGGCCTCGGTGTTGCCCGTGCCGCTCCAGTAGACGACGGCGATCTTGCTCATGTTTTGTCCTTTCAGTTGTGCGGCAGGTTGCCGCGGCTTCTATGTTCTATCGGGTTGCCTGGGCAAGTTGCGCCAAGCTGCAGCCCTGCTGATAGACAAAGGTGAGGTATTGAGTGCAAGCGCGGTAGGCGTCAAACATCGCAAGCGCTTGCTCGACATCCGTGTAGACCTTCCAAGCTCCAAAGACCTTGTAGTTCTCGCCGCGCTGGACGATAAACTCGTGCACGTCGTCGTAGGGATATCCAAGGAAGTAGCCTATTTCGTGCGGAAACTCGCAGGTGCAGTCGTTGCTGCAGCTAGCTTGCTGGGGTAGTGCGCATCGAGTCTGGCTACAAGCGCATTCCGCGACGTTATTGCTCGCGAGCGTGATGCGTGATGCCAAATGCACAAGGCATGTCGAAAGGTCTCTCGTGTCGTAGCCTTCCGAGGCGAGCGCTGTTTGGGCGCGAGGGTCTGCGAAATAGGTGGCGAGGCTTTTGGCTCGGTACACGTACACGAGTGCTCCGCAGGGCCGCCAGACCAAAACACTCAGGTGGATGCCGAGCGGGTCAAGCTCGCGATTGCACTGGGCGATAACGTCGAGCAGGCGTGCTCGGCGTTCTGCGATGGTTTCGGTTGTGGTCGAGCCGTTCCCGTGGGCGTAGGTGCCTGGATAGGTAAAGAGCGATGCCGGCTTGATGCCCGCGAGCGTGGGGGAGCAGTTGCGCACGACCGCTGCCTGAAACGTTGGGATGTCTATGGTTCGAGTCACGGCGCTCCTTACGGATCTAAACTGTTAGCCTAGGAAAACTTATACACGAAAGTAAGCCATGGTCAACAAAAAAGTTTGAAGAGGGAAACTAATTGACCGAACAGACATGATTTTGGGTTAAGATGGGGACACCCCATGGGGGTATCTAGATAGTGCTACTTGAAAGGGGAGCGCATGAGTGACTTGCTCAACCCTGCGAATCTCATCGTGCTGGCCGTCATTGCCGTCGGCATGTTTTTTGGACTGCGTCGCATTGCCGCTTCGACACACGGGAAGAGTTGCTGCAGCGATGGTACGAGCGGCAAGAAGGCCAAAAAGGTTGTTGTGGTGGATACCGATGCGTCACACTATCCCTATAGCGATGAGCTGCTCATCGGCGGCATGAGCTGTGACGGCTGCGCTCAGAACGTAGCCAATGCCCTCAATGCGCTGGATGGCGTGTGGGCAACGGTGACGTATGCGGACCACACGGCACGCGTGCGCTCTAAGCAGCCGGTTGATCGTGGTGTCCTCGAGACGGCCGTGAAAGACGCGGGCTACTACGTCATGACGCTGTAAGCGCCGCCCTGGATGCGCTTCCTTGGCTAGGCTCGTCCGCGCAGTTCGATGTCTTGGATGTCGTCGAAGTCGATGGCGATGTCTCGGAGCTTGAGGAGCTTGAAGGCGGGGAGCGCCTCGTCGAGGATGCCGGTGCGGCTGCGATAGCCGTATGTATCGTAATAGGTGACACGAACCAAGTCGCCACGTTTGAGACCCTCGAGCTTTTTAGAAAGTACGAGGGCTTTTTCTTCCGTGAGCTCACGTTTTGACTCGACGGTGATTTCCTGCTGGCGCACGAGTTCGTAGTATCCCGTGAGGGCGGCAAAGGGCATAAACTGCGCGGCGCGGTTGGCGCGCACGGCACCGTTGGCAGTGAGCTTGGGGTCGGCGGCGCGGCGCCTGCCCTCGGGGTCCGCCAGGCGCTCGAAGGCGGTCGGCGGGCGCACGGGCTGTTGTTTGGGTTTAGGCACGGTGTCCTCCAACTTGGTCGTTGCGTTCGCGCGCGGTGGCGCCGGCGGTAAAGCTTAATCCCTTGACGAGCGCGTTCTTGCCGTACTTGCCTTTCACGGCCAGGACGGCGCGCGCCAGGTCGCGCTCGCGCTCATCGGCCTCGATATCGCTGAACAGATCGATGGTGGTAAATTCCTCGGGCATGAGGTTGCCAAATCCAAGGTTGATGCGCTTGACCGGTCGTTTGGGATCGACAGTCTGCGCCCAGAGCTCATCAAAATAGCCCATGATCTTCTTAAACGAGTTAGTGCGCTCGGGCAGCTTGCGCGAGGCGTTGGAGTGCGCAAAGAGTGCGGCATAGCCACCACGCGGTTTGCCGCCATGCTCTCCCACAAAGATGCCATCGATTGCCTGCGCTTCGCGCACCAGGCGACGCCTTTCGTCATCGCGCTGGACGGGCTTGGGAGCACGGGGCGCGAGCTCGGGGCCATCGGTCGCTGCGGGCTCGATGCCCGAGGTGCTCGAGCGCAGGTGTCCGCAGCCGTCTATATACTGCGCCGTGCCGCTGGCGTTGAGCCGGCGTATGTCGGCGCGCTCGCTCGCGTAGCCCACAAAGAGCGAGATGCTGTCGCAGACCACGTGCTTATCGACTAGATCCAACACGGCGTTGTCGACCATCTCGCGCAAGACGGTGTAGGCCTGCTCGTAGGCATAGCCCTTCGAGAGCACCTGTCCTGTGGTGGTCGAGGTCGCTTGCGGGCGATAGGCTTGGATATCGGCGATGGTTGTCGGCTCGCGCCCGAAGGCGTGGTCGATGAGATATTCGGCATTGACGCCGAGCTCATCGTAAAGCAGGTTTTCGTCGAGCGCGGCGACGCCCATCAGATCGTAGACGCCGTACTTTTCGAGACGGGCCGCCACGCCGGGGCCGATGCCCCAGATGTCGGTGATGGGGCGATGGGGCCAGATCTCCTTGCGAAAGGTCCCGTCGTCGAGTATGCCGATGCGGCTGGGTACGTGCTTGGCGGTAATGTCGAGCGCTACCTTGGCCTGGAATAGGTTGGGGCCGATGCCGACCGTCGCCGTGATGCCGGTGCGCGCCAAGACCTCGTCGCGCAGCGTGCAGGCGAACCCTTCCGCATCGGTGTGATAGAGGTCCAGATAGGGCGTCACGTCGATAAAGCATTCGTCGATGGAGTAGACGTGAATGTCTTGCGGACTCACGTATTCCAGATAGATGCCGTAGATTTTCGCCGACACCTCCATGTAGTGCTGCATGCGCGGTACGGCCTTGATGCAGTCGATGCCGTCGGGAATCTCGAACAGACGGCAGCGATTGTGTATCCCGAGGTCCTTCATAGCCTGTGTGATGGCGAGGCAGATGGTCGTGCGCCCGCGCGATTCGTCGGCAACGACCAGGCACGTAGTGAGTGGGTCGAGTCCGCGGTCGACGCACTCGACACTGGCGTAAAACGTCTTAAGGTCGATGCAGATATAGGTGTGACGCTCGTGTCCCACGCGTCCTCCCATCAAACACATGTTCTTATCGAATACATGTTCGATAATACCTGCTTGCGCGGACATCGTCAAAACCTGTCCCTCTTTGGCGGGTATGGTCGTGCGGTTGCATCGGGTTTTTTAACGCAGCTCTAAAGAGAGCGAAACAGCTCGGAAAACCTCGCTTCGTAGCATGAGCCTAACGATTGATACCGCCTATACGCACGGAAGGGTTGTGGGGATAATGGTCAACTATGGGTTTGGTATGCCGACGCGCTTGGTTGCGGATGGGGATGTGGCTCGCTGGTGCGGACGATTGGTCGCTCACTACGGTGGCACCAAGGCGCTGGTTGTGCTGGGCGGTGACAAGCATACGCGCGATGAGCTTGTCTCGGCGGCACTTGGCTCGCTTGATCGAGCCCTACTCGAGCGTGTGCTTTTCCGCTGCGGCTCGTTTGAGGGCGACGGGGGAGACGAGCTGATCGACGAAGCCGTGGCCCTGGCGACCGACGAAGGCGTAAACTTTGTCCTGGCGATTGGCGATGCCGATACTGCTGGCTTTGCGCGCGAGCTCGCGCGTCGCATGGCGGCGCTCGATGCCGACGAAGACGGCTTTGTGCCTTATGGATGCATTGTCTCGGAGGGCAAGGTGCCTGCTGTCGTGGGCACCGGCGAGGTCCCCGTTTTTGCCATTATCGCGCCCGAACTGCTGGAGGACATCGGGTCTCCTCTGCGTGAGTTGCTCGGTAGCGTCTGCGCTGCGGCCTAATATTTGCCATAAAGGGACGGGTTATTTTTGGTTGGTAAAGCGTTTGACCTGCCAAAATAAACCTGTCCCTTTTTGTTCGGTTGCCGTTTGGGGGCCGATTGGCAACGCTCGCTGATTGTAGTCTTGACCTGCGCTAGAATAGTGGCATCTGAATGTCCGGGCGCATGGAGGCGTGCGCCCGTATGCTGAGGAGGACTCTATGGCAACTGTTGCCGCACCTATCGATGCTACGTCGACTGCCGCTTGGAAGGCACTCGAGGCTCATCAGGAGAAGCTTGAGGCCGAGGGCATCGACCTCAAGGCCTGGTTCGCCGCTGACGCCGACCGCGTGAATAAGTTGAGCTTTGACGCCGGCGACCTTCACTTCGATCTGTCCAAGAACCTGGTGACCGATGAGACCGTCAAGCTGCTGTGCGATCTTGCCCGCGAGGTGAAGCTCGAGGAGCGCCGCGACGCCATGTTCTCCGGCGAGCACATCAACACCACCGAGGACCGCGCCGTCCTGCACACCGCGCTTCGCCGCCCGGCAAGCGAGAAGGGGCAGCTCATCGTTGACGGCCAGGATGTCGTCGCCGACGTGCACGAGGTCCTCGATCGCATGTATGCCTTCGCCGAGCGCGTGCGCTCCGGTGAGTGGAAGGGCGTTACCGGCAAGAAGATTGAGCACCTGGTGTCCATCGGCATCGGCGGCTCCGATCTGGGCCCGGTCATGGCTTACGAGGCTCTGCGCCCCTATGCCGACGCCGGTATCGACTGCCGCTACATCTCTAACATCGATCCCAATGACCAGGCAGAGAAGCTCAAGGGCCTGGATCCCGAGACCACGCTCGTGATCATCGTCTCCAAGACCTTCACCACGCTCGAGACCCTCACCAACGCTCGCGAGGTCAAGACCTGGATGCTCGAGCAGCTCAAGGCTCAGGGCGCCATCGATGGCTCCGATGAGCAGAACGCCGAGGCCGTGGCAAAGCACTTCGTCGCCGTTTCCACCGCACTCGAGAAGGTCGAGGCCTTCGGCATCGACCCCGCTAACGCCTTCGGTTTCTGGAATTGGGTCGGCGGCCGCTACTCCGTCGACTCCGCCGTGGGCCTGTCGCTGATCGTCGTGCTCGGCCCC
The DNA here is from genome assembly GCA_900543945.1 of uncultured Collinsella sp. Taxonomy (GTDB): domain Bacteria; phylum Actinomycetota; class Coriobacteriia; order Coriobacteriales; family Coriobacteriaceae; genus Collinsella. Next base: position 8,627 of record UQTN01000003.1, on the reverse strand, counting down.
GAGCGCTTCCAGCAGTTCCTCGAGGGCTTCCACGCCATCGACGAGTACTTCTGCAACACGCCGCTCGAGAACAACGTCGTTGCGCTGATGGGCCTGCTCAACGTCTGGTACGTCAACTTCTTCGGTTCCAAGAGCCACGCCGTGCTGCCGTACTGCCAGTACCTGCATCGTTTCCCGGCCTACCTGCAGCAGCTCACCATGGAGTCCAACGGCAAGCATGTCCGCTGGGACGGCAGCGCCGTGACCTCCGACACCGGTGAGATCTTCTGGGGCGAGCCCGGCACCAACGGCCAGCACGCCTTCTACCAGCTGCTGCACCAGGGCACCGTGGTGGTCCCGGCCGATTTCATCGCCTTCGCCAATACCGCCAACCCTGCGACCGATAGCGGTCAGGACGTGCACGAGCTGTTCCTGGGCAACTTCCTGGCCCAGACCAAGGCACTCGCCTTTGGCAAGACAGCCGACGAGGTTCGTGCCGAGGGCACGCCCGAGCAGATCGTCCCGGCTCGTTGCTTTGAGGGTAACCGCCCGACGACCTCGATCTTCGGCGACACGCTGACCCCGTTCGCACTCGGCGAGCTCATCGCCCTGTACGAGCACATCACGTTTGTCGAGGGCACGGTCTGGGGCATCGACTCTTACGACCAGTGGGGCGTTGAGTTGGGCAAGCAGCTTGCCAAGCAGATCACCCCTGCCTTTCACGACGATGCCGCCAAGGCCGAGCAGGACGCTTCGACCCAGGCGCTTATCGAGTTCTACCGCGCTCACCGCAAGTAGGATTCGCTGCGAAAACTAACGCATAGCCGACAAGGGCCCGTATCCGTTGGGATGCGGGCCCTTTGCTATTTGGATAGGATGGAATGTATCGGGAGGCGCCTCGACGGGCATCGCAATCGTCGAAGGCGCGCCGGCCATGTTCGGGACAATATGACATTTTTCCCGTTGCAAACAGCGCCGCCGTGGGTGTTCTGTATGATGGCTCAGACAAGGTTGCTCAATGACAGGGAGGCGCATATGGCAATTAAGGCCATCGCAATGGATATCGACGGTACGCTCACCAACGACCAGAAGGTGATCAGCCCGCGTACGCGCGAGAAGCTGCTCGCGGCGCAGGAATCGGGTATTAAGCTCATCTTGGCTTCGGGTCGTCCCGCCTGGGGTCTTCACGCCTTGGCGCAGGAGCTCGACCTTCAAAACCATGACGGTCTGTTAGTTGCCTTTAATGGCGCGCATGTGGTCGACGCTCAGACCGATGAGGTCCTTTTTGACCAAGCCATGCCGGCTGACGAGCTGCACCGTCTGATTGATCATCTGCGCAATTTTGACGTGATCCCTATGATTTCGCTCGGTCGCGATTTGCACGTCGAGGACTCGTACCATTGCATGGTCACGCTGCCTGACGGCTCGCAGAAAAACATCGTCAAATACGAGCGCGATGCCTGCGACCTTAAGATCCGTGAGGTCGAGAGCTTGCATGAGGTCGTGGATACTTATCCCGTGGACAAGCTGCTGACGGCGGGCGATCCGACCTATCTGCAGGCGCATTACGAGGAGATGTATGCGCCCTTTACCCAGACGCTTTCGGGCATGTTTACGGCCGACTGGTACTTTGAGTACACGGCGCCCGGTATCGACAAGGCCCGTGCGCTCGATGGTGCCCTGCCCAAGCTTGGCATCGACGCCAGTGAGGTCGTATCGTTTGGCGACGGCCAGAACGACAAGTCCATGATTGAGTGGGCCGGCACCGGTGTTGCCATGGGCAACGCCGTCGATGAGGTTAAGGCAGTTGCCCAGATGGTGACCGCCAATAACAACGAAGATGGCATTGCGGTGGCGTTGGATAAGCTGCTGGGTTAGAATCGCCGATAGTGCATGGTTCGGGCGTCCGCTTGCGGGCGCCCTTTTGTTAGGGAGGGTGCCGTGTCCGCATTTCCGTTCGACGCCGTTATCTTTGACATGGATGGCGTCATCGTCGATACCGAGTATTACTACCTGGGGGAGACTGCCGCGTTTGCCAAGGAGCTTGGGTTGAATCTGACTCAAGAGGAGTTGAATGGACAGGTCGGTACCTCGCATCAGTTCTTCCTGCATATGCTGGTCGATTGGTTTGAGCGCGCCGGTAAAGGGCACTTCACTGGCGAGGAAGCGTTGGCCCGTTGGGACGAGTGGGCGCATAAGCGTCCGCGCGACTATCAGGCTTTGATTAACCCGGGCGCTGTGGATACGATTCGAGAGTTGCCGCGCCGCGGCGTTCGCGTGGCGTTGGCGAGTTCGTCTCCCATGGACAGCATCGAGGAAGTACTCGATGCATGTGGTCTGTCGGATGCCTTTGAGTACGTGGTGAGCGGCGAACAGTTTAAGGAGAGCAAGCCCGAGCCCGATATCTACCTGCATGCGCTGGACCTGCTGGGGCTGCCCGCGAATCGCTGCTGCTGCGTTGAGGATTCCGTTCCGGGCATTACCGCGGGTAAGCGAGCCGGCCTGACGGTCATTGCCAAGCGCGAGGAGCGCTTTGGCTTTAGCCAGGATGCCGCGGACAAGATTATCGACCAGCTGCCGGAGCTGCTTGAGCTTTCTTAGGGGGTCTTTGGGGCCTTTCTGGGAGCGAGTGGGCAAAAAATGCCAAATATGAGTACTGTCACTATTTTGGTAACAGCAAAATCAAGCCTTTGAGACCCTAGTTGAGTGTCTGGGGATGATTAAAGCCTGCTTGATATGGCTTTGCCCATGTTAAAGCGCCTTGTTAACGAACTGATGTACATTAACAAGGCGCTAATTTGTTGCAAAATAATGTGACTAGCTTTGCAACAGTACTCATATTTGGCATTTTTTGCCCACCGGGGTCAGCGGAAGTCAAAAATGGAGTGCGAATTCCCCAAAGCAATCGATTCGACGCTCTCCACAGCGCAGTTTTTAAGTTCGGCGATGCGCCGGGAGACGCTTTTTAGCGATGCGATGAGCTGCCGTGCGCTTGTATCCGCTTGCGGCTCGGCCGGAGCGTCGGTTTCGAACAGCAGGCGGTCGAGTGGAATCTGTCGGGCATATTCACGACCGCGCTTGGTGGCGAGCATGCGCTCGCTGACGGAAAAATAGCAGCCTGCATCGCGCGCGCGGACGAGTTCGTCCGAGGTGCCGCTAAACCAGTGGAAGATGATGGCGGGGGAGTTGGGGCTTGGGGTGAGTAATCCATATGACTCAAGGGCGTCCAGTACGGTTCCTGCCGAACGAACAGCGTGAATTGATATCACGCGCCCGGCGAGAGGGTACTGCACGAGTGCATCGCAGAGACGGTCAAGTGCCTGTATTTGAAGCGGTTCGCTTCCGGCAAAGCGCGCGGAAAAGTCGAGTCCTACCTCGCCGATATAGCGCTCTTGGTCAGCAACTTCGCAAAGCAGATTGACTTCGGCAGGACCGCAGCGGCCGTCGGCGAGCCACCAGGGATGGAGGCCGGCGCCCGCGATGATGTTCGGGTGGTGACTGGCGCGTGTTTTTGCTGCCGCGAAGTCGCGTGGGTCGACGCCGCAGTCAAATAGACCCAGGCCCAGTGCCGTCGTCTCATCGGCAACGGTATCCGGGCAGGCCATCAAATCAAGATGACAGTGTGCATCAAACAACTGCGGCTCCATCGCGGCATCCCTGCTAGTCCAAGCGCTGGCCGTCGGCGCGCACGTGCTCGGTGCCGCGTCCGCTGATCTCTCGGATAACCTCGCCGGCGATCATCTGGCCCATGATGGGCGGCATAAAGCTCGCGGTTCCCAACTCGGTACGCTCGTGGATGTTGGACGGGTCGCGGGGTTGGGTTTTAACCGATTCCTCACAGCTAAACAGCACGTGCAGGCTCTTGATTCCGCGCTTCTTACATTCTTTGCGCATAATGCGGCTCATGGGGTCGCGCACGGTGTCAAAGATATCGGCAAAACGCAAGCATTCGGGATGCAGCTTGTTGGCCCCGCCCATAGAGCTAACCAAACGAATGTCGTGATCTTGAGCATATTTGGCAATGGTGAGCTTGGCCGAGATGGTGTCGATGGCGTCGACGACGTAGTCGAGCTTGCCGCCCGTCTGCTCAAAAACGCTCGTAAAGAACTCGTCGATATTGTCGCTCAGCAGATATTCAGTTCGCTTGATGACGGTGGTGGCGGGATTGATATCGTGGATCATGGCTTCCATAACATCGACCTTGCGCTTGCCGACGGTGCTGTGAAAGGCGATGGACTGGCGATTGATATTGCTGGGCGCGATGATGTCCTTGTCCAGAATCACAAAATGCCCGATGCCGCCGCGGGCAAGTGCCTCGCAGCAGTTAGAGCCCACGCCTCCGCAGCCGAGTATCAGCACCGTGGTGTTGGCGAGCTTGTCGAGTGCCTCGCGGCCCATGATGATCTCGAGCTTGGTGTCGCGTGTCTCGACGAGTGCAGCAGTTTCGGTCATAGACATCCTCCGATGGGGAAGCGAATCGTGTTTTAGCTATCGCCATTATAGGTATTATCGCGATTCCATTTGAGCCCTAGGGGCTTGTTGAAATGAGGCAGGGATTCGCATAAGATGAAGCAGATGGCACCCGTTGCAGCGGGTTAGCCAACTCCCAAACACGTTTGTAGCGTGAGAAGTGGCCGTCTTCGCATTACGCGGGGGCGGCTATTTCATTCGACCTCCAATGTGGATGCCGAGCTCCACAGCCGCGATTACAAGCAACAACAACGTCAGGACATCGTTAATACTCATAGTCCATCTCCTTCTTGGGAAGAGGGAGCTGGCCCATCTGCTTCTGGACCCATTGTATCTAAAAACGAACGAATGTTCTATACATAACATTGCTATTAGATAATTAGACAAACATCTAAATATCAAGTATAGTGTGCGCGTCATGAGAGATGATGAGAGGAGGTCTTATGCCGGGAGAAGGTTTTAAGGCGCTGGCTGATCCAACGCGGCGGCGCATTTTGGAACTGCTGCGCGAGGGCAATTGCACGGCGGGGGAGCTTGCCAAGCATTTCGATATCAGTAAGCCGTCGCTGAGCCATCACTTGGTGACGCTTAAAAACGCCGGGTTGGTGACCGACGAGCGCCATGGCCAAAACATCGTATACAGCTTAAACACCACCGTCATGCAGGATTTAATTGGCTGGTTTATGGGTTTTACAAACAATGAAGGTGATAAGGATGAATAACGAAAACAAGGGCATTCACCCCACAGGGGTATCGTCGCGCGTGTGGATTGCGCTGGTCGCTCTGTGCGTCGCCAATGTCGTAGCGCACCTCATGGTGATGCCGAGCTTGCCTGCGCAGATTCCCACGCACTGGGGCGCGAACGGCGCTGTCGACGGTTGGGGTCCTAGCTGGATGGCCTCCGCGCTCGGCGTGCTGCCTCTGGCGCTTCTCGCAATGTTCTGCGTGGTGCCGCGCATCGATCCCAAAGGTGAGGCATATCGAACCTCGGGTAAGTTCTATCAGGGCTTCGTAATTGCCTTCACCTTGTTCATGTGCGCCATAAGCTGGCTGGGAGAGCTTACGGTCTGGGGCGTGGTGCCGGCGGTCGGTTCGATCAACGTGCTGATTTCCGGTGCTGTCGGTTTGCTGTTCATCGGCGTAGGCAACTACTTGCCGCGTGTGAAGCAGAACTATACGCTCGGTATCAAGACGCCCTGGGCGCTTGCCGATCCCGAGAACTGGCGCCGTACGCAGCGCTTTGGCGGTGCCTGCTTTATGGTGCTGGGTGTTGGCCTGATTGTGATGGGCGTGGCGGGCAGCGTGCTTTCGAGTGAAGTCGTCGCCGCGGTGATTGCGGCTCTGGCGTTTGGTTCGGCCGGAGCTGCCTACGCCTATTCGTATCTGCTGTGGCGTAAATCGCAGCGAGCCGTTCGCTAAGGTTGCGGAAAACTAGCGTACGCAGTTCATAGTATGTTCCGGGGGACTTTTCCCAGGTAGTATTAGGGGGTGTGGGCAACCATGCCCCTTTTTCGTTAAGTTTCAGAGCTGGTTTTCTCATTTCGTTTCCACTAAAGCGAATCAAGAATAGGGAAACAGCAGGTAGAAAGGATAGGACAGACATATGGCGGAGTTTATCTACCAGATGTATCAGGCTCGCAAGGCCCATGGCGACAAGGTAATCCTTGACGACGTGACCCTGAGCTTCTACCCCGGTGCCAAGATCGGCGTCGTGGGTCCCAACGGCATGGGCAAGTCGACCCTGCTCAAGATCATGGCCGGTATCGAGGAAGTCTCCAACGGCGATGCCAGGCTTACCCCCGGCTACACCGTGGGCATCCTGCAGCAGGAGCCGCCGCTCGATGACGACAAGACCGTCATCGAGAACGTGCGCATGGCGTTTGGCGATATGATTGCCAAGGTCGATCGCTTCAACAAGATCGGCGAGGAGATGTGCGACCCGGATTGCGATATGGACGCCCTCATGGCCGAGATGGGCAAGCTCCAGGACGAGATCGACGCCGCCGACGGCTGGGATATCGATTCCAAGCTCGGTCAGGCCATGGACGCCCTGCAGCTGCCCGATTCCGACATGCCGGTCAACGTGCTTTCCGGCGGCGAGCGCCGTCGCGTGGCCCTGTGCAAGCTGCTACTCGAGGCTCCCGACCTGCTGCTGCTCGACGAGCCCACGAACCACCTGGACGCTGAGTCGATCCTGTGGCTCGAGCACTTCCTGCATAACTATCAGGGCGCGGTGCTTGCCGTCACACACGATCGCTACTTCCTGGATAACGTTGCCGAGTGGATCTGCGAGGTCGACCGCGGTCACCTTTATCCCTACAAGGGCAACTACTCCACGTATCTGGAGACCAAGGCCGCCCGTATCGAGGCTCAGGGTAACCGCGATGCCAAGCTCGCCAAGCGCATGGAGGCCGAGCTCGAGTGGGTGCGCAGCTCGCCCAAGGCTCGCCAAGCCAAGAACAAGGCCCGCCTGGCTCGCTACGAGGAGATGGAGGCCGAGGCCCGCGCAAGCCAGAAGCTCGACTGGACCGACATCCGCATCCCTGTGGGCCCGCGTCTGGGCAACAAGGTGCTCGAGGCCCATCATCTGCACAAGGAGTTCGATGGCCGTGTGCTCATCGACGACCTTTCGTTTACCCTGCCGCGCAACGGCATCGTGGGCGTCATCGGCCCCAACGGTGTCGGTAAGACCACGCTGTTCAAGACGATTGTGGGTCTGGAGCCGCTGACTTCGGGCGAGCTTGAGGTGGGTGAGACCGTCAAGATCTCCTATGTCGACCAGAACCGTTCCGGCATCGACCCCGATAAGAACTTGTGGGAGGTCGTCTCGGACGGCCTGGACCACATGATGGTCGGCGAGACCGAGGTTCCGAGCCGTGCTTATGTGGCGAGCTTTGGCTTTAAGGGCCAGGACCAGCAGAAGCGCGCTGGCGTACTCTCCGGTGGCGAGCGCAACCGTCTGAACTTGGCGCTTACGCTCAAGCAGGGCGGCAACCTGCTGCTCCTCGACGAGCCCACGAACGACCTCGACGTCGAGACGCTGTCCTCGCTCGAGGCGGCGCTGCTCGAGTTCCCGGGCTGCTCGGTGGTCATTAGCCACGATCGTATGTTCCTGGACCGCGTTGCCACGCACATCCTGGCGTGGGAGGGCACCGATGAGAACCCGGGCAACTGGTATTGGTTTGAGGGTAACTTCGAGCCCTATCAGGCCAACCGCATCGAGCGCCTGGGCGAGGACGCAGCCCAGCCGCATCGTATCCACAGGAAACTTACCAGGGACTAGTTTGATGTGGCAAAGGGACAGCCCCTTTGTCACACGAACTTATGCTCAACCTGGGAAAATAAAAAAACGCGGCGAACGTTTTTGTGACGTTCGCCGCGTTTTGCTATTCGTTGGATTCTTCAACCTTGTCGACGGTCCAGGTGGCTCCGAGGCCTCCGGTGGTGTTGCGGCGGATGCGCACGGTGACTTCGTGGCGCTCGCCGGCCTGCGTGTAGCGCAGGGGGAAGATTGCGCGGTTTCGCGCGGCCTCGATGGTGCCGCGTTCGCGGGCGATCCAGTAGTACTCGCCGACGATGCCGAGCGTGTCGGCGCCGTAGGGGAGATAGGTCGACAGCTGGTGTAGCAACGGGCCGGGGCAGAAGACCTCGGTTGCGAAATCGACGGGGAAGTCCTCGGGGATGGTCGGTGCTGTGGGTGCGGGGGCCGGTGCTGCTGCGGGTACCGAAGCCGGTACCGGTGCGGGAATTTGGTCATAGACAGGTGCGGATGCGGACTCGATGACGGGTGCAGACTCGGGCGCCGGTTCTGGCTTAACTGCGGAATCTGTCGGTTCCACAGAGACGGATGTGTCTTCAGTCTCGGTTTCGGCGTCGGCTTGCGGGGCGTCCTCTGCCTCGACAGACGGCTTTGCCTCGATCGGTGTGGAGGCCATGGTGGTGATGCCGGCGTTGGCGTTCTTGGGGTCATAGACGACCGTGAGCGAGATGGCGGGCAGCGGCGTCTCGGGCTCCGGTGCCGATTCGGTGGCGCCTTGATCGGCGGGCTCGTCGGACTGATCGTCCTCGGCCTCGTTGCCAAAGACATCGCTGTTTTGGAACGCAGGCGTCTCGGGTTGGTCAGCGGCTTCTTCGGTTGTCGACTTGGGCGCTTCGTTGAGCTCCACAGTTGCTTCCTG
>UQTN01000002.1 GCA_900543945.1 uncultured Collinsella sp. | reverse complement strand
GGACTTGCAGCGACGGACCTCAGGACGCTCTTACACCACGTCTGCGCGCGCCACCTTAGGAACGACTCAAAATGGCAATTCCGGCACTTAGATGCTCTCTTCTTGAATGACTAGTTGTTAAAGAACACTCAGCGACTACTCCAATTCGCGACACACTGTGTCGCGAATTGAGCTGTTCTCACCACCGAAGACCGGTGAAAGCTCCTGGCCAGAATCTCGATAGTTTGTTAAAGTGCCCCCTCTGCAGGTTCAATGAGCGCTCATGTTCCAGACTAGCAAGTGAAGAAATATCGAAGCCATCGATGCTCATTTCCTATCGAAAAAACTAGTCAATACACGCTAATTAGCTTGATAAACTGCTTGTATTTTTGTCTACAAAACTGTATACAAAAAGAGATTCCGGTAACCAGCGCTCGACATTATGTCAATCGATAGGAGGCGCTATGGACGCCAAGCAGCTTGAAAAGATGATGGGGTTTGCCCCCGGAGAGTTGGAGAAAGCCGCGGAGGCATACGAAAAAGATGAATGGCCGAAGGGTCGCACCATCAAGCCGGGAAGGCCGTCGATCTCTGATGAGCCAAGCGTTGTTTTATCGGCACGTGTGGGTAAGTCTGTTCTTGAAGCCTTTGACGCAAAAGCAAAGCGCCATGGGCAAACACGCACGGAGCGACTCAGAGAGCTCATCACGCTCGATGCAATGATTGCTTAGACTCCACTCTCCCGCCGACCCAAACATGTACGCCAGCATCCAAAGTCGACATTTTTCGACATCTTTGAATGCTGGCGTACAGCTTTTTTGCAACATAGTCATCGGGGACGTTCTTAAATGACCAGTCGTTAAAGAACGTCCCCGATAACTAACTAGCCGTGGAAGCGGGCTATAGGCGCAAGTGGCTGCTCGCGAAAGACACGCTCGACGGCGGCACGGTATTCGTCGACCTTTTTAGTCTTGCGTACGAGCTTGTGAACGGTAGCGGGGTCGGCGAAGGCGCATTTGGCGTAGAACCACCACTCCTTCATGCGAAAGACCGCGTTGCCGCCAATCTCTTCCGCATAGGCCGCAAACAGCATGTCATGGAAACGCTGCAGTTCGGCTGCCGTGGCAGCAGGGCCACCCTTAACCATGCGAGCCAGCGCGGGGTTCGCGAGCAAGCCGCGTCCCAGCATTACATGGTGCGTGCCGGGATAGGCCTCCACCAGCGCATCCATGTCCTCAAGATCAAAGATGTCGCCGTTATAGGCCACGGGGAATGGCGCGCGATCCAACGTCTCGCCGTAAAACGCTTTGCGCGGCGAACCCGTATAGCGATCCCTCTGTACACGCGGGTGCACGATCAGCTCTGTCAACGGCATGCGGCAGTACAGATCGAGCACGCGCCCGTATTCGTCGTCACTCTCCAACCCCAGCCTGGTCTTTACCGACACCGGCAACGGCGACCGCTCGCACACATCGCTCAGGAACACCTCGAGCTCATCGAGGTTGCGCAGAAAGCCCGACCCTTTGCCCTTCGCGACAACCGTCCCCGAGGGGCAGCCAAGGTTGAGATTGACCTCGCGGTAGCCCATGTCGGCGAGCACGTGTGCTGCCCACACAAACTCGTCCGCATTCTTGGACATAAGCTGGGGAACGACATTAAGTCCCTGGTTATTGGCAGGATCGATCTCCTTAAACGCCTTGCCGCCAAAGCGGTTTCCCACCCGCGGCGGCGGCAAAAACGGCGTGTAATAACAATCGAGCGCGCCGAAGCACTCCGCATGCACGCGACGGAACACATGCCCGGTAATCCCCTCCATAGGGGCCAGCGATAAATACATCAACATCCATTCTCAAATCAATGTGACAAAGGGACTGTCCCTTTGTCACATCCCATTCAAGCGGTTCAGGAACTCTTCGCAGGCGCGAGAACGCAGGCGATATTTTTTCCACACCAGATACGATGCAATGGTGAGCGGCGGCTCAAACGGGATAAAACGCAGGTCGCTGCTTTCATCTATCTGCAACAAGCTTCCAATACCAACCGCACATGCGGTGCCCGAACGCACCAGGTGCGACGCGTTGCCGATCAGATCGAAATGCCCCACGACGTTGAGGTCATCGAAGCTGAAGACGCCGCCCGACCACACTTCGAGATCGAACGCTCGATTCGAGGTACGCGAACTCACCAGCAGCGGCATCTTCGCCACGTCCGCAGGCGTTAACACGTCCAGGCCACCCCATGGACCGCTCGCGGCGACAACGGCGCCGGCCCGGTCAGCCTCAGGCATACGGATCCACTCGTATTTCTCGACGTTAACGGGCTCCAACAGCAGGGCAAAGTCGAGCAAGCCACGCTCCAAGCGCTCCTCCACCGCATCGGCATTGCCGGTATAGAGCTCAATCGTCACTCCGGGATGACTCCGATGCAGCTCAGCAAAAGTATCGAGCACCAGCCGCATCGATTTGGTTTCGCCGGCTCCAATGCGGATAACGCCTGCAATGCCGAGCTCCCGATCCGCCAACTCTAGCTCGGTCTGTTCCACCAGCAAGACAATCTCCTCGGCGCGCTGGCGCAAGCGCATGCCATCGCTCGTGAGCACACACGATCGATTGGTGCGCTCGAACAGCTCCACGCCCAGCTCGCGTTCCAAATCGGCTATCTGGCGCGAGAGCGTGGGCTGCGTCACATGTAGCACGTTAGCAGCTTCGGTCATGTTTTCCTCGCGGGCCACAGCAAGAAAATAACGCAGCGTTCGCAGCTCCATGATTGCTCCTTCGTGCACAACGGAGAACTTCATTCGGTCCAATTCGTTTCACATACATAATCCGTATATCTAGCTAGTTGCTATAGGAAATATACATTATCAAATCTCGGAACTATCGTTACAGAAGAGAACCATCGAGAAAGGAAGCGCATGGAATACATCACGCTCAATAACGGCATCAAAAGCCCCCAGCTAGGACTTGGCACGTATCTGCTTAAACCCGACGATGCCCAATCGTCGGTTACCTCCGCACTCGGCATGGGGTATGAGCTCATCGACACTGCCAATGCATACGTGAATGAGCGAGCAGTGGGTCGTGGCGTGCGCGAATCAGACTTGCCACGCGAAAACGTGTTTCTCGAAACCAAGCTCTGGCCCTATTTTTACAACAGCGACACCGCCGTTGACGAAACGCTCGAGCGTCTGAACACACCTTACATCGACCTCATGATTCTGCACCAACCCGCAGGCGACTACTTGGCGGGCTATGAGAAGCTTGAGATCGCGTACAAGGAAGGCAAGCTCCGCTCCATCGGAATCTCCAATTTCGACGAGAACGAAATCGAGAAGCTTCTCGCAAATTGCGAGATCGTTCCATCCCTTATTCAGGTCGAGTGCCATCCGTATTTCCCGCAGACCGAACTGAAGAAGCTGCTCGCCCAGCACGACATTGCGTTGCAGGTGTGGTACCCGCTCGGCGGGCGCGGTAACAGCAGCATCATGAACGAACCCGTCGTGCGCGACCTCGCTGTCAAGTATGGCAAAACGCCTGCTCAAATCATTATGCGTTGGCATATCCAAGAGGGAAATATCGTCATTCCAGGCTCCAAGAATCCGACGCACATCGCCGACAACATCGATGTCTTCGACTTCGAGCTCACGGACAGCGACATGACCGCCATGGCTACCCTCGATCGCGGGAAACCCTTCTATGAGCGCACGCCCGAGAAGCTTGCGCAATATGCCGCCTGGCACCCCGACGTTGAGAACCAGAAATAGGAGCATCATGCAGTACACAACCCTTGGCCATTCCGGCATTAAAGTCTCTAAACTCTGCCTGGGAGGCATGAGCTTTGGCGAGCCCAGCCCCGACTTTCATCAGTGGACCATCGGACCCGACGGCACACGCGCCGTCATCAAACGCGCACTCGACACCGGAATCAACTTTATCGATACCGCGAACTGCTACAGCTTTGGCACGAGCGAAGAGTACATTGGCGCCGCCCTGCGCAATCTGGGAATCGCTCGCGAGAGCGTCGTGCTGGCTAGCAAGGTTCACTTCAACGAGGGCGGCCTTTCCGCCAACGCCATCAAACGCGAGATCGAAGGCTCGCTCAAGCGCTTGGGCACCGATTACCTAGACCTCTACATCATTCACCGCTTCGATTACGACGTTCCCATGGAAGAGACCATGGAGGCGCTCAACGACTTGGCGCGCGAGGGCAAGGTTCGCGCGCTCGGCGCCAGCGCTATGTATGCTTACCAGCTGCACAACCTGCAGATCGTCGCGCGCGACCACGGATGGACGCCCTTTACGAGCATGCAGTGCCACTACAACCTGCTGTACCGAGAGGACGAGCGCGAGATGATCCCGGTGTGCCGCCAGTTTGACATGGCCCTTACGCCATACAGCCCCATGGCTTCGGGACACCTCTGCCGACCCACGTGGGAAAGCTCGAGCACACGCGGCACCACCGACACGACCATGGCCAACAAGTACGACCATGATCGCGCCATCGACATGCCCGTCATTGAGCGCGTGGCCAAGATTGCCGCCGATCACGACGTGCCGATGTCGAGGATTGCGCTGGCATGGCACTGGGCACGTGGTGTGGCGGCCCCCATCGTGGGCTGCTCCAAGCCCGAGCGCGTCGACGATGCCGTGGCCGAGCTCGACGTAACGCTCTCGCCCGCCGAGATCGAGTTCCTCGAAGAGCTCTATCAACCGCACGCGCTCGTTGGCCCCAAGGCCCGTCCCGGCGAAAAGCCGCTTGCCGGCACCACCAAGGTCAAAACCACAAAGTGATGCCATGGACGACAACATCATCGACAGCCTACGCGACGCCGGTTGCAGCGAAGAGTTTATCGAGCTATACGGCACTGCTGCCAGCGACTGTGCGCGCATTTGCCTACTAAAACGGCATCGCCGCGAATTGCTCAACGATATACACGCGGGGCAACAGAAGCTCGAATGCCTTGACTATCTCATCTATCGGCTACGCAACGCCTCAACCGGATGCTGTTCAAGCCGCTCGGTATCGCGGCCATGAGGCGGCACTTAATAGCACCTCACCATAAAACCTAACCCTCAGCAACGAAAGGGACTCCAATGGCTAAGACACTTGTGGCATATTTCAGCGCATCGGGAACAACGATGGACGTTGCGAGCCGCTTGGCTCGCGTGACGGACAGTGACCTGTTCGCCATTGTGCCCGTCAATCCATACACGAGCGCCGACCTCAACTGGCGCGACAAGCAGAGCCGCAGCACACGCGAGGCCGCCGACCCCTCCTGCCGCCCCGCCATAACCTCTAGAGTGGAGCACATCGAAGGCTACGACACCATCTTTTTGGGTTTCCCCATATGGTGGTACGTGGCACCGGCGATTATCAACACATTCCTTGAGTCTTACGACCTGACAGGCAAGACGATCGTCCTGTTTGCCACTTCGGGCGGAAGCGGAATGGGAAAGACGGCGTCGGTCCTTAGGGCAAGCGCTCCGGGTGCAAAGATCGTTGACGACGGCATCCTCAACAACGCAAGCAAAGCCGACCTCGAGAAGTTCGCGGCAAGGTACCTCTAACGCGACAAAGGCCGACAAATCGGCGGGGAAATGCCGTGGAATAATAGGACCGCGAGCACGGTATCACCGCCAACGGTTGGTTTAGCACCCGACCTTTGCTTCCCTGGCAAGGACGCGAGCGACGAGCAGCTCGAGCCCATGAACGACGAGCGGCGCGGCACGCTGGAAGCCCAAGTCGACAATACGCCCAGCCAGAAACGGTCACTCGGCACCACCCGCCCCTCCAACCGACCACGTGCAACGAAGACAGCATAACAAGCAAAGGGGCCGCTCCATGGCGGCCCCTTTGCTTGTTATTTGTCCTTCGGCAGTGGCTTCATGCTCCAAAAGACGACGTTCATAATGACGACAATGACGAGCACGACGCCGTTGGCCACCCAAAAACCCATATTGAGCCCGAGCCACTCCGAGGTACCAAACAGGTCAATCCAAATCTGCGTCCAGTTCATGCGAACGCTCCTCTCATCTCAAATCCCCTGTTACAGCAACTCGCCATAGCGCCTGACATAGGCCTTCTTAAGGCTTGTCGCCAACGCCATATACAGCAAGATGCACGGGATCAGGAACAGGAAGTACTCAACGGGCAGGGCACCCAGACCCAACGTAGGCCCAAGCGGGCTAAACGGAATCACCGTGAGCAGCGCGATACCCGTCATCGTGAGCAGCATTACCGGCGCTGAGGCGTGGCTCTGGATAAACGGCAGCTTGGGCGTGCGGATCATGTGAATGACCAGCGTCTGACTCCACATGGACTCGACAAACCAACCGGCTTGGAACAGCGCGATATATGCCAACTGCATCTGCTCCAGCGCAGCGCCCGAGTAAACGTGTGCCAGATCGTTAAAGAGCACGCCATGGCTCACAAACAGCGGACAGAAGACAAAGTACATAAAGATGTAGGTCATAAAGTCGAAGATGGAGCTGGTGGGACCGATCCAGATCATGAACCTGCCGACACTCGACGCATCCCAGGTACGCGGCACGCGCAGGAACTCCTCGTCCACGTTATCCCAGGGAATCGCCAGGCAGCTGCAGTCATAAATCAAGTTGAGCAAAATCAGCTGGATGCTCATCATGGGCAAAAACGGCAGCAGGGCAGACGCGGCAAGCACGCTAAACATGTTGCCGAAGTTAGAGCTCGCGGTCATCTTGATGTACTTGATCATGTTAGCGTAGGTCTTACGCCCCTCGATGATGCCCTCCTCGAGCACCATCAGGTCCTTCTCGAGCAAAATAATGTCCGCCGACTCCTTGGCAACGTCGACAGCGGTATCGACCGAGATTCCGATATCGGACGACTTCATGGCCGAGGCATCGTTGATGCCGTCACCCATATAGCCCACAACATGCCCGTTGTCGCGCAGAACGGAGACGACACGCGCCTTTTGGTCGGGCGTGAGCTTGGCAAACACCTGCACGTCCTCGGCGCGGCGGGCGAGCTCCGCATCATCCATGGCGGCAATATCGCTGCCCAGCAGCATGTTGTTGACCTGCAGCCCCACCTGCTTGCAGATGGTACGCGTGACCTTCTCGTTGTCTCCGGTCAAAATCTTGGTGGCGACGCCATGATTGCGCAGTGCCTCGATAGCATCGGCCGTCGACTCTTTGGGCGGATCCAAAAACGCCAGATAGCCGATTAGGACCATATCGCACTCGTCTTGGGCGCTAAAGGCGCCGACCGGCGAAGGATTGGACTTTTGCGCAATCGCCAACACGCGAAAACCGTCGTCGTTCAGATCGGCGACCGTTGCAAGGATGCGCTCGCGCACTTTGCCATCCAGCACGCGAACCGCACCATCGATCTCGGCATGCGAGCACACCGAGAGCATTTCCTCGACAGCGCCCTTGGTGACCATCTGAGTCTTGCCGCTGCAATCGCGCACCACGGTGGTAAGGCGACGGCGCGCAAAATCAAACGGCACCTCGTCGACCTTTACGTATGTCTCCGAAAGATCGGTGAGACTCGGGTCGTTTTGCTCCTCTTCCTCGGTGCACTTGATAATCGCCAGGTCCATGAGGTTCTTGTAGCCCGTCTGGAAATAGCTGTTGAGATAGGCGTGGCGCAAAACGCGCGAATCCTCCTGACCGTTGATATTCCAGTGATACTCCAGCACCACCTGGTCCTGCGTCAGCGTGCCGGTCTTGTCCGTGCACAGCACGTCCATGGCGCCAAAGTTCTGAATCGAGTTGAGGTTCTTAACGATGGTCTGTTTTTTGCTCATGGCAACTGCGCCCTTGGCAAGGCACGTGGTGACAATCATGGGCAGCATCTCGGGCGTAAGACCCACGGTAATGCTGATGGCAAAGAGGCCGGCATCGAGCCAGTTGCCCTTGGTAACGCCGTTAATCAAAAAGACGAATGGGACCATCACCATCATAAAGCGGATGAGCACCCACGAGACGCCATTGACGCCTTTGGAAAAGCTGGTCTCCACGGCGTCATCCGAAAGGCTCGACGCCATCGAACCAAACAGAGTCTGCTCGCCCACGCTAAAGACGGCTGCGGTCGCGCTGCCCGAGATCACGCTGCTGCCCATAAGGGCGATATTCTCGAACGACGTTGCCGAATCGGATTCTACACAGGTCGTGGGCATTTTCTCGACAGGCTCGCTCTCACCCGTCAGGCTGGCCTGGCTCACAAAGAGGTCCTTGGCCTCGATGATTCTCACATCCGCAGGGATCATGTCGCCAGCGGAAAGGTGCACAATGTCGCCGACCACCACATCGTCGATGGGAATCTCCTCCTTGGGAGCACCCTTTCGAGTGACCGTCACGGTCGTCGTGATCATGTCGAGCAGCTTTTCGGCCGCGTTGCCGCTACGCGCCTCCTGGATATAGCGCAACGTGCCCGAAAGCACCACCATCGTGGTGATGATAATCACGGTCAGCGGATCGAAATCTTCCGGCACGCTCCCCATAAGCGAAAGGGCGGGAAACACCATGTCCGTTGCCGCCGAGATAATGGCCAGGAAAAATAGGATTGCCGTAAAGGGGTTGACGAAGGCGTCTGCGAGCCTGCGGGCCAGCGACTTATTCTTGCCGCGCGTGACCACGTTGCGCCCGTTGTCCGCCTCACTGTGTGCGACCTCGTCGCGATCCAGACCACCCAGGTTGGACCCGACCCATGTCATAGCATCGCTCAGCGGAATGGTCGCCGCATACTGGATGCGCCCCTCCGCACGATGCCGAATCAAATCGTGCTGCGCTTGAGCCGTCGAAGCCGCACGGTGCATGGTTAACATCTTCACTTACTACGCTCCGTTCTATCGATTGCATGCAGAGCAACTTAGCTGCGGCGGTCCTTAACAAGATGGGACCGCGGCGACGCACACCGCCCTGCGCTTCCGGTACTGTCACTGCCGCTCAAGGTCCTCACCTCTCCTTCGCGTCTGCGACTGTTCACAGCATAGAAAAGCCGCAAGACCAGGCACATGGCTGGTTTCTTGCGGCTTTCTTGCGATTCGGCAAGGATTGTTCTGCTGCTTTCTATTGGCGGGGGCAATAGGCCAAAGCGTCATTCCGTCATCTTGTAGCCCACGCCCCACACGGTTAGCAGGTAGCGCGGGTTGTCGGGCTCGGGCTCGATCTTCTTTCGAATCTTTCGGACAAAGGCCATGATGTTGCTGTCGTCGAGCAAATACTCGTCCCGCCACACCGCTCGATAGATTTCTTCCTTGCTAAAGACCGTGCCCCTATTGGTGGCCAAAAAGGCAAGGATGTCAAACTCCTTGGGCGTGAGCGAGGCGGGTACACCCAAGACCTTCACGGTGCGCGAAGCCAGGTCAATCGACAGCCCGTCGATAACGATGGGCTCTGCGGCGGAACCCGGCTGCGAACCCGCGAGCATGAGTTCGACGGATGTGAGTCTGCCCGACGCGACATCGGCAAATATAGGCGCAAGCTCGTGGGCGGCGGCACTGCCGGACGAGAACAGCGCACCGCTGAGCTCGGCGGCCTCGGCGGGCGTGATCGCTATGTTGGTTCTGTTCGTTTGCATAGAACCACCCTAGAACAAACTGCTCGCACGGGACAGGTAGACCCGCTTGATGACCGAAACGACAACAAGGTACAGCACACTGAGCAGTGCGACGACGCCCAAATACCACGCCGGTAAAGCGGCAAGACCGATCAGTTGCACCGCCGGACCCAGTGCGAGTAAGGCAGACGCGACAAGCATGATGCCGACCATCATCGCGAGCAAACGGCGCGGGCGATCAGCCCCGCGAACGCATCGTGTTCGCAAGACCAAAAGCACCAGCGACTCGGTCCATGCGCACTCCAGCAGCCAACCTGCTTGGAACATGGCAATAAAGGCCGCCCTACCCGCGTCGTCCAACGCCATAAAAGATGCACCGCATACGGCGGGGCACACGCCAAAGAACAAAATGGCAAAGGTGATGATGTCAAAGGCCGAGCTCGCAAAGCCAAAATGGAGCATAAAGCCACCCAGGCCCTTGCCCGACCATGCCTTGGGGCGAGCAATCTCCTCGCCGTCAACGTTATCCCACGACAACGCCAGGCAGGTCGCGTCGTAAAGCAAGTTGAGCAAAAGCAGCTGAGTAGCGGTCGCCGGCACAAAGGGCAAGAAGATGCTGGCGGCAGCCACCGAACAAATATTGCCAAAGTTAGAACTCGACGCGATGCGGATGTACTTGGAGGCGTTGGCGAACGAGGCCCTGCCCTCGCGTACGCCCTCGGCAACGACGCCCAGGTCGCGCTCGAGCAGCACGAGGTCGGCAACCTTCTTGGACTCGGCGGCGGCAGAATCCACAACGATACCGACGTCTGCCGCCGTAAGCGCCGGCACGTCATTCACGCCGTCGCCGATATAGCCGACGGCATGGCCCGAAAGCCGGATGAGCCCTACGATACGCGCCTTTTGCGCGGGCGTGAGCTCGGCAAAGACGCGAGTCTGCCCCACCTGGATAAGCGCCTCGGACTCCTCCATGGCATCGAGCATGGCACCCGTGATGACGTTACCGGCGGGAATCCCAAGGCGTTTACAGGTAGAACGAGCGACCGACGCCGAATCACCGGTCAGCACGCGCACCTCGACAGACAGGTCGGAAAGTGACCGAATGGCAGCGTGGGCGCTAGCCTTTGGTCGGTCGAAGAAGCCCAGAAAACCGCACAGCACCAGACCGTCCCAACCCGCCGCCGTCGTACTGTAGGCGACAGCGAGCACTTTGATGCCATCGGCACGCATATCCTCGGCAACCTCGTAGGCGCTCTGGCGCCCTTCTTCATTCATGGGAACGAGCTCGCCTTTAAAGCTCGCCCAGTCGCAATGTGCGCAAACGCTTTCGACCTCGCCCTTAACGATGGTCAGGCGGCTGTCGGGACGAGCAGGCAGCCCCAGACACCCAAGTGCCCCCGGTGTGGTGCCGAGCTTAACGCCCGACGCCTTGACAACGTGATCAAAGGGATCGGACGCATACAGGGTAAATGCATGACCAAGATCTTTGGCAGCAAGGCGAAGCTCGGGTGCGGCACACGCATCGGCAATAGCCCGGTTAAGTTGATTGGCGACGGTCCCCTGATTCATACTCTCGAGATACGCCAAGTTGAGGGTCTGCTCGCTCTCGTTGCCCAGGATATCGGTGTAGTACTCAAGCACCGCGACATCTTCTGTCAGCGTTCCCGTCTTGTCCACGCACACTACGTCTATGGAGCCCAGCGACTCCATGGCATCGACGTTCTTAACGATGACTTGCTTGTTTTTGAGACGACGGGCGCTGCCCGACAGACAGACGCTCGTAACGACTGGAAGCATTTCGGGAACCAGACCAACGGCCGCTCCCAAAGCAAACAGCAGCGCTTGCGCCCAGTCGCCCAACACGACGCCACGAATCGTAATGACAAACGGCAACACAATCAGCATGCACTTGACTAAAGCCGCGCAAATGCTCTTGGCCCCAACATTAAACTGCGTGGCAGGGCGGGCGCGCCGGCACGGCACGGCCTCATCCTTGTCGGCACATGCAAGAACGGTTGCCGAGGCCTTGCCATCAACAATAGTCGTCCCTGCGCGAACGGTCTCGCCCTCCCGCTTTGCGGTCTGGCCACTCTCGCCTGTAAGCGATGACTCGGAAACAAGAATGTGATTGCCCTGGGCAAGAATCGCATCGACCGGGCAGAGCATGCCAGCGTACAAGCGAATCACATCGCCAGGCACAAGCCGGTCGGCATTGACTTGAACCCAGCATGCGTCAACACGCTTCCAAACGGCCGCATGGCTCGCCCTCAGCATATGGCGATTGAAGGTGCGCATAGCCTCATTTTCATAGAACAGACGCACCAAGCCGCCGACCAGCCACATTGCAAACAACACAGTAGGCGCGAACACCCCCGTCTGGCCCTGCGCCTGCGGAACGACATCGACCAAAAAAGCCAAACCGGCCAGCGCAAGCAACAGGGACGAGAACGGATTGAAAAATGATTTTTTAATCATCAGAGCCTCTTTCTAGCATGGATTCGATTGTATCCGAGGCATATACCGGTATCCCCGCCCCACTCCTTGCGACTTCCTTGCTTTTGCATGCAACACATGTGACACAGGAACGGCCCCTTTGCCTTATTCCTTGATTTCCGGTTACCGCACACAAAGAACAAACGCCTGCTAATCATTTACGCTCAGGGACATGTGTACGCCACAGACGGAAAACGATGGGGATCGAGGGCTTCGCGCAGCAGCTCACCGAACATGACAAGAAGTGCATCCAGTGATACTGCACATACCCAAAATCGCAGCAACTGTCCTCGTCATGGCGTTCGCAGTATGTCTGCTGAGGCTGCCACTCCGCATGACCAACGACATCGTATTTCGCCAAAAGGGTTTCCAACCAGCGGGAATGTATTCCGCAATCACACTCCCCGCAATCGCACTCACCATCTTTTGCTAATGCGCCCTTGCACCGCGCTTTGGGATGCAGGACAAACAGTGAAAGGAGCTGCAAGCAGGTTTACACTCTAGCTGCTGCTCTCAAACGCCGTCTACATCTCGAGGTCTAATACTTTTCCCGAGAAGTGAACGGCTGTATTTGGGCCCCCGAAACATCGACATTTTTAGACGTTAAAACCGCAGGATTCGACTGGCAAAACCGCAGGAAATTGCACGCCAAAAGTGCCGATGCTTCGGGGGTCCGTTTTCACTCGTTCACTTCTCGGGAAAAGTATTTGACATCGATTTCGCAAGGGCCCCAATATGGCAAAGGGGCAGTCTCCTGCCGCATAACGAGGCGCCCTATTGTCACTGGCAGAATCCATCCGAGGACTGTAAGGGGCACGCATTCCATAAGAGTTGAATCCAACAGCTAAAACCGATTCCACATGCATGAAAACGCGCTCGGTATCAGGCAAAAAGCAGTGATGGCAAGGAGAGACGTCCCATTGCGACGGGCGCGAAAAGCATCCTTGCCAACGCCCAGGCAGCGCATCGTATGCTCGGCAGGACCATCTGGCAAGCCGACATGGCAAACCCATCGAGCTGCCATGACACTTTAGCCGCATGACCATGCACTCATCGATGGCAGGATTCCCTATACTGAGTCACATATGACGGTATCGCGCCAAAGGAGAACGCCGTGACCACGTCGCAGATATCCCTGCTCGCGCTCATCTCGGTTGGAGGCATCGGCATCCTGCTTATCGGAATGAGCACGCTCATGAAAGCCGCCGCCCGCAGGAAAGCCAAGGCCTGCACCGCTATGATCATGGGAACGGTCATTGACCACCGCTTTATGGGCGAAGGCAGAATGTATCCCGTTTTGGAGTACACCGTCGACGGCACGCGGTACCACGTGAGAAAACAATTCCGCGGCGTAAAGACCAAAAGCTTGTCGGGACTCCCCGTCCGCACGCAAAGCGCGGCGTACGAAGACGCCAAGGGCTGGTTGCACGTACAGACAGGACCCATCGCACGCCTAGATACTCTCGCAGAGCAGCTTTGGCCCCTCGGCAGCCAAATGACTGTGCACTACAACCCCAGCAGCCCAGACAAGAGCTATGTCGAGCGCCCCATCGTGGGCGACTTTGCCACGCTGATGTTTAACATCGCGGGTATCTTGCTCATCGCGCTGAGTATTTTGCTCTATGTTCTTATCCAGCGCTAGCTCAGACTGATACATCCCGCGCGCCGCGCGCCGTAATGACCGCCACGACTCCAAGGACCAGCTATGGCAACACTCTCCGAACAAGAACGTAAGCGCATCCAGCGATACTGCATTTGCCCCAAGGTTGCCGGCGCGGCGCTTGCCATGGCATTCGTGCTGCCCTTATCGATCATTCCTTTCGAAATGGTCGACGACATCGTCTTCCATCACGAAGGCTTCCAAGAGACAGGCATGATGACCGCCTTGGTGCTCACCTCCATCGAGCTCGTTATATTCTGCTACTGCGCTCTCGCCCCGCGCTTTGGCATGCGTGGCAAGCAGTGGAAGGAAATGCAGCGCCGGCTCGCCGTCGAGCAGAGCGAGAAAGACCGCTCGGCACAAATCGCAGGCGTTGTTGGCACGCAGGCCGCCGCGCGCCTGCTCAAGAACAGCGACAACGAGACCGCGCGCAACCTGGGCGGCGCGGCAGAAGTCGCCGCTGCCGTAGGCGCCGTTGCCACCGCGGCAGACGTGCTTACCGAGAGCTTCGCCAACGCGAAGGCTATGGCAGAGGCCTGTGGCGTGCCTGTCCCCCGTGCAAAGAAGTGGGTCATCGCGCTTGTGGCGCTGCCCCTCGCGATCGTATGCGGCGCCTATATCCCGCAGCTGGCGCAGGGAAACATCGAGATGCAGGAGAACGCCGCGGCCGCGGCTGAGCAGATCGCCATTGCTCGCAAGGCATTAGAGCCCTCATGCGAGTACGTGTCCGCCGATGACCCCTACGAGCGATATCAAGATTACGGCTATCACGTCCGCGGTTATCTGCACGACGGCGACTCCGATACCCAAAAGACCTATACGTACCTGGATTTTGACAACAAGGGGACACTCACGGAAGTGAGCTACGCGGCAGAGGTCGACCCCGGCGCGAGCCTCGAGGACAACCTTACCCGTATCGAGCTCGACCTTGACGAGCTTTCCTCTGCCGTCCAAACCATAGACGTCAAGACCACAAGCCCCGAGCTCCTAGCAGCGCAGAAGCTCCCCGAAGAGTTTAGGCAGGCTTTTTTGAACGGCTCGCTCTACGAGAGAATCTCTATCAGGACGAATGACGGCCCCGTCAAAGCGTATTACTCGTTTGATACGGAACCCGAGGACGAGTTTGACGAGCATACCCATCCAGCCATCCGCATCACGCTGATGAGCAAAACGAACTAGGTGCAGGGAGATGAATGTGATAAAGGGGCTGTCCCTTTGTCACATCATTCGGAGCGCAGGGCTTCCACGGGGTCTTTCTTGGATGCGCTGCGGGCCGGCAGCAGGCCAGCGACAACCGTCAGCAACACCGAAATCGCGATGAGCACCAGCGCATCCTGCACGGGCAGGCTCATCAGATTGGGGACCTGTTTGACCGCAAGCGCCCAGGCATTGACCGGAAAACTCACGAGCACCACGACGACGATGGCGAAGACGCCAGCAATGAGGCCTTCGATGAAAGTCTCGGCGTTGAACACGTTGGCCACATTGCGCTTCGACGCGCCGATCGCGCGCAGGATGCCAATCTCCTTTTTACGTTCCAGCACGCTGATGTAGGTGATGATGCCGATCATGATGGAGCTGACGACCAAGCTGATGCTCACAAATGCGATGAGCACCAAGCTGATGGTGTTCACGATGTCGGTTACCGAACCCATGATAATGCCCATGTAGTCGGTGTACGAGATTGCCTGCTCGTCGTGGCCGGCGGCTTTGACCTGCTTGTTATACGCATCGATGTGATCGAGTACGCGCTCCTTGGCCTCAAAGTCGCGCGGGAAAATCTTAACCGAGATGGGGTCCGCCTCGTCCGCATAGCCCAACGTGGTCAGATTGTTGTCGTAGGTGAGCTTCGACGCCTTGGCATAGCTCATCATGAGCGAACTCAGGTCCTCGGCGTCCATGTTGAAGTGAATGGCACGAGCAAAGGCGCTCGCATCCACGCGCATGGCGCTCGCCAGGTTGGCAAAACTCGAAGACATCTGCGTCGCCATCTGATCCATAAGCCCTGCTGCGCCCGCCTTGAGCTGAGCTGACACCGTCACCGCAATCTGATCGCTGATTGCCTTCATCACCTGATCCATAGCCTGCTGCAGATACGGAGCCAGTTGCTTTTGCACATAGTCGGTCATCGCCTGCTGCAGGCGCTCGGCCAGGGCATCGCCGCCGAGCGCTTTGAGCTGGGCCAGGATTTGCTGGGCTGCGGCATCATTCTCAAGATACGCCGAGAATGCGGCAGCGAGCTTTGACGCGTCCTTAAGGTCCTCGGGCGTCAGGGCCTTAAACTGATCAGACTGCAAAAAGCCCTCAAACAGTTGGTTGGCAAGTATTCCCACCTGCTGCATTTGCTCGGGCGTGAGCTCCAGACCGTCAAAGATGCCCGAGAAATCTGGGGTCGGCGCTTTGGCCATGATGTCACTAAAGTCGATATCCTTACCTACGCCCGAAAGGTCAATATCCAACCCGGACAAGTCAAGACCCGACAGGTCCATACCGCCGGCAGCACCCGAGAGCGCAGACGTATCGAACGAGAACGCGCTCTTCAGTGCCGCCTCGTCCACGCTGAACATGCTACCCAAATCAACGCCTTGCTTGGCCTCGCCTTGCAACTCATCGAAGGTTTTGCCCGTAAAGACATCCGTCTCGGGGTGGGCAAGCTGCTCCTGCACGATCTGAGAATCGGCAGCGCGCTCCATAAGCTGGCGAGTCAGCGCATGCGTATAGGCAATGCCCGGGGACAATGCGCTCGCGTTAGCCGTCTCGTTGGGTCGTACCACGCCCACAATGCGCACGTCGATACCGTCAGCAACCTTGGCCGTCATAAAGTCGGCATCGCCGGACATGTCAGTCCACATGCCGGTCTCTTCGTTTTTGCGATAGGCATCGGCCGGCGACAACACCTTAAACGTCGTGGACAGCGCATCGTCGTAGGTAAAGTCGGTGCCGGTCTCGGGCGTCTCGACCTTGCCGTCGGCCGTCATGGCGCTGTTGACCAGGTCGTTGAGCTCATCGATATCCAGCGCGCCGATGCTATAGAGGGTGTAGTCGCCCACCGTGCCGCGGCTCGAAAGCACCATCACGGCCTCGTTGGCGGACGTGGGCCAATGGCCGGCAACGACATCGTACTGGCTGTCGAGCAGGCTCTGGTCGTCAATCATCTCGTTAAAGACCGAGGTCCCCATGGAATCCATGCTCACCGTTGCCGCCGAGCTCGCGCCTCCGCTCATGGCCTCGGTCATAGCGTTGGGCACCAGCCGGACAGGCTTCTCATCGCCCTTGCCGGCACGATAGACAACCGGCGTCACGCCGTAGCCGTACTGGATGGCGTTGACCTCTTTGTCGATACCGTCGCCGCCGCCGTCAAGCCATGCCTTAAAGCTCGTCATATCGTTAGACTTAACGCTTGCGAACATATCCTTTACGGCCGTGACCACGGGAATCCTGTCGGTTCCCTTAACTTTGCCACCGGTGGCACCATCGGACGAGCCCTCGCCCTTGGACGCCTCCTCATCGGTGGTCCCATGCCCGCCCATCATGGACGACAGGTCGTAGTCCTGCTTGGAGATCGTAAGCGGGTAACTCGAGAGCGTATCCTCCTCGACCTTTTTGATGTAGCCGTTTACGCCGTTGGACAGCGCCAGAATCGCCGCGATACCGATAATGCCAATCGAGCCCGCAAAGGCCGTCATGGCCGTACGGCCCTTCTTGGTCATGAGGTTGCGGGCAGAAAGCCCCAGCGCCGTCACAAAGCTCATCGAGGTTTTGCGCGTAGGCTTAGCCTCGCGACGCGCGGCCCTTGCTACATCAAAGGGGTCGGAATCGTCGGTGATTTTGCCGTCCGCCAGGTTGACGATGCGCGTGGCGTACTGGTACGCCAGCTCGGGATTGTGCGTGACCATGATGACCAGACGGTCGCGCGCCACGCCCTTAAGCAAGTCCATGACCTGTACGGATGTCGTTGAGTCCAAGGCGCCGGTCGGCTCGTCAGCCAGCACAATCTCGGGGTCGTTGATCAGGGCGCGGGCTATGGCCACGCGCTGCATCTGGCCGCCCGAAAGCTGGCTCGGGCGCTTGTTAGCGTGCTCGCCCAGACCAACCGCCTCGAGCGCCTTACGCGCACGCTGGCGGCGCTCAGCACGCCCTACGCCCGTGAGTGTGAGCGCCAGCTCAACGTTTTCCAAAATGGTCTGATGCAAAATGAGGTTGTAGCTCTGGAACACAAAGCCGATGCGATTGTTTCTGTAGGCATCCCAATCGCGGTCGCTGAAGTCCTTGGTCGAGATGCCATCGATCAGCAGGTCGCCGGAATCGAAATGGTCGAGTCCGCCGATGACGTTGAGCATCGTAGTTTTACCCGAGCCCGAGGGACCCAGGATGGCTACGAACTCGTTATCGCGAAAAGACAGGCTTACGCTGTCGAGCGCCACCTGCGTAAACGACTGCGTAACGTACCTTTTGCAAATAACTCTGAGATCCAGCATGGACGGCAACCTCTCTCGCGCGGGCGCGCTCGCCCGCTCCCCCGCCGTTCGCGTTCGGCGCGTTTGTCCTACTCTATCCTCATTTTTGGCCGATACCAGTGAGGAATGTAACGAACCGCGCCAAAAAACGAACGGGACAGCACGCCGCATGGCGCACCATCCCGCATATAACATCCCCGATGCGACAAAGAGGCTGTCACTTTGTCACATTCCAATGCGCGCTACTTTTCGAACCCGCACGGCATAACGTTAGCGCTGCCGCGGCGAGCCTCAGTCACGGCTGCAAAGAAGCGATAGCCGCCCGAGAAGTTAAAGCACTCAAAGCCATGCTGCGCCAAAATGCGGCAAGCAATGTAGCTGCGAATGCCGCTCTGGCAAATCACGTAGACCGGCTTGGCCCGGTCGAGCTCGCCCAGGCGATTGCGCAGATCATCGACGGGAATGTTTACGAAACCATCGATATGCCCGCGCTCATACTCCCCTTCCGTACGAACATCGAGCAGCTGCACGCTGCCATCGCGTGGCAAGTTGGGCTCATCCTCCCAATGCCACTGCGCCAGTATGCCGCGATTGAGGTTCTCGATCATAAAGCCCGCCATATTGACGGGATCCTTCGCCGATGAATACGGCGGCGCGTATGCTAGGTCCAAATCCTTAAGCCTATCGCCGCGCATGCCTGCCTGGATGGCAGTCGCCAGAACGTCGATACGCTTGTCCACACCATCGATGCCCACGATTTGCGCACCCAGCAGGCGCAATCCCTGCTTCTCGAAGACAACCTTCATGGTCATGGGCGTTGCACCCGGATAATAACCCGCATGCGAACCGGGCGACAGGACCACGCTGTCGCAGTCAACTCCCGCCGCGTGTGCCGCCTTTTCGGATAGTCCCGTGCTTGCCGCCGTCAAGTCGAATACCTTGATAACCGATGAGCCCAACGATCCGAGGTAGCAGCTGTCCATGCCGGCTATGACATCGGCGACGACACGCCCCTGCTTGTTGGCGGGGCCGGCGAGCGAAATGACCGCGTCCTCGCCGGTCACCTGATGCGTGACCTGCACGGCATCGCCCACGGCATACACGTCGGCAGCAGAGGTCTCCATGCGGTCGTTGACCACAATAGCCCCCTTGATGCCCAGTTCGAGCCCCGCCTCTTGCGCCAGATGGCTCTCAGGTGCCACGCCAATGGCAAGCAGCACCATATCGGCTCCGATAGGGTCATCGCCCGCAACATGGGTGACAACGCGGCCATCAACTTCCTCAAAACCTGTCACATCGGCCTTGAGGCGCAGATCGATACCGTGCTCACGCACCTCGGTATGCAAAAGGGTCGCCATGTCGTAATCCAGGTTGTTCATAAGCTGGACGGGACGCTGCAGAAGGGTCACCTGGAGCCCCAGCTCGCACAGATTCTCCGCCGTCTCGACGCCAATGAAGCCGCCGCCGATCACGACGGCACTGCTCGGTCGCCGCTCTCGAACATAGCTGTGAATACGCAGCGTGTCCTCAACGGTGCGTAGGCTAAAGATTTTATCCGAGTCGATGCCCGGCAACGCAGGGCGAATCGGCTTTGCACCCGGCGACAGGATGAGCTTGTCATACGTCTCGACAAATTCCTCGCCCGTCAGCATATTGCGAACCTCGACCGTATGCGAATCGGGATGGATGGCAAACACCTCGTGACTCGTCTTGACCGCAATGCGAAAGCGATCCCAAAAGCCCTTGGGAGACTGCAGCGTCAATGCGCTCTCTTCTTCTATCACGCCGCCAATGTAGTACGGAAGCCCACAGTTGGCATACGATACAAAACCCGTGCGCTCAAAGATGACAATTTGGGCCTGCTCGTCGAGTCTGCGCAAACGTGCCGCCGCCGATGCGCCGCCCGCGACGCCTCCAACGATAACCACCTTCATAGCTAACGCACCACCTTTCCCGTGTAGCCGCTTATGCCGCCGATATTCTTGACACTGCCATACCCAGAACGCTTAAGAAAACTCACAGCTTGGTTGCTTCGCGCACCGCTCAGGCAATGCACGAAAAGCTGCGTGCCCTTTCGACGTATACCCATGATGCTACCCCGAAGCAGAAAAAAGAGTCGCTGTTTCCAGCGACTCCCCTTCAGTTGTCTGTCCCACGGACTTACTGTTCGCTCTTCGCGAGTGCCTGATCGATCAGTTTGTTGAGCGCCTCGCGCTGCTCAGCGGAGTTGATGCCGCCCATGATCGGCTCTCCCACAATGTTACCGTTCTGGTCGATCACGTAGGTGGTCGGGAACGAGTACAGGTTGGAGGTGAACTTTCCGGCCTCGCTGTCCGACTTAAACCAGATGTTCTTATACGTTACGCCCTTCTTGGAAAGCACGTCCTTGGCATCGGCCACCTCGTCTTTGTTGCCATCGAGCGTAAAGGAATTAACGCCCACGACCTGGCCGCCCTTCTCGGCAAGCTCCTTGTTGAGCTTCTCCAGATCGCCCAGCTCTCCCACGCACGGCTTGCAGGTGGTAAACCAGAAGTTCATGACGGTGACCTTGTTCTTGGAGAACAGCTCGTCGCTGTTTACATCGTTGCCGTCCAAGTCCTTGCCCTTAAAGCTGGGGAACTTCGTCTCCCCGCTCTCGCCGTTGGTCATGCCCGCGGTCGAGGCATCAACACTCTCCCCCTCGCCGGGCGTGCTGCCACATCCGGGGAACTCCTTCTCCAGCGCCATGAGCTTGTCCTCGATCTCCTTGACCTGCTGCGCGCCGGCCTTAAGCGTCTTAAGCTCGTCAGCCGCAAACTGATCCTTGGCGCCCTCGATGGTATCGAGCAAGAAGTCACCGTAGTTCTTGCCGTCCTCAATCATGGGAGTGTCTTTGTTGGCCGCAAGGAACACCTTTTCCCATAGGGCGTTATCGCTCGCAAAGATCTCGTTTTCCTTTTGCAGCAGCTGCTGGTACAGCTCGGCCGCCTCCTCGGCGCTCGACGGCTTTTGTGCCACAAGCTCGGCAATCTGCGCATCGCCGCTCGTAGCACCCTTCGCGTCGCCCTTGGGGGCAGAGCACGCCGCGAGAGTCAGCGCCAGCACGGGCAGCATCAACAGAGCCGCAATTTTTGACAGTTTCATGGTTCCTCCGTTTATATCGAAACTTATATAGGTACCTATTTGTTTTCGCAGGCTTGCGTGGACTGCGCGGGTTTGTCGCCCGTCACACCCAGCCCATAGCGAAAGCTAATAGCATCGACGGGGCACGCGCCCACGCATTTGCCGCAACGAATGCACTCGGCATGGTTGGGCGTACGCGTAACGTCCACGTCCATTTGACACACCTTGGCGCACTTGCCGCACGAGACGCATTTGCACTGGTCAACCTGGATCCCCAGCAAAGACACCTTGTTCATGAGTGCATAAAACGCACCGAGGGGGCAAATCCATTTACAGAAGGGGCGGTAGAACAGCACGCTCAGCACCGCAACCACAATGAGGATTGCGAGCTTCCAGGTAAAGAGCTTTCCCAGCGCGGAACGGATTCCCGTATTCATGATGGACAGCGGAATCGCGCCCTCGAGCACGCCTTGCGGACAGATGTACTTGCAAAAGAACGGGTCGCCCATGCCCACATCGTTGACTACCAGAACGGGCAGCAGCACCACGGCAAACAGCAGCACGGCGTACTTGATGTACGTGAGCGGCTTGAGCTTTTTCGTCGAGAGCTTTTTGCCGGGAATCTTATGCAGAAGCTCTTGCAGCCATCCAAACGGGCATAAAAAGCCGCATACAAAACGCCCCAGCAGCACGCCGATCAGAATGAGTGTTCCGGTGACGTAATACGAAAAGCTGAACTTAGACGAGCCCACCACCGACTGAAACGACCCGATGGGGCACGCACCCGAGGCCGCCGGACACGAGTAGCAGTTGAGCCCCGGCACGCAGACGGCTTTGCCCGCCCCCTGGTAGATGCCTCCCTTGGCAAAGTTAGGCAGGTGAATATTGGTCGCAAGCGTTGCCGCCGCCTGAATCAATCCGCGAAATCTCGCCAAAAGATGCGATACGGTATTTTTTCTTTTAACCAATTCCGATACACTCCAAGCACAGCCTGATTGCCTTGGCCAGCACGGCATCTGC
This sequence comes from uncultured Collinsella sp., assembly GCA_900543945.1. Classification (GTDB taxonomy): domain Bacteria; phylum Actinomycetota; class Coriobacteriia; order Coriobacteriales; family Coriobacteriaceae; genus Collinsella. The sequence continues at coordinate 24,628 of UQTN01000002.1, read as the reverse complement.
CTCGCCGCGCATAATGCCAAAGCCAACCATGGCTACCCCAACGATCAGCAAAGCCACCTGCGCCACAGGCTTAATCGCTTTGAACAATCTGACCACTCCTTTCGTTTCGCGACCCATTGGACCATACCGACTATAAAATCCGTGTTAAGCGCGAATGACTATGCAAGGAGAACGTTATGCGCATCTTGGTCGTCGAGGACGAGCGGGCGCTGTGCGATGCGATCGCACGCAGCCTGCGCAACTTAGCCTATAGCGTCGACTGCTGCTACGACGGGCAGCAGGCCCTCGATCTGCTCGATGTCGAGACCTTTGATCTTGTCGTGCTCGACCTCAATCTCCCCCATGTCGACGGCATGACCGTGCTCAGGCAACTCAGGACAACTGATTGTGAGACCAAGGTGCTTGTGCTCTCGGCACGTGGCGAGGTCTCCGACAAGGTAGCGGGGCTCGATGCGGGCGCCAACGACTACCTCACCAAGCCGTTCCATCTTGACGAGCTGGCGGCACGCATACGCAGTCTCACGCTCAGGCGCTTTACGCAAAACGACGTTGTTCTAGCCTGTGGATTGTTGAGCTTTGACACCAAGGCGCGCCTCGCCTCCGTGGGCGGCGAGACCCTATCCCTCACGCGCAAGGAGACCGGCATCTTGGAATACCTGATGCTTAACCAGGGGCGGCCGGTGAGCCAGGAAGAGCTTATCGAGCATGTATGGGACAGCAGCGTCAACAGCTTTAGCAACGCAACCCGCGTTCATATCTCGTCGCTCCGCAAAAAGCTACGCAGCGCTTTGGGATACGACCCGATTCGCAATCGGATTGGAGAGGGCTACGTTATGGAGGATGGAGAATGAAAGGGCTTTCGCTGCAATGGCGCATAACGATTATGACGGCACTGCTGACGTGTGCGGCATGCGTACTGACGAACTGCTTGGTCGGCTATACGGGCATGCGCTACATGGATGCCATCGGCAGCGACATCTCGGCCTTTAACGCAACCGGCGAAGATTCGCTCCAGGCGTTCGACCCAACGAAAGCGGCCCTCGATGACAAGGTCACAATCGTCGTAAATGACGCACAGGAGTCTTTTGGCACGACAGCCTGGTACATCACGGCTGGAGTCACACTCCTTGGCGGCGCGCTGGCATACTTTGTGAGCGGCCGTGCACTCAAACCGCTACGGGCTTTTGCAGCTCAGGTTGAGCGTGTGCAGCCTGACAACCTAAGCGAAATCAGACTCAATGAAGATGTGCCCACCGAGCTACAACGATGCAGCGCCTCTTTCAACGACATGATCGCTCGTCTTGGCGAAGGGTTCTCTGCACAGCGTCAGTTTACCGGCAACGCCGCACACGAGCTTCGCACCCCGCTCGCCCTTATGCAAGCACAGATTGAACTATTCATCTCCGAGCACTCCGGTTTGCAACCCGAAACAGCCGAGCTGCTCGGCCTGCTACAAGAACAAACTGAGCGGATGTCGCGGATGACCAAGGTGTTGCTCGAGATGAGTGAGCTCCGCAGCGTTCCTTGCGAGGACGATGTTGAACTTGGTCCCTTGTCCGAAGAGGTCCTCACCGACCTTGCGCCACTTGCCGAAAATAAGGGCATAGCCCTCAATTGTGCTGGAGACGCTTTAGTAATCGGGAGCGACACGCTCCTCTATCGGCTGGTGTTTAACCTGGTCGAAAATGCCATCCGTTACAGCCGCCCCGGCTCGACCGTCAACGTCTCCATCTGCGACAACAACAGCCGCGTGTTCCTGCGAGTCGAGGACCAGGGCCCGGGAATACCCAAGCAGTACCACGAGAGCATCTTCCAACCGTTCTTTCGCCTGGATAAATCCCGCAGCAGGGCATACGGCGGCGCAGGACTCGGACTCGCGCTCGTTTGGGAGATTGCAGCGCTTCACGGTGGCGCTGTAGAGGTCGAAGCAAGTTCCGAGAACGGGACCACTATGCTCGCAAGCCTTCCAAAACGATCCGCAGCATTAACCGAACAGTAAAACGAAAGGGGTCCCGCACACGTTTGCGCGGGACCCCTCTCCGTCAATGCAATTCGCCCAAAAGAGTAGAAGCTTACTCCCACTCAACGGTGCCGACGGGCTTGGGCGTGAGGTCGTAGCACACGCGGCAGATACGGGGAACCTCGGCGGTGACGCGAGCGGTGATGCGCTTGAGCAACGCCCAGTCGAGCTCAGGCACCTCGGCGGTCATAACATCGACGGTGTTGATGCAGCGAATGATGCAGGGCCAATCGTAGGCGCGCTTGCCCTCGCGCACGCCGGTGGCGCGGAAGTCGGGCACGACGGCAAAATACTGCCAGATGGTCAGACCCGCCTTGTCGATCTCCTCGCGCACGATCGCGTCGGCTTCGCGCAGCGCCTCAAGACGGTCGCGGGTGATGGCACCAAGGCAGCGGACGCCCAGGCCGGGACCGGGGAACGGCTGGCGCTCGACCATGTTCTCGGGCAGGCCGAGCTCGCGACCGACCACGCGGACCTCGTCCTTGTACAGCAGTTTGACGGGCTCGCAGAGCTCAAACTGTAGGTCCTCGGGCAGACCGCCCACGTTGTGGTGAGCCTTCACGCCGTCTTGGGACTCAAGAATGTCGGGATAGATGGTGCCCTGGGCGAGGAAACTGACCTCGTCGCCAACCTTGCGGGCCTCCTCCTCGAACACGCGAATGAACTCGGCGCCGATAATCTTGCGCTTTGCCTCGGGCTCCTCGACGTCCACGAGCTTATCCAGGAAGCGATCAGTAGCGTCGACATAGACCAGGTTCGCATCCATCTGGTTCTTGAAGACGTCGACGACCTGCTCGCTCTCGCCCTTGCGCATCAGGCCGTGATTCACATGCACGCAGATAAGCTGCTTGCCGATGGCCTTGATCAGCAGTGCCGCGACAACGGAGCTGTCAACGCCGCCGGAAAGGGCCAGCAGGACTTTCTTGTCGCCGATCTGCTCGCGGATTGCAGCGATCTGCTCTTCGATGAACGCCTGGGCAAGTTCGGGAGTGGTGATTCGCACCATGTCGTCGGGACGCTTGTTGGGATCCATGCAGAGCTCCTTTTCGGTTCGATGGGAGTGCGTTGCATGTATGCAAACGCACCGTCATATGACCTCATTATATGCAGAGCAAGGTCCGTTTCCCATCGCTGCGTCAGAGCTTTTTGCAGGGGTGGCAGTTTTTCTATATTCCAAGGTCAGCTAGGCTTCGACAGCCACCTTGGGAGCATCGCCAATAGACTCTTCCTTTATACGTTCGGCATAATCGTAGGCGATACCCACAAATTCCAGTCCCGAGCAACAGGAGTACAATTGCTGCTAATGTTGCCACCTGATGGGAGATGGAAGATGGACTGCGATGGCTACCCATGCGTTCCCATGCCGTTGATGTGTACCGCCTTTGTGCCGGGGCAGATTGACGCTGCGGTTGCAGGCATTTCCGACCCCGATTCGCGCGCCATTGCCACGGCAGAAGCGCTGTACTTTCGCGGACAGGCCACCCTCGCCGCCGAGACAGCACGCCCCCATCTTGACGCCACCGACCCCGCACTGCGCTATTCCGCATGCTTTATCTGCGGATATGCCAGTCTGTCGCTCAACCGTATCGCCGATGCCCGCCGTTGCCTTGCGGGCATCCTCGATACGCCAACTGACGAGGAATCGCCCGCCGTCCACGCCACGCATATCCTGTTCGCCTCGGCCGCGAGCGTCCTGCTGCACTTGCCTTCCCCGTATTCCGCCGAAGAGTTTTATCCGCTTGCGGCGCATCTGCCCGAAGGCCTGCGCCTGTTCGCCAGCTACGTGATGGCGCATGCCCTGTACCTGCGCGGCGAATATGGCCGCAGTCTGGGCATGGCGGAAAACGCCCTGATCATGAAACAGGGAAGTTATCCGATCTCGGAACTGTTCCTGCACCTGGCAGCTTCCATGGCATGCATGAGCCTCAAGGACATCGACGCCGCAAAAACGCACTTCGGAGCCGCTTGGGACATTGCGCGCCCCGACGGCCTTATCGAGCTCATCGGCGAGCACCACGGCCTTTTGCAGGGGCTTATCGAGGCATGCCTAAAAACGCAATACCCTGACGACTTCGCGCACATCATCGAGATCACGTACCGCTTCAGCTACGGCTGGCGGCGCATCCACAACCCCGATTCGGGCGAGGATGTGGCCGACGATCTAACGACCACGGAGTTCACCATGGCCATGCTCGCCTGCCGCGGGTGGACCAATGCCGAAATCGCTCGTCATATGGGTGTGTCGCCGGGCACCGTCAAAAACCGACTATCCGGCGTATACGCAAAGCTTGGCATCGGCACACGCGCCGAACTGGTCGCGCATATGTTGCGTTAACGACCGGGCTGCCAAGCGCATCGAACGCGCTCCGGGGCCTGGCGCTTTCGCGCGCTCAAATTGGACATTTTGGCCATCGAACGGCACTACCGCCACGGGGCACCTTCTCGCAAAATTGGATTATTTCCTCCGATGTTTGCGGGATGGGAGCCAAAGATGCTTGATCGCCGTTCGTTACTTGTTGCCGGAGCGTCCTCGCTGGCGAGCATTATGTTGCCGCGCGTGCCGGGAAGCGCAAACGCCTTCATATTGCCGTTCGCGCCCACCGCAGCCTATGCCGACGAAAAAGATCCCTTCAGGGTGCTCGTTCTCTCGCGCACCATGTTTGGCGTGGTCGTGGTCGACGTCGCCAATAAGAATACGCCCATCGCAGGTGCCCAGGTCACGCTCGCATCGCGCTATGCCGCAGACAAGCAGCTCACCGCCACGACCGATGACGAGGGCACGGCCATCTTTGAGGTCGCGCCGCTTTCGGAAGGCTACGTGGACGAGGCAACGCTCCTTGACGCGTACGACTTTAACGGCGGCATCTCCATTAGCATGGCGGACTACCGTGATGTCGAGATTCCCCTCGCGCGTATCCAGGGCGGCACCGCCATAACCGCGCCCACACGTCCGCTCTCCGACGGCGAGCCGTACTTCCGCCAGCTCACGTTCGACGAATGGGACATCCAGTACGCCGACGCCACGTTTATGGCAATGCCAGCGGACGAAGCAGCAAACGACCAACCCGACACGCACGCCTTTACCGTTCAGGCACATCTGCCACAGGGCGGGCAGGCAACATTGCATATCAATAAAGTGATGCCCGCTGCGGGCAGCTCACCCGAAACCGTCACGCAGATTGGCCAAGTCAAGGCCAGCGCATCGGGCGCGGATAATCTGGCGACGTTCACGCTCGAAGACAAGTTCCTCGATGCAGCGTCGAGCCTTCTGGAAGAAGGATGCAAGTTACGCTTTGTCCTCGACTACCAGGGCAAGACCTATACACTCTCCTCCCCCATGGCCGTTGTCACTGCGCCGGCCGCAAAGGCGGAATCGGGCTCGACCACTATCGTCCCCACTACCATGGACCAAGAGATCACTCCGTTTGATTTCCCCGCGGCGTTTCCCGGCATCGGCGGCAATAAGTTCACGTGCTGGATACCCACATTTCCGATCCTCTTCGATTTCTCGTTTGCTGGATACGTGCTGTTTGGCGGAGGATACAAACCAGCCAGCTATATGAACGATTCGGGCAATCCGGATCCGGAGTACTGGAAGAAGTCACCGCGCGAGTCGGGCGCCAAGCAGGCAAACCGCTACCTCGACGAAATGGAGGGGAAGTGGAATCAGTACAAAAGTATGAGTGCCGGTTCGGGCACCGATCCAAGAAACACCAAGCTCCTTCGCCACCATTGCACGCCGCTGTTCACGATGGATATCGCCACACAGCTGTACGGCTCGCTCGCCTACGATTGGGTGGGCAAAACCTGGGGTAACAACAACGACCCCGCATACGGCAATATTAAGGCCCTCTTCCAGGTAAGAACCGACCTCAATTGGACCGAGCAGTTTACCCTAGGACCGGTGCCATTTTTCCTAAACGTCAACCCTTGGGTGCTGGCGAAGCTGGCGCTCGCTGTGGGTGCCCACACGCACGGCAGCGGCGCGGCGTTTTTCAAGAACATTTCGCTCGACTATTCCAACACGTCGGGCTCGTTCACCATCCAGATCGGACTTGCCGTCACCTTTGGAGCCGGCGTTGCAGGCGTCGCTTCGTCTGCCGTGCGCGGCGCCGCATCCCTCACGCTGTTCATTGGGTACGAGAAGGCAGATGGACACCAGCTTCCGCGACTGCGTGTAGGTGCAGACGTCGATGTCGATGTGATACTCCAGTTCGTAATGTTCAAGTGGACCACCAAGGCTTGGTCGGGGTCGTGGCCCACACTCATCGATTCGTGGAATATGTCGGTGAACAATGGCGACCAGTATGTGCTCCAACGCTCTGAGCTGGCATTGGGTGGAGATACGCCTTATACGCTGGATGCCTGCTTCGGCTCGGCCGGCAACGCCGAGGCAGGTGGTGTGCCGCAGTTTATCGCATCGGCCACCATCGTCACCAACGCCGAGCTGCTCGCACGCGCCGAGGTTAAGGCCACTGCCGTAAACGCCGCGCCTGTCGTGCGCGATTGGGATCAAGCGGTCACGCGCATTGAGCTCGAGACGAACGCGGAGAGCGACGACACGGGACAGGTCGAACATTTCGTCCACGCGCTGATGGAGAACGACGAAAATGCCGCGCCGATGTATGAGTACACCTACATCGGTCAGTCAACGAACGCCGTTGCGGACCCGAACGCCAATTCTGCCGACGTGTCGGAGGACGAGCGTGGCGGCATAAAACCCTCGAGCGACAACGTGCTGTTTTCCGGCGTGCTCAGCGAAGCCCACATGAAGCTAACGATGATTGCCGGCGTAGAATGCCTGTTCCGTATCGCCTCGGTGCGCTACGGCGACAATGGCCGCTCGCGACTGGTGGTGCACACAAAGGCAAACGGCACGTGGTCCGCTCCCACGCCCGTGGACTTTCCCCTTGGGTTTGGCGAGGGCGACGTGGAGCGCGACGGCATATTCGATTACGACTTCGACGTGGTGGAATATACGGACGGAAGAGGAAACCAGGACGCCTACGTGCTGCTGGTCTCGGGCGAGCGCCCCGCCGGCGACAACACCCTTTTCGATACGGCAAGCACAGCCGGCATACTGTCCGTTGTGCGCCTGCGCATAAGTAATGACGAGATCCGCGTGGTGTCGCATACGTCATGGCGCAGCATCTCGCGCGGCCACCTGCAAGAGGATGGCTACCATTGCCTGCAGTGCCCGCGCATCACGGTAGGCAAGACGCTGGTCGACGGACGCCTGTCGGGTGCCTACCTCCACCGCCGCGGAACCACCGCAGAGAAGGCGCTCGGCAGCGAGGCCGAGGTTGCGCTGGAATGCTTTACCCTGTGGTCGGATGATTTGGGCGACAGCCTGACGTTCCGCCAAGTTCTTCGCTTTCCGCAAGCACCGTCGAGTATCGAGCTGAGCGAGCCCGAGAATATCAACGGCAAAATGGTGGTGCCCGTTGCGTACGAGACCGCAGACGGTTGCGGCTGCGCATCGTACGCCGTGATCGGCCAGTCCATTGCGGGCTGGGGCGTTATGCCACCAGACGCCACGGTGCCCCATGCGGTGCCGTGGCCACAACATTCGGGCTTTTTGGCCACCGTCAACGAGCAGCTGCAGCATATTACTTGGACGCGAGGCGCATCGGCATTTGCAACGCAGCCCGTGGGTGCCGCAGGCTGTGGCCCGGCATCGTTTAGCGTAAGCAACAACGGCAGGTGCGCGCTCTATGTAGAGAACACCGATGGCAAGGTGGGGCAAACCTACGACGAAGAAGGCAACCCGGTAGCAGTAATGGGCAAGCACTTCCGCATCTTCGCCAGCACCTTGGCAGGCGATCTGTTCACGGAGCCGTTCGTGATGTGCGAGCTGGACCATCCCGTCGATCAGATAACGACATTTTTGACGTCGGGAGGCATGCTCTCCGCGCTCGCCACGCACATTGTGAGCGCGGAGAAGAGCGAGGCAGAGCTGCACGGCATCGAAGTGCCTCTGGTGGCGTGTGCCACTCCGACGGGCGCGGTCGCTACCTCGGGCGCGGTGGTGCCCGGAGCAGCAGGCGAATCCTTCATGGTCACGGTGCGAAACGACGGCAACACTTTGCTGACTGCCGGCACAATCGATCTGTACCGAGAGGGCTCCAGCCAGCCGTTCTCCAGCGCATCCATCGGATTCGGAGCGAACGCACGCATGGCTTCGATCTACGATCCAGAGCTTGCCGAAGACGCTTCGGCCAACGACATGGCACACGTAAAGTACGCGCTCGAGACGCTGGGCGCACGTTTTGCAACGCACCCGCTGGTGGCCGACAACGGCAACGCCGTGCTGGCACCGGGTTGCACGGCACAGTTCCGCATGAGCTTCGCCATCCCCGAGAGCTGGAGCGACGAAGTGGGCAAACGCGTCACGCTGTATGCGAAGGCGCGTAATCTGGTGGCGCTCGATCCCGTAACGCTCGAGGAGATCCGACCGGGCGCAAACTCGGCGCTGAGTGCCGTTCTGCACGAGCTTCATGTGCCCGACGCGGCATGCGAACGCTCAGAAGTTCAGGTCGGCGTATGCGACAGCGCGGATACGACAGGACTTCACGACGCCCCAATGACGGTAGACGGCGATGGTGGCTCGAGTGGAGGTGGTTCCGACGGAAGCAGCTCCGGTGGCGGCAGTGGCTCTGGCAGCGGCAAGGATCACGGCAACAACAAGCGCTCCAGAAAAGCGGGCGCGCTCGCCGGCACGGGCGACAGCAACGTCCCCCTAACCGCAGCCGCAGCAGCACTCGCCGCAGCTGGTGCCGGCCTTGTCGCCTACAGCGTCCGCCGCACGGCGCTCGAAAAAGACACCGCCAATGAGGTCAATTCGGATAGGCCTCGCTAGCTCCTAGTTACTTTTGTGTGAGACGCCGACTCGGCTCATCGAACACCAAAAGGGGCTGGCCCCGATAACTCGGAGCCAGCCCTGAGTCGCCTGACGTAAGAATCGCGGCGTTACTTGAGCTTCAGTGCCTCCATCATGGGCACGGCGGCATCCCAGTCGATCTTCCAGCCAATCGACACGCGGACGGTCTCGCCCGTCGCGGGAGCCGTCGCAAATAGCGTATGGCCGTTGTCGGGACCGGTAAAGCGCAGCCACGTTATGCCGTTGTACTCGACCTGGTCGGTTGTCGTTTCCTTGCCTTCATAGATCTGCTCCAGGCTTGCAACTTCCTCCTCCGGCGAGCGCGGGAAGATGCTGATGTTCAGGCGTCCTCCAGTCTCGTCGTGGAAGAAGTTTGCCTTTTCGTGCTCTTCGTTGGACGAATCCAGCGTGTACCCATCGGCGGCCTCGATACTGTACGATGCGCAAGCGATGCCGGTCATATTGGCCGCGTCACCAGAATCGGCCACGCCGCCGGCCGCCTTGAACTCCTTGGTCTCGCATCCCGTGGTGTCAAAGTGCATGGCCTCATGATTCTTGGCGGGGGCGTAAGCGTCTACGAACTCGACAGTGATGGGCCCGTAGTACGCCGTCTTGGGGGCCCAGAAATACACGTACTCAACGGTCTCGCCCGGGCCGATATCTGGCCTCTTGGAAAGATCGATGCCCTCGTGAAGCTCATCGGGAGCCTCGCTTGCAACGTAGTCGAGCACGGCCGCCTTGCCGGAAGTAAACAACGGGTCGCCTGCCTCAAGATCGCCCTGGGCAGCATGCACGTTAAAGGAACTGAACGTCCTGTTCTTTGTGTTGTTGTTGGTAATCTTGATGTGCAGGTAAAAGCCGTCCTGCTTCTTGGCATCACCGCGATAGAACGTACCGTGAGCCACCGACTCATAGGTAATGCCTGCCACCTCGACCGTCTGCGACTCATAGGCCTTGGGCTTCTCGGCCTTCTCCTGCACAGGTGCGCTCCCGCCCGAGCCACTCGGCGCATTACCGCCGCAGCCGGCCGCCGTACATGCCAGCACGGCCGAAAGCGTCACGGTGGGAATTCCTAACAGCAGCTTCTTCGTCATGGGCTTCATCATCCTCACCGCTCCTTTCGGCTTGCAGCTCATCCGTTGCCCGAGTCCCAAGTCGACCCCGTGGCATCGGCTTCCACTATGAGCGTATGACGAAACACGACGCCGGCGAAGTGACCCACGGCCCAAATAACGACCCGCCAGCGTTCCTTATGGGCCAAAGGGACTCGCACACGCACGCCCGTGGCCCATAAAACGAGACGCTTGTCCCAATGTTCGATTCGGAACAACAATCCGCACGACACGTTTTACCCGTTAATCCGAACGATTGTTCGATGGATTTCGTGTTGGGTGGAATCGCCCAAGGGCTGGGCTATGCTACCTTGACTATCTATATGACTTAAACGCAGCAAAGGAGCACCGAGAGAGCGAGTATGGCAAAAAACACCGCAAACTATGGTAACGACAGTATCCGCCAGCTCAAGGACGAGGAGCGCGTACGCCTGCGCCCCGCCGTCATCTTTGGCTCGGACGGACTCGACGGTTGCGCGCATGCCGCCTTCGAGATCCTGTCCAACGCCGTTGACGAGGCGCGCCAGGGCTACGGCAAGCTCATCACCCTCACCGCCTTTCGCGATGGCTCTATTCAGGTAGAGGACAATGGCCGTGGCTGCCCGCTCGACTGGAACCCTTCCGAGAAGCGCTTTAACTGGGAGCTCGTCTTCTGCGAGCTCTACGCCGGCGGCAAGTACAACAACAACCAGGGCGGCGACTACGACTTCTCGCTCGGCACCAACGGCCTGGGCTCGTGCGCGACCCAGTACGCTTCCGAGTACATGGACGTCACCGTCTGGCGCGACGGCAACAAGTACTCCCTGCACTTTAAGAAAGGCAAGGTCGTCGGCGCCAAGAAGAAGGCACTCGAGATTGAGCCCAGCGACGAGAACCGCACCGGCACCACCATCAAGTGGCGCCCCGATCTTGAGGTCTTTACCTCGATTAGCATTCCCCACGACTGGTATCGCGAGACCATGCGCCGTCAGGCCGTGGTCAACGCCAACGTGACCTTCCGCCTGCGCATCGAGGGCGACGATGGCGAGTTTTCCGAAGAGGATTTTTGCTATCCCAAGGGCATCGAGGACTACGTGCTCGAGAAGGTCGGTACCGACTACCTTACCGAGCCCTTCTTTATCGAGGCCGACCGTCGCGGTCGCGATCGCGAGGACCTGCCCGATTACAACGTAAAAATCACTGCTTGCATGTGCTTCTCGCGCACTTTCATGATGCAGGAGTACTACCACAATTCCTCCTGGCTCGAGAACGGCGGTTCGCCCGAGAAGGCGGCCCGCAGTGCTCTGACCAGCGCCGTCGACGCCTACATCAAGCAACAGGGCAAGTACAACAAAAACGAGAGCGGCATTAAGTGGCAAGACGTCCAGGACTGCCTGGTACTGGTGACCAACTGCTTCTCCACCCAGACGTCCTACGAAAACCAGACCAAGAAGGCCATCAACAACCGCTTTATCCAGCAGGCGATGACAGCATTCTTTAAGGAGCGCCTCTCGACCTATCTGATCGAGAACAAAGACGCCGCCAACAAGATCATGGAGCAGGTGCTCATCAACAAGCGCTCGCGTGAGAATGCCGAAAAGACGCGCCAGAGCATCAAGACCAACCTGCAGCAAAAGACCGACATGGCCAACCGCGTGCAGAAGTTCATCGACTGCCGCTCCAAGGACAAGAACCGTCGCGAGATCTACATCGTAGAGGGCGACTCGGCAGCAGGCGCCATCCGCACGTCGCGCGACGCCGAGTTCCAGGGTGTTATGCCCGTCCGCGGCAAGATCCTCAACTGCCTGAAGGAGGACTACCCGCGCATCTTTAAGTCCGACATCATCATGGACCTTATGCGCGTGCTGGGCTGCGGCGTGGAGATCAAGGACAAGCGCATCAAGAACCTTGGTGCCTTTGACCTGGATAACCTCAACTGGAACAAGGTCATCATCTGTACGGACGCCGACGTCGACGGCTACCACATCCGCACGCTCGTGCTCACCATGCTCTACCGCCTGGTGCCCACACTTATCGACGAGGGCTACGTGTATATCGCCGAGTCGCCGCTCTACGAGATCAACTGCAAAGAGAAGACCTACTTTGCCTACACCGAGCTCGAGAAGAACGGCATCCTCAAGGAGATCGGCGACCAGAAGTGCTCCATCAACCGCTCCAAGGGTCTTGGTGAGAACGATCCGGACATGATGTGGCTCACCACCATGAACCCCGAGACGCGCCGCCTGATCAAGGTGGAGCCCGAGGACGTCACCAAGATGGAAACCATGTTCAACCTGTTGCTGGGCAACGACGAGGCGGGCCGCAAGCGCCATATCTCCGAGCACGGCAAGGAATACCTGGACCAGCTGGACCTGCAATAGCAGCAAATCGATAACGACGGCCCATAAGAAGTTCAAGAGGAAATCGTGGCAAAGAAGAAGACGAAGAACCAGCCAAAGAAAAAGCAGGTCAACGCCGAGAACGTCATCGGCCTGCACTCCGAGGTCACCGACCAGCCGATCACGCAGACGCTCGAGGTCAACTACATGCCCTACGCCATGAGCGTCAACGTCTCGCGCGCATTCCCCGAGATCGACGGCTTCAAACCCTCGCACCGCAAGCTGCTCTACACCATGTACAAGATGGGCCTGCTCAAGGGCGAGCGCCAGAAGAGCGCCAACATCGTGGGTCAGACCATGAAGCTCAACCCGCACGGCGATGCCGCGATCTACGAAACGATGGTGCGCCTGGCGACGGGCAACGAAGCGCTGCTTGCCCCCTTCGTGGAGTCGAAGGGCAACTTTGGCAAGTACTATTCGGGCGACCTGAGCTACGCCGCCTCGCGTTACACCGAGGCCAAGCTCTCCCCCATCAGCGCCGAGATCTTCAAGGACATCGACAAGGACCCGGTCGACTTCGTCGACAGCTACGACGGCGCCATGAAGGAGCCGCGCCTGCTGCCCACCACGTTCCCCAACATCCTTGTCTCGGCCAATAAGGGCATCGGCGTCGCCATGGCGTCCGACATCTGCGGTTTCAACCTCAACGAGGTCTGCACCGCCACGATGCACTACCTGCAGGATCCCGACTGCGACCTGCTCGAGTACATGCCCATGCCCGACTTCTCGACCGGCGGCGAGATTATCTACCGCCGCGAGGAGATGGAGAAGATCGTCGAGACCGGCCTGGGCAGCTTCCAGATTCGCTCCCGCTGGCGCTGGATTCCCGAAGAGCGCATCATCGAGGTCTACGAGATCCCCTACACCACCAAGACCGATGTCATCATCGAGCGCATCGTCAAGCTCTCCAAGGAGGGCAAGGTCAAGGAGATCGCAGACATCCGCGATGAAACCGACCTTTCGGGTCTGCGTATCGCCATCGACCTTAAGCGCGGTGTCGACCCCGACAAGCTCATGGCCAAGCTCTATCGCTCGACCACGCTGCAGGATTCGTTCTCGTGCAACTTCAACGTGCTCGTCGACGGCTATCCCCGTGTTATGGGCGTGCGCCAGATTCTGCACGAGTGGGTCAAGTGGCGTATTGAGTCCACGCGTCGCCGCATTAACTTTGACCTGGGCAAAAAGTCCGAGCGCCTGCACCTGCTGCACGGCCTTGAGGCAATTCTGCTCGACATCGACAAGGCCATCGCCATCATCCGCGGCACTAAGCTCGAGGCAGAGGTTGTACCCAACCTTATGAAGGGTTTCGACATCGACGAGACCCAGGCCGAGTTTGTCGCCGAGCTCAAGCTCCGCAACATCAACGAGGAGTACATCCTCAACCGCACCAAGGACATCGCCAAGCTCGAGGGCGAGATTGCCGAGCTTGAGGAGATCCTCTCCAGCGAAGAGAACATCAAGAAGGTCATCAGCGACGAGCTGGCAGCGGTCAACAAGAAGTACGTGATGCCGCGCCGCACGGGCAGGATTGAGCCCCATGAGGTTATCGAGGTAAGCTTGGAGCCCGAGGTCGAGGAGTACCCGGTCACCATCATGCTCTCGCGCGACGGCTACCTTAAGAAGATGACGGACCGCGTGCTCAAGAAGGCGACCACGCTCAAGTACAAGGACGGCGACAAACCCTTTATCGAGTTCCCGTCCTCCAACACCCACGAGCTGCTGGTCTTTACCAATAAGAGCCAGGTGTACAAGTGCAAGGTTTCGGCGTTTGAGGACACCAAGTCGGCCCAACTGGGCTCGTACCTGCCGACCGATCTTGAGATGGAACCCGACGAGAGTGTCATCTGGGTCATCGACCCCGAGGATTACAAGGCCGATGTGCTGTTCGTCTTTGAGAACGGCCGCGTGGTGCGCGTCGCGCTTTCTGGATACGTCACCAAGACCAACCGCAAGCGCCTCAAGAACGCCATCTACGGCGGCAGCAAGCTGCTGTATGCGCAGGTGCTCAAGGAAGACCGCGACCTCGCGCTGGTCTCGAGCGACTACCGCCTGATGAACTTCAACACGTCGCTGCTCAAGACCAAGACGACCACCAACACGCAGGGCGTCCAGGCTTTCACGGCCAAGAAGGGCCGCTCGGTCACCACTGTCGGCACGACCGAGGAGATTCTTGGCGCCGGCGTCTCGGCCGAGAAGTTCACCGCGCAGAGCCTGCCCTCTGCCGGTGCCCTCATGAAGGAAAACGACATGCCGAGTTTGTTTGACTAGGACGACGGCGACCAAACCGTCATGGTTTAACTAAGCAGCGGGGCCCGGAGCGCAGTAAACGCTGCGCCCTGGGCCCCATGCATTACACCAGCATCATCCCTATAGACAAAATGCCGCATAAAGTGGAACAGACATAAGCCCATCATTCATTCCAAAGGGCTTAGTCGATAGCCTGATAAGGCGTACGCCCGGATGGGTCTTTTTAAGTGAGGACAGGCTTCGAGATCTTGTGTTCTCTCCCGCCTTGACTTCAATCGCAGACAAGCATCCCTGCTTCTCTACTACAAAGTCGATTTCCGCACGATTATCTCGCGCCCAATAATGCAGCGGATAGCCCATGGCTGAAAGCTGTTGGGCGACGTAGTTTTCGGTAAGTGCACCCATGAATGTGCCGCCGATGCCGGCAAGAATATCGGCGCGTTGAGCACCGGCCTTGGAGACGAGCAGCCCTGTATCCGCCTGATAGATTTTAAAAGCAGAAGGGTTAACGAAGGCCTCTAAAGGGCTTTCGATCTGCCCGACTAGGCTGCAGCGCGCCACCGTACCCGACAATACAAGCCAGTCGAGAGCATCTCCAAAGAGAGACGCATTGCCCCCCGCTCGCACTACCTTGTATTGAAATTTGCGATTCTCTTTGGCAAGCTGCTGTGGAATGGAATCGAAGCACGCACGCGTCTTTGCGCTCAAGCGTTCATCAGCATATTTATTGGTGTCGGCGGAATATCCGTCGAGAATAATCCGATGCTTTTCGGCCACATCAATGATTGACTGATCATCGATATACGTTTGGACCGCCTCGGGCATTCCGCCAACAACAAGATACTGTCGATAGAGCCTAAGCGCCTTTTCATGAAGGCTTGGCGCAAGAGGACCCATTAACTCGAATGACGAGCGTATCTCATCGACCAGCTGATCGTGCCCCATTGCCCAGAGAAACTCCTCGAAATCGAGTGGAGTCATCTCGATCAAGTCGGTCTTTCCGACGGGGAACGAATACGACTGATGGTTAATGGCAACCCCAAGAAGCGACCCGGCAGCCGCAACGTAATACTCGGGAGCATCTTCGCAAAAGTATTTAAGGGAAGTGAGCGCTTCCTCGCATGCCTGGATCTCGTCAATGAACAGTAAGGTTTTGCCAGGCACGATACGCTGTCCCGTACGAGCCTCGATCGCGCGCACAATCGAATGAGGGTCAAGACCGCCCGAAAAATCCGCTCGCGCCGACCGGTCGTTCTCAAGATTAACGTAGACAACCGATTCGAAAAGATCCTGGGCGTACGTTCTGAGCAAATAGGTCTTGCCACACTGGCGCACGCCTTTGACCAGCAAAGGTTTTCTATCAGCTCTGTCTCGCCATTCCCTAAGTAGCTCGTCTGCCTTGCGACGCATACGCAACCTTCCCTCATTAACTTCTGTTTGACAATATTTTAACGCGGATTAATTTGTTTTCAGTTATTTTTCTGCGTTTAAAAATTGTTCTATACGGCGCTTGAGGGAATGCGCCCCTATCTCTCGGTAAGGACAGCAAGCATTTCCACCAACACCGATTGCCATGCGCTCTTCTTGCCCTTAGGCGAGCTTGCGAGCGAGCTCTCGCACCTCTTCCAGCTTGGGCGAGGAGGCCATGCTGTCGCGCTCGGTCATACCGCTGATGGTGACAATGCCCTGGTCCTCCCACTTGCAGTATGCGCACGTGGACTTGTACATGGCGATCGCCGCATCATAGACGCCCTCGCTGTGGCTATCGAGCAAAAGGGCCGTCTTGGTGAACGGGAAGCCCGTAGCACCGAAGGCGTACAGGCGGTCGATGACAGCCTTCTCCTGCGCAGTGATATCGAACCAGTAGATAGGCGAGGCAAAGACGACCATATCTGCGTCTTTCAGCGACTCGATCACGTTGACCATGTCATCCTTCTGCACGCAGACGCCCTCATGAGCGAAGCAGTACTGGCATCCCAAGCAGCCGGCGATCTTCTTGCTGGCAACGCGGACGACCTCGACCGTATTGCCGCCCTCACGCGCGGTCTCGGCAAACGCCTCGACCATGGTATCTGTATTGGCGCCCTTACGCGGGCTACCGCTCAATACAACGATATTCACAAGAATCTCCCTTCTTCATGCCGCAGGCGCGCGGCACACATTTTGTTGTAACCAAAACGGATGGAGCTATTCAGACGTCTGTAGATCGCATCTCTCGCTCGCGCTCTCCAAAGAAGGTGCAAGCAGAAGCATCACGGACATTAATCAGCGCCGATATGGATCACGACATGAAACCGTAAGGGTTGGCCAGAGGTTGCCAGATTCAGTAGCTCGCAGCAATAGAGCGAATGACGACTTCGGCGATATAATCCGTGTCATCTTGATTGTTCCCGCGCGGAAGGTACAGCTCATGTCCAAGCTCAACATCGACCAGCGATCGATTCGCGATCTTCTCACCGATAAGCGATCAGACTTCCTCATCCCCGACTACCAGAGGCCCTACGCCTGGGGCGAGGACGAATGCGCAACGCTGTGGGATGACCTATTCGCGTTCGCTTTTCCGGGCGATGACTACGAGCGCTTCGACAGCGAGAACGACGAATACTTCCTAGGACCCATCGTCACCTTTAAGAACCTCTCTGGCCAACTCGAAATCATTGACGGCCAGCAGCGCCTCACCACCATCATGCTGCTGCTCCGCGCGTTCTACGACAAGTTCACCAACATGAAGGATAAGCAGTCTGTGAAGATGCGCGAGGCAATCGCCCGTTGTGTATGGAAAACCGACGAGTTCGACGAGCCCGACATGGAACGCCTCAAGATCGACTCCGAGGTTGCATCGGACAACGACAAGAATGAATTCCTCGAGATTTTACGAGAGGGCAATGTAGGCGATGGCTGGAAGAGCGCCTATGCCCGCAACTTCGCTTTCTTCCAGAGGAAAATTGAGCAACTGGTGAGCGAGTGGCCCACCTACACCGTCTACATGGCCACACGCGTCATCAACAATGTGATACTGTTGCCCATTGAAGCGGAATCGCAGGACACCGCGCTACGCATCTTCTCGACTCTAAACGACCGAGGGTTGCCTCTCTCGGATGCCGACATCTTCAAGAGCCAGTTCTACAAGCATTATTCCGACACGGGGCGCAAGGACGAGTTCATCCGTCGCTGGAAGGGACTCGAGGAGGGAGCGAACGCTATCTTCCGGCCCATGCGCGGCACACCAACCGATGAGCTATTTACGCGCTACATGTACTACCGCCGCGCGAAGAAAGGCATCCGCGACACGACCACCGCATCGTTGCGCGACTTCTTCGGTGCCGATGGTTACGCCATGCTCAAGGAGGACGCCACGCTCGCCGATCTCGAGGCGCTGCTCGGCTTCTGGAAACGCGTCGACGCGCAGGAAGGGTTCAGCGAGCGCGTGCTCCGCAGGCTCTTCGTGCTGAACTACGCCCCCAACGGCATGTGGACCTATCTGCTAAGCGTCTGGTTCCTTGCCAACAGCGACAGCAAAGGTGTCCTCGATGACGAGGCACTCTACGGCTTTCTAAACAAGATCACGGCATTCATTTTCGCCTACGCCATTGAGCGACCCGGCGTGAACGCGCTGCGTTCGCCAGTGTATCCCGAGATGATCAACATCGTGGAGCACCGCCCGGTGGAGTTTCCTAACCACCACTTCAATCGCGCAAATATTGCTGAGCGATTCCGAACCTACGTGTTCACCAACGGCAGGCCTGTAACAAAGTCCATACTCACTTGGTGGGCGTACGCAGACCCAGATCAACCACTCATGGACCTAGACACCACGCTCGAAATTGAGCACATCTATGCCAAGAAGCGCAACGAGATAGACCCGCTCGTCGATCAATCCAGCCTGGAGGCGCTGGGTAACAAGGCGCTGCTCGAGAAGCGTGTAAACATCCGCGCGGCCGACTACAGATTCTGCGATAAACGCAAATACTATGAGGGATACACCGACGGCAATGGCAAGCGCAAAGCCGGAACAAAGATCACGGAACTCAAGCGCCTGGCACAAGTCATGGGAGACTTCACCGAAATAGACATCGCGACTCGCACGGCACGGATCATCGATGCCTTCGTGGACTACCTGGGCGACAACGGACTTTTGAGCTAAGGAGCAAACATGTTCGAAAGACTAACCAAGTACGCTGGCAAGCTGGCGGACAGAAACATGAATGTCGAGTTTGGGGGCGGGACGTTCGGACTCGAGGATTTCGTCGACGATTTCTATGGACTGGACGGGTTCGCGGACACCAGCTACTTCGAGACGCTTGAACGCCATAGCATCGACACCTCGGAAGGTATAGACAGCTGCGACATCGACCATGGGGACATTGACCTGATACGTGCATGCATCACGTGGTGCGTTCGTGGCGACCGCTTTTGCGACGGACTCCTTGCCGCGCAAGCTAGGAGCGGGTTTCTGGACCGCTGCCTCTCCCGGCTGAAGGAGCTCGACGAGGGCTGAACGGCAGCCACGAAGACGTCTGGCGCTGCGACAGCACGGCGATGCGACAATGCCATGCCGTCCACTCCGTCATGCCACCAAATCAAAAGCGGAACCAACGCTCAATCTTGAGATGCGTTAACCAAAGGACTCACGTTTCTGCCGGGAAGTCGAGAACGCGGGGCACACTGTGGCGCTTTATCCTCAGCTCATAGCTGCACTGCTTACTTGAAATGAACCCGTGGTCAAGATGAACTACGAGAATCATAGCGGGCAGACACCGCCCGCATGCCCCCTTCGGAATAGGCGCTGAGCAGCTCCTGAGCGTGGGCAAACTCGGGCCCTCGCCTCCAACCGAGCAGGCGGTTGACCGCGAGATTTCCCTGGACGTTGTGGACGAAGAGCAGATAGGCGTCCTCGCGCGAAAGCCCAGTCTCCTCCATGATCGAGGGAATCATCTGCTCGGCGCCGCGCTCGACGACGCGCTGTGCCACCCGAGCGTACGCGTCGTCATCCGAGTAGAGCAGATAATAGTCATCGTTTGCCGGCGGACGCTGGCAGAGGGCACCCGCCTCCGTTCCCTCGAGCGGCGGCACCGCCGCCAAGGCCTCGTCGATAAGCGCGCCGAGCAGGGCGAACTTGTCCTCGTAGTGCAGATAGAACGTGCCACGGTTGATATCGGCGCGGCGGCAGATATCCGCTACCGTCATCTTCGCGAAGCCGACCTCGGCCAGCAGCGCGAAGAACGCCTCCCGTATGACCGAGAGTGTATAGCGTCGGCGACGATCGATCTTCCCCGCTTCCATTACCCCTCCAATTGCAACGCTCGACAATGCCCGGCAAACGCTCGTTTATCGACAGCAGGCCGAAGCTGTTCATTGCTCTTAAGCAAATCGACATGAATACTTTTTATAGACAACTGTTTATAATAGCTGAAAGAAGGTATCCAGTGACCCTGTACGAGCAGCTCGTTATCGAGCTCACCAACCAATCGTTTTCCCTTCAGGCCGCCTACCGCAGCGGCGGCACGCCCTATGAGCTGAGTGACCGCGAGCCCGAGCCCTACGACCAGCAAATCAGGGACTTCGCCCGCATGATCGAGGAAGCCGATTGCGTGCTGGTGGGCGGGGCCTCTGGGCTCTCCGCGGCAGGCGGCGGCGACTTCTATTACGAGGACAACGCAACCTATCGCAGGTATTTCGGCAAATTCGCCGAGCGCTACGGTTTCAAGGGCGCTTTCGAGGGGTCGTTCTACCGCTGGCCCACCGCCGAGGCGCGCTG
This sequence comes from uncultured Collinsella sp., assembly GCA_900543945.1. Classification (GTDB taxonomy): domain Bacteria; phylum Actinomycetota; class Coriobacteriia; order Coriobacteriales; family Coriobacteriaceae; genus Collinsella. The sequence continues at coordinate 4,233 of UQTN01000002.1, read as the reverse complement.
GGGATACCTCGCCACCTTCCTCGACACCACGCTCAACGCCCCGCTGCGCAAGCCCTACAGGGACCTCGACGCCATTCTCGCCGAGAAGGATTTCTTCGTGCTCACCACCAACCAGGACACGCAGTTTGTGAAGCTCTATCCCTGGGAGAAAGTGGCAGAGATCCAAGGCGACAACCGCTTCTTTCAGTGCTCCCACTGTTGCACCGACGAGGTGTGGAACGCGGTCGAGCCGGTCTCCCACATGGTAGAGGCCATGGGAGACGGTCTGGAGGTTCCGACAGAGCTCGTGCCGCGCTGCCCGCACTGCGGGGCAGAGGCGTTCCCCTGGGTTCGCGGCTACGGCAACTTCCTGCAGGGCGAACTCTACGAGGAGCAGTACCGCAAGGTGTCCGACTGGCTCGACGCGCACGCACGGCAGAGGATCCTCTTCCTCGAGCTGGGTGTGGGCCGCATGACGCCCGCGTTTATCCAGGAGCCGTTCTGGGCCCTCACGGCGCAGTTACCGCAGGCCAGCTACATCGCCGTAAACAACAAGACGCAGTTTCTCCCCCGCGCGATTGAGGATCGGGGGCTCGCCGTTCGCGCCGACATCGCCGACGTGCTCGCCGACGTGCGCAAGACGCTGGGGAGGTAGCGCATGGAGACGGCGAAAGCAGTTCGCATAGGCAGGGCGCTAGCCGAAGCGGATCTTGTCATCATCGGCGCTAGCAACGGACTCGACATGGCGGAGGGGCTCAACCTTTTCTGCGCCGATGCTCATTTCCAAGAGGCGTACGGGGACCTCGCCCAGGCAGACGGCATCGGCTGCATACTGCAGGGGCTCGCTTCCCCGGATGCCAGCGTGCGACGCCGATGGGCCGAGCGGTTCCATCAAAAGGAGTATCTCGAATATGAGCCCGGCTCGCTCATGAACGGGCTGCGGCGTCTTACGGAGCACGCCGACACCTTCGTGGTCACATGCAACATCGACGGGCACTTCGCGCGCGCCGGGTTCGACGAGGAGCGCGTGCTCGAGACTGAGGGGGGCACGCGCACGTCGGTTGACGCGCGGCGCCTCGCCCATCCAGACGCCCTCGCCATGACCCAGCTCGACGAGCTCGCGCGTCTTGTGCAAGCCCATCGCAACGGCAGGGTCGCCATCCTCGAACTTGGCGTGGGACTGCACAACGGCGTCATAAAGCACATGCTCGCCCAGATCGCGAACGCCTGCGAGCACGCCACCTACATCGTGTTCAACTACGGCCAGGCCATGGCGCCCGACGCTTCGTGCGAGACGATTCTCGTTGACGGCGATATGGCCCCGGCTTTCGAGGAGATCGCCCGATGCCACCCCTAGAAAGAGAAGCGCGTAGGCTTCGAAGCCTTATCGACGATGCCGACGCCATCATCGTCGGCATCGGCTCGGGCATGTCGAGCGCCGCCGGGTTCAACCATTACAACCGCGCGGGCATGGCGCGCGCAGGAATGGCGGACTGGCAGCAAGCCTTTGGCTTCAAGAGCCTTTTCGACGGCTTCTACCACCTCTACCCCAGCCTCGAGCAGCAATGGGCCTACTACGCGCGATATATCGATTTCATGCTGCGCGAGCCGACCTCGCAGCCCTATCTCGACCTACGGTCCCTCATCGGCCATAAGGACTACTTCATCCTGAGCACCAATGTAGACACCCAAGTCGAGAAGACGTTTCCCACCGAGAGGATCTGCAACTATCAGGGAAGCTTCGCGCACCTTCAATGCAAGCAGCCATGCTGCGACGAGCTCTTCGAGGCGAGCCCCTACGTCGAGCGCATGCTCGCGGGCATGGCGGGGTTCGAGATCCGCAGCGAGGATGTCCCCCGATGCCCGCACTGCGGCTGGCAGCTTGTGCCGTGGGTGCGCGACGACACGTTTCTGCAGGGTGCGGTATGGCGCAAGAGCCTCGGACGATACGAGCGCTTCGTGCGCGAGCGCAGCGATCGCCGCGTGCTGTTGCTGGAGCTTGGCGTGGGCGAGATGACCCCCGGCATCATCACGCTCCCGTCCTGGAGCATGACCGCGAAGCTGCCGGATGCGCACCTTTTGAGCGTAAACATCTCGGGCGGCTCGGCTCCGTTGCAGCTTGGAAGCAAGGCAGGGGCGATCCAGGCCGATTTGGGCGCCCTGCTCTCGGCGGCGCGGGCAGGTGGCGAGTAACGCGGAGCGGTAGACGCGCAATGAGGTTTTAGCCGCAGCCTCCGAACGAGAGGGCTCGGAGGCTGGTATTCCTGAATCGCAGGTCACGATGGGTTATCGGAATCGCGAAGAGCGGATACCGCCAGTAAGCCCCCTTCGGAATAGGCGTTGAGCAGCTCCTGGGCATGGGCGAACTCGGGGCCTCGTCTCCAGCCGAGCAGGCGGTTGACGGCCAGATTGCCCTGAACGTTGTGGACGAAGAGCAGGAAGGCGTCTTCGCGTGAAAGCCCTGTTTTCTCCATGACCCAGGGAACCATCTGCTCCGCTCCGCGTTCTATGACGCGCTGGGCTACGCGAGCGTATGCGTCGCTGTCCGAATAAAGCAGGCGATAATCGTCGTCTGCCGGCGGACGCTGGCAAAGCGTTGCCGATTCAACCCCCTCAAGCGGGGGAGCCGCTGCCAATGCCTCGTCGATAAGCGCATCGAGCAGCGCGTACTTATCCTCGTAATGCAGATAGAACGTTCCCCGGTTGATCTCGGCGCGGCGGCAGATGTCCGCCGCCGTCATCTTCGCGAAGCCGACCTCGGCCAGCAGCGCGAAGAACGCCTCCTGTATGACCGAGAGGGTGTAGCGCCGCCGGCGGTCGATCTTGGTTTCTCCCATCGCCTCTCCAATCTGAGTCGTTTGACAATGTCCAGTAGCTGTTCGTTTATCGACAGGTGCACGCGTTTGTTCATTGCCCCTGCGAAAATCAACAAGGATACTGTTTATAGACACCTGTTTTTTATAGCTGAAAGGGAGCACGGATGACCCTGTGCGAGAAGCTCGGCATCGGGCTTGTCAGCCGATCGTTTTCCCATCGGGCCGTCTATCGAAACGGCGGCACGTCATACGATTTGAGCGATTGCGAGCCTGCTGCTTGCAAGCAAGATATCGAGGTTTTTGCCCGCAAGGTGGGGGAGGCTGATTGCGTGTTTACGGGAGAGGCAGGTAGGCAGGCGTTATGAGCATCTGCATCAAAAATCAGATTCAGAATATGAATATCGTCATCGGCTGCACGGTGGGGTGTCCATATTGCTATGCCCGTAACAATGTGAAACGTTGGCATATGATTGACGACTTCGCTGATCCTGCGTTCTTCCCGAGCAAGCTCAAGATGATGGAAAAGAAACGCCCGCAGAACTTTCTCCTTACCGGCATGAGCGATCTCTCCGGGTGGAAGCTGGAATGGCGAGACGAGGTATTTGCAAAGATCCATGAGAATCCACAGCATCAGTTCCTGTTCCTGACCAAGAGACCCGATTTGCTGGATTTAGATACCGACCTGGAAAACGCATGGTTCGGCGTTACGGTGACGAGGAAAGCGGAGCTGTGGCGTATCGACGCCCTTCGGAAAAACGTCAAAGCAAATCACTTCTTCGTTACTTTTGAGCCGCTATTCGACGATCCCGGTACGGTCGACCTTTCCGGAATCAACTGGATCGTCGTCGGTACCATGACCGGGGCGCAGAGCAGGAAGGTTCATACGGAACCGGAGTGGGCATGGTCTTTGACGGACCAGGCGCACGCGCTTGGCATTCCAATGTTTATGAAGGAAGACCTCGTCTCTGTCATAGGGGACGAATACATGATTCAGGAATTGCCGGAAGAATTCGAAATAGTGCTGGAGATGCAGAGAACATGGCGGAAGTGATCGATGGAATCCTCATCAATGAGGTGGAAGCAAAGAACATCATGACCAAGTCCAGCCTGCCGGTAGGCGGCTACTCGGTCAATCCCTATGTAGGCTGCACGCATGCCTGCAAGTATTGCTATGCCTCCTTTATGAAGCGCTTTACCGGACACAAGGAGGAATGGGGCACCTTTCTTGATGTGAAGCATTGGCCGGAAATCAAGAATCCGAAGAAATACGCTGGACAGCGGGTGGTTATCGGTTCTGTGACGGATGGCTACAATCCACAGGAGGAGCGATTCGGGAATACCAGGAAACTCCTGGAGCAGCTGATTGGCAGCGATGCAGATATTCTGATCTGCACAAAGTCCGATCTTGTGGTACGGGATATCGATCTGCTGAAGAAGC
>UQTN01000001.1 GCA_900543945.1 uncultured Collinsella sp. | reverse complement strand
GACGGCGGCCACGAGCCCGGCGTGGCTGTCGGAGACCACGAGGCGAACGCCGGCCAGCCCGCGCTCGCGCAGCCCGCCGAGGAATGCCGCCCAGGAGTCCTCGCTCTCGGTGTCGACCACGTCGCAGCCCAGGAAGTGCTTGCGCCCGTCGGCGCCCAGCCCGATCGCGGTCACGACGCCCTGCGAGACGACCGACGAGCCGACCCTGCAGCTCATATAGGTAGCGTCGAGCCACAGGTAGCAGCACGGCGTGCCCGACAGGTCGCGGCGGCGGAACTCCGCCACCTCGGCGTCGAGGTCGGAGCAGAGGCTCGAGACCTCCGAGCTCGACAGCGAGGATATGCCCAGCTTGGACGCCACGCGCTCGACCTTGCGGGTGGACACGCCGCATACGTACATCTCCTGCACGACGGCGGCCACCGAGGTGTCGACGCGCGACCATCGCGCGAGCATGCCCTCGGGGTAGTAGGTGCCGTGCCTGAGCTTGGGTATCTCGAGCTCCACGTCGCCCACGGCGGTCTTGAGCGACCTGGGGCGGTAGCCGTTGCGACTGTTCTCCCTGCCGTCGCTGCGCTCATTGCGGCTCGCGCCGCACATCTGCTGGGCCTCGGAGTCCATCAGCGCGTTCATCACGCTGCCCAGCACCCTGCACGCGAACTCGCGCGCGTCGCCGCACTCCTGCCAAAGCCTCGCCGCCTCGAGGGCCTCGTCGCGGCCGAGGCGCAGTACACTCTCTTCTTGGGGCATCGCCTTTCCTTCCATTCGTCACCTTCATTACTCCAACGACGAATTCTAGGCGGTGTCCCCTCCCTTTCAGGAAAGGGCGGAGGCGGGGCATGCCCCGCCTCTTACACCACATCTCTGTGCGCTACCGTTCCTAACGACTATTCTGGAGGGCTGTGTGCAAAAAAGGGCAAATATGAGTACTGTTGCCATTATGGTTGCATTTATTTTGTTCAAAAATGAGGTCCCTGATGAGATTTAATACCATTAGGCGTCTCTTTTATTGAACATATGGGGAGAAATAACGCCGTCTGTGGGCGCTTGGGGCGTTGAATGATCCCTGAAATGATTAAAATTGCTGTTACTAAACAAGTAGCAGTACTCATATTTGCCATTTTTTGAACACGGCCCTCTAAGGAGCCCTTTCCAGAGACGTCAGATGGCCCCAAACAGCCATAATCCAAAGGCTGTCTCAAACAACTAGTCATTTAAGAACGTCCCCAACGACTACCTGTGCCGGGGCCATGCAAAAAGCTGTACACCAGCATCCAAAGATGTCGAAAAACGTCGACTTTGGATGCTGGTGTACATGTTTGGGTCGTATGGGCTTGGACGTCGGGGCGAGCCGACTGCAATTGCGTACTAGAGCAGGTTCTTCTGTATCCACGCGATGATGTCGCTCGATTCGTAGAGTGGTTTGCCGTCGATGAACAGGCAGGGAACCTGGCGTTTTCCGCCGATGGCGATGAGTGCCTGCTCGGCTTCGGTATCGGTCGAGATGTTGCGCTCGGGGATGGTCACGCCGTTATCGGCCAGGAAACGCTTGACCTTTATGCAATACGGGCAGCCGGTCATAACGTAGAGCGCGAGCTCGTGATCAGTAGCCATAGGTCTCCAATCGGTTGAGGTTTCGATTGAAATACCCAAAGCCGCCGCGGTCTATGCACGCGTCAACGACGACTCGATTGCCTGTACCAGAAACGCTGTGGCTCCGGTGCCGCAGGGGTTGTCGTAGTAGTCAACAAAGCGCTGGTCGGCAAGATAACCATTGGCGAGGCCCAGGTATGCTTCGTCCTGGGGCTCGTGTCCCCAGTTAAGGCCAATCCATCGGCGGTGCATTGCGACAAGCTTGCGGGCTTCGTTACTCTTTGGATCGCCGTCGCCCATGGCAATCGAGAGCTGACCCAGAATGGCACGCTCGAGTTCCTTCATGTCGTTCCATGTCTGGGGATCCATGTCCAGTAACGTTTCGTTTGCTGCATCGATAGCCTCATCGCCATAGCGCGCCCGTGCCTCGGCGCCGTAGCGCTCCTCGTTTTCCTGCACGGTACGCCAGCGCTCCAGTTGCGGCAGCACGGCACCCATGAGCGAGACTGCCTCGTCGAGCGACATGCCGGTGTTTTGCGCCAGACGCGGAGCGCAGTCCTCGATCATTGCCTCCATCGTGGTCTCGTAGGTGTACTTGCCGTGGTCGTAGCACCACTTGCAGTAATGGTCGGTCGTTGCGCCGTGAGCATCGGTACCGCAGTCGTCGGGCGTGAGTATCATGCCGCAGCTCTGACAATAGTACTCGGGCATTTCGAGCAGATGAGACAGTGGCTCGCCGGTCACGGCGGCAATGAGCTTCATCATGTCGATGCCCGGTGTGACCTCGCCGCGCTCCCAACGGCTGACGGCTTGGCGTGTGACGAAGAGCTTGGCGGCGAGCTGCTCCTGAGTTAGGTGATGGGCGCGACGGACAGCAATGAGCTTTTCTGCGAAGGCCATAGCGGCTCCTTTCTGCTGGTTGATGGCTTTAAGCATACGCGGCGGCAGACGCCCTTCCAAGCAACCGTTGGTTGCACGACGGGGGACCGCGACAAAGAATTGCGCACGACGCCTCACACCTTCATGCCGTACAATGACCGGCATGGAACCTATCGCACACATACATACCGACCTGCCGCAGAAGTTCGGCATTCCGCGCAACAGTTTTTTGGCGCCCCATCTGCAGGGGCGCATCGTCTTTGAGCCGGAATTTGCCTCCAACGCAGCGGTTGAGGGCCTGGATTCTTTCTCTCACCTATGGCTGCTGTGGCGCTTCGAAAACGGAACGCCCGGCGGCACGGCTCAGGACATAGCCGCCGATGCCAAGTCGCAGGATAGGTCCGGCACCAACGCAAAATGGTCGAAAACCGTGCGCCCGCCGCGTCTGGGTGGAGCCGAACGCGTGGGCGTGTTTGCCACGCGCAGTCCGTTTCGCCCTAATCCCATCGGGCTCACCTGCGTCAAGCTTGATCGTGTCGAGCTCACCGACGATGGTCCCATCATCCATGTGCTGGGGGCCGACCTGCGCGACGGTACGCCCATCTACGACATTAAGCCTTACATTCCGTTTGCGGACTGTCACCCGGATGCGACGGGCGGCTGGATTGAGGACGCGCCATGGCAAGAGCTCGATGTCGAGCTCCCGCAAGCGCTGCGGGACATGGTCCCGGACACAAAGCTCCCCGGCTTGATCGAGGTGCTCCGCCAAGATCCGCGCCGTGCGGGCAGCAAACACGAGCCAAACCGCGTTTACCATTTGGCTTACGCTGGGCTTGACATATCGTTTACGGTCGACGGAACCAGGTTGACGATAACCGCCATCAACGACGCGCGAGACTAACCAGCCATTCGTCCGCACCCGTCAAATTAAGCGCCAAACTCCGCCCCAAAACCGCCCACGCTGGTGGACAATAACGCCTACCGAAACAATCCGCTTTGCACGGGAGCTCAGCATGAAATACGACTTTACCTCGCTTATCGACCGCCACGGTATGGACGCCATCGCCGTTGACTCCTGGGGAGAAATTCCCGACATGGCTCCGAACGCACCCGACGAGGGCTTCGACCGCATCCCCATGTGGGTGGCGGATATGAATTTTGCCACGGTGCCCACGGTTCAGGAACACATCATTCAGCGCGCCCAGCATCCCATGTTTGGCTATTTCAATCCGCGTGACGAGTACTTCGACCGCATCATCGAATGGCAAAGCCGTCGCAACGGCGTTGAGGGCTTGGCGCCGGAGCATATCGGCTACGAAAACGGCGTGCTGGGCGGTGTCGTGTCGACGCTGCGTGCATATGTCCAGCCGGGCGATGCGGTACTGGTCCACAGTCCCACCTACATCGGCTTTACCAAGTCTATCGAAGCCGCGGGCTATCGCATTGTCCACAGCCCGCTTAAGCTCGACGATCGGGGCGTGTGGCGCATGGACTTTGAGGACATGGAGCGAAAGCTCGCCCAAAACCACATCCATGCCGCGGTGTTCTGCTCGCCGCACAATCCCTGCGGCCGCGTATGGGGGCGCGACGAGATCGAACGTGCCATGGACATCTATCGTCAGCACGATTGCGTGGTGATCTCGGACGAGATCTGGTCCGACATCATCCTGCCCGGTCACAAGCATATCCCGACGCAGTCGGTGAGCGAGGATGCCCGTATGCGCACGGTTGCCCTCTACGCGCCCAGCAAGACGTTTAACCTGGCGGGCCTGGTCGGCAGCTACCACATCATCTACAACGAGACGCTGCGCGACCGCGTGTGCGCCGTGTCCAACAAGACTCACTACAACGAGATGAACGTCCTCTCCATGCATGCGCTTATCGGTGCCTACCAGCCGCAAGGCTACGAGTGGGTGGACGAGCTCAACCAGGTGCTTGCCGGCAATATCGAGTACTTCTGCAATTACGTGGACGAGCATTTTGAGGGTGTGGGCTATTCGCGTCCGCAGGGCACGTACATGGTGTTTCTGGACTGCACCGAGTGGTGTCGCGAGCATGGCCACGATATTCAGTGGCTGCTCGACGAGGGGGCGCGCGTGGGCGTGGGGTATCAGGACGGCCGCCCGTTCCACGGGCCCTGCCACATTCGTGTGAATCTGGCGCTGCCGCTTTCGCGGGTAAAGGAGGCGTGTGAGCGCCTGGACCGCTACGTTTTTGGGGTATAGGGGGCGCTCGATTCGAGTGCTGCCCCATGTGCCCACGCCGTCAAAATGCGTGGGCACATGGGGCGCAGAGGGTAGCGAGCGCGTTTTCCGCATTCGCTACTTTTCATGAATCTGCTTGCCGCAAAGATGTTCAATCGAAATCTCGTAGAGCTGGACGCCCTTTATGTCTTTGGCGATCTCCTCCTCGACTTCTTCGGCAGAAGGGTAGTACCTAAGCGCGAGCTGACGGACTTTGTCCTCGATAAACGCGGGCGCTTCATCTACCAGGCGACAACGACCAAAGACAACGGTACTCATAACGTAGGGAGCCCAGTCGCCGTCCTTGTACCACTCGTTGCCGTAAACGGTAAAGCAGACTTTATCATCATGCCTGAGTGAATCGACCTTGTGGCCAGCCTTGGCGCCATGGAAATAAATCTTGTCGTGCTCGGCGTCAAAGAAGTAGTTGACGGGAATGGCATAGGGGTAGCCATCATCGCCGTTGACGGCAAAGACGCCGCGCTTGCAGGTAGCGAGCAGTTCGCGCGCTTTCTCGTCGGTGATGGCGCGTTTCTTTCGACGTAAGGGCCTAAACATCGTTGGCTTCCTTTCTACTGCGCATGGTGGTTGAGCACAAACTATAGCGAAACAGCCCCGTTTTTCTTGATATAGGCGAGTATGTTTTTGAGCTTGCTAAAGTCGAGCGGTTTGGGCAGATGGGCGTTCATGCCGGCGTCGTGTGCCGCCTTGGCGTCTTCGGCAAAGGCGTTGGCGGTGAGCGCGATGATGGGGATGTCGGCCGCATCGGCCTTTTCGCTCAGGCGGATCGCCCGGGTTGCCTCGTAGCCGTCCATGCCCGGCATCATGATGTCCATCAGGATTGCATCGAAGCTGCCGGCGGGACGACCAACATATAGATCGACCGTTTCGTTGCCGTCGGCGGCGCGAGTCACGACGATGCCTTCGCTTTCGAGCAGAGCTTGGGCAATCTCGGCATTGAGTTCGTTATCTTCTGCCAAAAGGACGTTCATGCCGGCGAGCGAGCAGCTGCTTACCTGCGTGTCTGCACATTCTTTTATCTGAGGGTTCTTGTCGATATCGAGCGGAATCCGGACGTCAAACGTACTCCCCACGCCAACCTCACTCGAAATCTCAATCGTGCCGCCCATCATATCGATGAGCGATTTGACGATAGACATGCCAATGCCGGTTCCTTGGAACTTGCTGCGCGCATCGTCGCCTTCCTGGGCAAACGGCTCGTAAATGTGTGCCAAAAACTCGGATGTCATGCCAATGCCGGTATCCGAGACGCTAAAGCAAAACACGGCGTGCTCGTCGTCGACCGGTTTGATGGTCGATGAGAACGTGACGGTGCCTCCGTGCTTGTTGTACTTGATGCTGTTGTCGAGCAGGTTGACAAGGATCTGCCGAATATGGGTGGGGCTGCCGATCATATATTGGTCGACAGCGTAGGGCTCGCTGGTGTCGAGCATGGTTATGCCGCGGTCCGATGCGCGGAGCTTGCACAGTACGAGCGCATTGTCGCACAGCTCTTTAAGGTTGAATGATTCGTGCTCGAGCGTCACTTTGCACTCCTCGATCCTGCCCATCTCGAGGATGTCGTTAATCAGTGACAGCAGGTGATTGGCGGCAACGCGCGCCTTGGCGCGGCTTTCGCGGGCGACCTGCATGTCGCCTTCTCTCAATTCCTCAATTTCGATAAGGCCCAGGATGCCGTTGAGCGGCGTGCGGATGTCGTGGCTCATGCGCGTGAGGAAAGCGGTTTTGGCGGTGTTGGCGGCATCAGCTTTCTGCCGTTCCTCCTGTGCGCGGTAAAGCGACCAGACAAGGATGGCGATGCTGGTGAGCAAGATGCAGATGATAACAGTCGCAATGGCGGTGCTGTTGCGATAGAAAAACTGGAACGTGTCCGATTCTTGCGCCGAGTACGATGTGGGGAAATAGCTGTTTGCAGAGAGCGATTCACCTGCATTGACGATGCCCTTATTGATGATTCCCAGCAGCTCGGGCTTGCCGCGCGAAATTAAACACGATAGCTGCGCCGTGTTGGTGAGTTCCTGTGTTTCGAAATCCTCGATGTCGTGGGTGTCGCGGAGAGTTTCCAGGCGCGTGCTGGGGACAATGATGCAACGTGCCTTCCCCTCATTGAGGGCTTTGAGCACCTCGCCGTCATTCGAGTACTCGGTTACTGTTGCGTTCGGGAAGAGACTTTCGAGCTCAAAACGGTTAACGATTGTGCTCTTTGTACAAGCGATGTTCTTAAGGTCGCTGTTCAGGTTTTTGCCACTGTGAATGGCGGTCAGCGAAACCGTTCCCATCGAGTTTGACTGGATGACCCCTGTCTGCTCGGCGAGCCAGTAGTCGCGAAACAATGGCAGGGCGACATCGATGGTTCCGTTGGAAAGGGCTTTGATCATTTGCTTGTTGTTCGAGAGTGCGATTGTTTTGACCGTAATACCAAACTTGTCGTGCAACGTCGTTGCAAGCGAGGCGAGCGATCCTTCCATCTCGCCGTCGTCATTTTGCGTGCAGTAGGGAAGTTGGTTTTTAAGATAGCCGAGCGTGATGGTATTGCCGTTTGCTTTGAGCCAGGTGGTCTCGGGGCCGGTGAGCGATGACGAGCCACTGTTTTGGGTCGAGTAACTCGATTTGACTTCCTCGTTATAGCGCGGATTATCGCGGGCGATGGTCGTCATGGCGGCGTTGATGTCGTTCATCAGATCGGGGCGGCTTTTGGGAACGGCAAAATAGTAGTCGCTCGAGCCTACGTAGAATATGGGTGACGCATCGGGCGACGAAATGGTATCGTTCATGATGACGGCGTCGACCTCGCCGTCTGCAAGCGCCTCAAAGAGGGCACTGCCGGTGTCGATTTCTTTATAGGTGCAGGTGACGCCTTCGTCGGCGAGCCACTGCTGGCCGACGATAGTTTGCATAACGCCAGAGTTGCAGCCGATGGTGAGGCCTTGGAGCGCCTGGGGGTCACCCTTGGCCAGATCGTCGCGGTCGGGCCTGGCGTAGATGTAGTAGCGCTCGGTGCCCTCGGGATTTGAGGAAAAGAGCAGCTTCTGCTCGCGTTCTGCCGAATACGAGATGTTGGGCATGAGGTCGATTTCGCCTGCCTCGAGCATGTCCATAAGCTCGGAGAAGGTGCCGCTAACGTATTCGTATTGCCAGCCCTTTGTGTAATACGAGAGGGTCTGGAGGTACTCGTAGCCCCATCCCGAGAGGCGCTCGCCCGGCGTGCCTTCCTGGAAGCCTTTGTTGTTGACGAGCCAGCCAACGCGGACCGTCTTGACCTGGTGGTCGGAGTCGGCGGCAAAGGCGGGGGCAGGCATGACGGCGCTCAGTACGGTGAGTACGGCAACCGCGACGGCTAGGGTGCGATATAGAGCCAAACGAAGGATGGCGGAAGGTTTCACATGTAATCCTATCGAGTCGAGACAGTATCACATAAGGATACCAGCTCAACCTGCCCACTCAGCCACCGCACCGCTAAACGGTCAGGTAGTCATTGGGGACGTTCTTGTTTGACTAGTCATTTAAGAACGTCCCCAATGACTAGTTCCGTTTGCGGGGGAGGCGTGGGACAATACCGAGCGAATGTGATTGGGCGTCTGGGAAAAGAGGTCGCGATGAACAAGTTGAGGACGCTTGCTGACGTGTTGCGCCAGGCTGGCTTTGCGCGCATCACGGGCCTGTTTCTCGTCTTCTATCTGCTGTGCTCGACGGCCGTCTGGCTGTCCGAGCCCACGACCCTCACGTTTGGCGACGGCCTCTGGTTTAGCTTTGAGACCGTATCGACGATCGGCTTCGGTGATATCCCGGCCGAGACGCCGGTTGCCCGCGCTATCACCGTCGTTTTGAGCGTCATCAGCATCTTCTACATCGCCATGCTCACGGGCGTGGCGGTGAACTACTGCAACACGCTCATCAAGATGCGTCAAAAGGACACCATGGCGCGCTTTATGGACGATCTCGAGCATTTGGAAGAGCTCGATCGTGACGAGCTCGCCGACCTGTCGCGCCGTGTGCGCGAATATCGCCGACGCCAACGCTAGAACGGGCGACGCGCGTCACGACGAGGGGGACTGAATATGAATATCACGGTATACCTGGGCGCGAGCGTCGGCAACGACCCGGCGTTTCTGCCTGCAGTGCGAGAGCTCGGCACGTGGATTGGCTCCAACGGCCACGCGCTGGTATACGGCGGCTCCAAGTCGGGCCTGATGGGCGCGCTTGCCGATAGCGTGCTCAATGCTGGCGGGCATGTGACGGGCGTTGAGCCGAGCTTTTTTATCGAGGCAGAGTTTCAACACGACGGTATTGACGATCTCATCGTGACGAGTGACATGGCCGAGCGTAAGGCCAAGATGATCGAGCTCGGCGACGCGTTCATCGCCTTCCCGGGCGGTACGGGCACGCTCGAGGAGATTGCCGAGGTCATGTCCGCCGTGTCGTTGGGGCATCTCGATGCGCCGTGCATCCTGTACAACCTCGGGGGCTACTACAACGATCTTAAGTCGCTGCTCGGGCGCATGATCGACAAGGGCCTATCGAGCCCGCAGCGCCAGACCGGCATCTACTTTGCCGACGACCTGCGTCAAATCGCATCGATTATCGGCGCCTAAGCCTTAGGCTCATCGCTCGTGCGGCACCCAACGGCACCGTTCGCGGCGTAGATGGTTAGCCCGCCCGAGGCCTGCTCGTCCTACAATAAAACGTATCTTTGTCGATTTGACCACGGGAGGTCCCGATGGATACCCTTGCAAAACCCAAAAACCGTGCGCTGTTCTTAGTGAGCGTGGCTGCGACCGGTGCGTTTGCGGGCACCGCGGTCTGGCTGTTCTTCTTTGCGATGGAGCGCGGTATCGACTATCTATGGACCGAGATCCCGCATATGCTGGGCGTCGCTTCACCCGAGCTCGCGAGCGGCCCGTTCGGGTTTTTGCCGTATCCGTTTTTCGTCTGCCTGCTGGGCGGCCTGCTGATCGGCCTGTACGAAAAGATGACGGGCACCAAGACCGATGACCTCAACCAGGTAATGGCCAAGGTTAAGCAAGACGGTCGCTATCCGTACGACAACCTGGGCAAGCTTTCGCTCGCGGCGTTGCTGCCGCTGCTGTTTGGCGGAAGCATTGGACCGGAGGCCGGCCTGACCGGCGTTATCGCGGGTCTGTGCAGCTGGGTCGGCGACCGCATGCGTCGCTTTGGAGCTGAGTTTAGGGAGCTCACGCTGCTGGGCACCCAGGCTGCTCTGACGGCACTCTTTACCGCGCCCGTGTTTGGCTTTGTGGCGCCGCTCGCCGGAAGTGCTGACGGTCAGGGTGCCAACGAAGACGAGGATTCCGCCTCCGACGAGATCACCATCAAGCTGCCCAAGGCGCAAAAGACCGTGGTCTACGGCATCGCGATTGCCGGCGGTCTGGGTACCTACCTGCTGCTCGGCCAGCTTATGGGCGGCGGCATGGGCATGACCAGGTTCGAGTCCGCTCAGGTGGGCAACCTGGAACTTGTCTGGCTCATTCCGCTGGCGTTGGTCGGCACCGTATGCGGCTGGCTGTACTTTGTCTCTGAGCACGCGAGCGAAACGTTTGCCCGGGCCATAGGAGAGCGTCCTGTCGTTAAGGCAATGCTGGCCGGTCTGGTACTTGCCGCCTGCGGTACGGCTCTGCCCTACACCATGTTTGCCGGCGAGACCCAAGCCGACGTGCTCATGGAGACCTATCTGACCATTCCCGCCGGCGTGCTTATCGCGACCGGTCTTGTTAAGGCCATGCTGACGCCCGCCCTCATCAACCTTGGTTGGCGTGGCGGCCACTTCTTCCCGGTTATCTTCTCGGGTGTGAGCCTGGGCTATGGTCTTGCCATCCTCACCGGCGCCGATCCGGTCTTTTGCGTCGCCGTCTGCACCGCCTCGACGATGGGCGTCGTTATGCGTCAGCCGGTCATGGTTGTGGGCCTGCTGCTCATGTGCTTCCCGCTCAAGGGTATCGTCTGCATGATCATCGCCGCCGTCATCGCGGCGGGCATTCCGCTGCCCAAGCCGCTGCGCAAGTAGCACGGTAGCGCGCGGGCAATACAAACATCTCAAGCCCGGTGTGGGCGCTGTGTCACGGATTTGCGGGTGGACTGAATCTCGCCTGACACCGACGCTACTTCCAAATCGCGAGCGCGGCGGTGCCCAGCACGATGAGGAAAAGGCCGATGGCGCTTCGATGCGACAGCTTTTCGTTGAAGGCCAGTCGTGCGAACAGCACCGATACGACAATCGATAGTTTGTCGATTTGCACGACGACGCTCACCTGGCCTGCAGCGATGGCGTAGTAGTACAGCAGCCACGACGCGCCGGTCGCAATGCCCGATGCCGCAAGAAATGCGAGTTCGCGCGGGTCAATGCGCGCGACCTGCTCCAGCTTTCCCTTGGCAGCCACGATTGCCCATGCCATAACAAGTACCACACAGGTGCGGATTGCCGTGGCCAGGTTTGACTCGACACCTTCGATGCCGATCTTGGCGAGGACGGAGGTGAGTGCCGCGAACACGGCGGCGCCGAGGGCGTAAGCGAGCCAGGCTCGGTCTTGCTTTTGCTCTGCGCCGACGGACTGCTTTTTCTCGATCATCAAAAACGTGCCGAGCGTGATAACTGCGGTTCCCACGAGCTTGACCGCCAGGTTGCCTGTCTCACCAAAAAGCACTATGGCGATCAGCACGGCGAGCACGGTGCTCATCTTGTCGACGGGTGCAACCTTGTTGACGTCTCCGATGCTGAGCGCCTTAAAGTAACAGATCCACGAGGCGCCGGTGGCGAGTCCCGAGAGGGTGAGGAATAGCCAGGCTTTGGCGGGAATGGCGCCGATTGCTCCGATGGATCCAGAAATGCCCGCCATTGCCCAGGCAAATACGAGCACCACGCAAGTACGGATGGCGGTTGCAACGTCGGAGTCGGTGTGCCTGATGCCGCATTTGGCCAAAATGGATGTGATGCCGGCAAAGAAAGCTGATGCAAATGCTGCTGTAACCCACGACACGGGTTGAGCGCCTCCTCATAAAAGACCGCGCCAGATCTGCGGCGCATGCCCGATGATACCGCGCTTGCCTACAGGTCGCGTGCTCGATAGACCTTGGTACTGATGGCGCAACTCAGTGCAAAGAGCACGAGGGCCAGTACGGCAATTCCTGCGCACAGGCAGCCGAGGACGGCGGGATCGGGATTCGCCCCAGCAATCGACATGAGCCAGTTGCTGATGGGGTTGGAGGAGCTCAGTGTGGCCATGGCAAGGCATCCGAGCAGGGCAAACAGGCCGACGGAAAGGCGCAGCGCCTCCATGTGTCCAAATCGAAAGAACAGCGGCTGTGCCAGAAACACCATCATGAGGGAGATGAGCATCGATGCGGCGGAGGCTATCGTGGTCTCAAAGACGATCTGTCCCGTCGAGGGCATGCCCATGTGATCGAAGAACGGAAAGGTGATGATGCTCAAAAGCGCGGCGGCGCAGGTCATAACGGCCGAGAAGGCAATGATGCTCAGGTAGCGTGCACAGATGATGTCTTTGCGCGAGATGGGCAGCGTCGCCCGATAACGCTCCCATCCGTTTTGATTGTCGAAGCCGGCCAGCGAACTCATGACCATGATGGGCGACATGGCACTGACCGCGCAGGCGCCGGCGCTCATACCGGAATCGCCATCCGATGCGTTGGCGAGGGCCAGTACGACGAAGATGAACAGGCCGACGCCCGCGATGCTCGGGGCGAGCGTGCGAACGATGGCGAGCTCGGACATAAAGGCGCGTTTCATTTCGAAGCCCCTTTCAGCATGAGGCGAAGATAGTCATCAATGGTTGCCCGATCGCAGGGAATCTCTGGAAAGGCCTCGAGCGTTTCGCGACGGTCGGGCACAAGCACGTCCACGCTGTAGGCGTGGTGGGCGGCGCGGGCGTCTTCGACGCAAGCCATAAGCTCGGCGGCCTGTGCCTGAGTGCAGTGAGCGATGCCAGCACGGTCAGTAATGTCCTCGCGCGGCAGGTCAAACACAATCGAGCCGTTATCGATGCAGATGACGCGGTCGGCGGTGTGATCGAGGTCGGACGTAATGTGGCTCGAGAGCAGCACGCTGCGCTGGCCGTCGGCGACAAAGGCAAGCAGCTCGTCGAGCAGTTCCTCGCGCGCCATGGGATCAAGGCCTGCGGTGGCTTCGTCCAAAACGAGCAGCTTGGCATTGTGACTGAGTGCGCAGGCAAGCTGCAACTTCATGCCCATGCCGCGGGAGAGGTCCTTGACCTTCGTCTTGGGATCGAGGCCAAATCGGTCGATGAATCCGGCGAACGTTTCGCAGCTCCACGTGGGGTACGCCGGGCCTACGAGCCTCTCGACCTGGCCCACCTTGAGCGTGGAGGGGAAGGGGCATGTGTCCAGGACAAGGCCGACGCGGGAGCGCAGGTGGCGCTGTGCCTCGTCGGGCGCGTTGGCGTCGCAGCGCTGTCCAAGCAGATGCGCCTCGCCGGCATCGAGCTTTATAAGCCCGAGCGCGGCGCGAATGGTCGTCGTCTTGCCGGCGCCATTTGCGCCCACAAAGCCAACGATCTGGCCGGGCTCCACGGCAAGTGTGACGTCTCGCAGTGAAAAACGGTCGCTCACACGGCGTGAGATGCCTTTGAGTTCTAGAAGGTTTTGCATGGTATAGCCTTTCTTGCAGATGGCTACTGCATGGTTTCGGGGGCTATCAGGTCGAGCATCTCGTGCAGCTTGTCGCGCGTAACGCCCAGGGCTTCGGCTTGGCTCGCCGCTTTCGCAAGCAGTTCTTCGATATGGCAGAGCTGGTTTTCGCGCAAGAGCTCCTGGTTGCCCTCGGCGACAAAACAGCCCTTGCCCTGCACGGTGCAGATAAACCCGAGCTGCTCCAGGTCGGCGTAGGCGCGCTTGGTGGTGATGACGCTCACGCCAAGATCGCTCGCGAGCGCGCGGATGCTGGGGAGTTTGGCTCCCGCAGTGAGTGTGCCCGAAAGGATCTGAGCTTTGACCTGTGAGGATATCTGTTCGTAGATAGGCTTATCGCTCGAATCGGATAGGATGATGTCAACAGCGGCTCCTTAGCTGTTGGGTTACACGTGTATATAACCGGTAAGCACAGTATATATACACTATGCACAGTTATGCAAGAGCTAAATGTGGAATAGCCCATCGGCGCCGCGCTTGCTCCAAAACAATCTCAATCTGTAACACCTGGGTCCGTTTTGGGTCGCCTGCTGTTACAGATCGAGATCTTATTTGCCCGCTTGCCTATTTGTCTCAGTCTGTAACAGTAAGAGTCGATTTGCGCGGCTAGATGTTACAGATTGAGACATTGGCTCCCTGCCTTCCTGTTTATCTCGATTTGTAACAGCTAGACCCAATTTGGGCGGTCAGATGTTACAAATCGAGATTGTGCCGGCGGGCCTGCCGGTTTGTCTTGATCTGTAACAGGTAGAGGCTCAAAACCCGTCTTACTGTTACAGATCGAGACAGTCCTTGAGGCGACTGCCAGGTGCACAGCGAGCTTGGCTAATGAATTTGTCCTGATAGGTGCCCTATGGCGGGATTTCGCGGCTACAATGGTGCGGTTACAACGACGTAATGCACTCAATGCAAGAAAGGATCCGCATGGCAAGCCTGTCGGATGAAATCTCGTCGCGCCGCACATTCGCGATCATCAGCCACCCGGACGCCGGTAAGACCACGCTTACCGAGAAGCTGCTGCTCTATACCGGCAGCATCGAGACTGCCGGTTCGGTCAAGGGCAAGAGCTCGGCCAAGCACGCCGTCTCGGACTGGATGGACATCGAGAAGGAGCGCGGCATTTCCGTTACCTCCTCGGTGCTGCAGTTCACCTATAATGGCGCCTGCGTCAACATCCTCGATACCCCCGGCCACCAGGACTTCTCGGAGGATACCTACCGTACCCTTATGGCCGCCGACGCCGCAGTCATGGTCATCGACGGCGCCAAGGGCGTCGAGGCCCAGACCAAAAAGCTCTTTAAGGTCTGTACGCTGCGTCACATTCCCATCTTCACCTTTGTGAATAAGCTCGACCACGAGGCTCGCGATCCGTTTGAGCTCATGGAAGAGATCGAGAACGTCCTGGGTATCAATACGTATCCCATGAACTGGCCGATCGGCAGCGGCCGCAACTTCCGCGGCGTGTTCGACCGTCAGACCCGTCGCGTCATTGCCTTTGAGGGCGACGGCCACGCCAACGCCACCAAGAAGGTCGCCGAGGTCGAGGCCGAGCTGGGCGATCCTTCCATGGACGAGCTTATTGGCGAAGAGAACCATAAGAACCTGATGGACGACATCGAGCTGCTCGATGGCGCCGGCGACGAGCTCGACTTGGATGCCGTGGCCTGCGGCAAGCTGAGCCCGGCGTTCTTTGGCTCGGCGCTCACCAACTTTGGCGTGGAGCCCTTCCTTAAAGAGTTCCTGCGTCTGGCCCCGACGCCGCGTGCCTATACCGATACGCTCACCAGCGAGCCGGTCGCGCCCGCCGAGAACGACTTTAGCGGCTTCGTGTTTAAGATCCAGGCCAACATGGACAAGAACCACCGCGACCGCATTGCCTTTGTGCGCATTTGCTCGGGCAAGTTCGAGCGCGGCATGGATGCCTTCCATGTGCAGGGCAACCGCAAGCTCAAGCTGGCTACGGGCACCTCGATGATGGCCGACGACCGCGCCATCGTGGACGAGGCGTACGCTGGCGATATCGTTGGTCTGTTCGACCCGGGCATCTTTAGCATCGGCGACACCGTGTGCTCCGGTAAGCGCCGCGTGCAGTATCCGCAGATCCCGACGTTCGCCCCCGAGATGTTCGCTCGCATTACGCAGGTCGACACGCTCAAGCGCAAGCAGTTTGTGAAGGGTATGGAGGAGCTTGCCCAGGAGGGTGCCATCCAGATCTTCCGCGAGCTGGGTGCCGGCATGGAGAGCGTCATCGTGGGCGTGGTCGGCGTGCTGCAGTTTGAGGTACTCGAGCGCCGTCTTAAGGCCGAGTACCGTGTTGAGGTTCGTCGCCAGCCGCTGCCCTATACGGACATCCGCTGGATCCAAAACGACCCCGACACCATCGACATCCCGGGCCTTTCGCTCACGCGCGATACCCTGCGCGTCGAGGACATGCGCGGCGGTAAGCTGCTGCTGTTCACGAGCCCGTGGAACGTGGACTGGGCAACCGACCACAACCCCGACCTTATCCTGTCGGAGTTTGGCAACGTAGCGTTTTAGCGCATCGGCGCGGTGGACCTGCGGGGCTGCCGCGCCGGTTGCTTGCCTGATGCCGTGTGAGCGGCTATCATACCCACCGTCGTCTCAAGACCGGGGCGTCCGAGCAGTTCGGGTCCGATATCCTGCTCGTTAAACCTAAAACCAAAGGAGTACACAATGATCAAGAAGGTCATGGAGGACTATAAGGTCCTGTTGCGGAGCATTCCCGCGGCAACGGTTTCGCTGTTTTTCGTGAGCGTCATCATGATGAACCTGCTGGCCAACAAAGAGCTCATCAGCCTGCCGTATCTGGCACTCGATTGCGGCTTTGTGGTGAGCTGGGTTTCGTTTTTGTGCCAGGACATGATCTGCAAGCGCTTTGGCGCTAAGGCATCCATCAAAATCTCTATCCTCGCGCTGCTGGTCAACCTGGCTGTGAGCCTGTGCTTTTGGGCATGCTCGCTCACGCCCGGCATGTGGGGCGCCTACTATGACACGGGCATGATCGAGGTCAACACCGCCCTTAACGCCACCATCGGCGGCACCTGGTACGTGGTGTTTGGATCTTCGCTGGCAATGCTCGTTTCTGCCGTGGTTAACTCCACGCTCAACCAGTCGCTCGGCCGTATGCTCAAAAAGAATAACTTTGCGAGCTTTGCCTTCCGCTCCTATGTGTCTACAGGCGTTGGCCAGTTTATCGACAACCTGGTCTTTGCCATCGTGGTGAGCCACACGTTCTTTGGTTGGACCTGGGTGCAGGTTCTTATGTGCTCGCTGACCGGCGCTGTTGCCGAGCTGCTGTGCGAGGTCTTCCTGAGCCCCGTGGGCTACAAGGTCGTGCGTGGCTGGGAGCGCGAGAATGTGGGTGCTGAGTACCTCGAGCGCCACGCAACCGCCTAAGGAGCAGATATGCGGGTTTTGATCACGGGTGCTTCGGGTGGTATTGGAGCCGCGTGCGTGCAGCGCTTTTTGGACGAGGGTCACGAGGTCGTGGGCTTTGATCTGCTGCCGGCGGCGATCGAACACGAGCGCTACCGCCATCTGATCGTTGATGTCCGCGAGCCGGACTCGTTTCCAGTTAACCTTGAACCCCAGGTAATCGTAAACGTCGCCGGTACGCAGGATTCGGCCGACGACATTGCCGCCAACCTGCGTGGCACCATCAACGTGACCGAGCGCTATGCCTTTGTGGGGGAGGGGCTTGCCGCCAAGCCGGCGCCGGCCATTACATCCGTGGTCAATGTGGGGTCGGCGAGCGGGCATACGGGATCGGAGTTTCCCGCCTATGCCGCCAGCAAGGGCGGCGTTATCGCCTACACCAAGAACCTTGCAAACCGCCTGGCGCCGCAGGCCATCGCCAACAGCGTGGACCCGGGCGGCGTTATCACGCCGCTCAACCGTTGCGTGATGGAAGACGAACACCTGTGGAACCAGATTATGGAGCTCACGCCGCTTAAACGCTGGGCCACCGCCCAAGAGATCGCCGAGTGGATCTACTTTGTGGGCGTGACCAACCGGTTTATGACCGGGCAGAGCCTGCTGATCGATGGCGGCGAGGCCGGCCGCACACAATTTATTTGGCCCGAATAGGAAACGCGCCCGATGGAAAGCCGTCGGGCGCGTTTTTGATGTATCGGTTTTTAGCCGAGGCAAGTCCAGTTGACGGGGGTCGAGCCGTGCTGTTCGAGTAGCCGATTGGCAGCGGAGAAGGGGCGCGACCCTATAAAGGCGGGGAGTTCTGCCGTGGCACGGTTGGCCGAAAGCGGCGAGGGGTGCGTAGAGGCCAGGCAGAACTTGCCGGTTGCCTTGCCCGCGCCGATCGCGTCGAGCTTGCCCTCAACCATTTGCTGGGCAAAGCGTCCCCATGCCAAAAAGACGACCGGCTGGGGCAGCTGGCAGCAGCGTTCGATAACGTAGTCGGTGAGTGTGCTCCAGCCCAGCTTGGCGTGCGAATTCGCGGCATGCTCACGCACGGTGAGCGTAGTGTTGAGGAGCAAGACGCCCTGCTGTGCCCATGGGGTTAGGTCTCCCGTGGCGGGAATGGGGCAGCCCAGATCGGCGTTGAGTTCCTTATAGATGTTGCGCAGGCTCGGCGGTAACTTGGTTTGCGACGCGGGGACCGAGAACGACAGCCCCATGGCCTGGTTGGGTCCGTGATAGGGGTCCTGACCCAAGATGACAACCTTGACCTGGTCGGCCGGCGTGTAGGCGAGGGCATTGAGGATGTCGTCTTGTGCCGGGTAGATGGTCTGCTCGGCACGCAAAAGGGCGATGCGCTCGAGCAGCTGGTTCGTTGTGTCGCGTACCGGCTGCGGCGCATCGCCCAACCAAGTTGCTATGTTGCGGTCGCGGGTCGCGGCGTCCATGGGGCTCCTTTACGTCAGATGCTCTGTTGGCATCTATTATAAAGGCGCACCGGTTGCCTTTATGCCGCGGCTGTATAAGGAGTGGGGTCTACGAGACGCGCTCGGGCGCTCCTGCCATGCGAGCGTGCCCGTGTGCACGAAGACGCGGGAGCTCGACGGTTGCCACCATGACGCCGGTGAGGATGAGGGCGGCGCCAAAGAAGGCGATGGGGCTCAGGACCTCGCCGACCAGGAAGAACGAGAAGACAGCGGAGCAGACCGGCTCGAGCGAGAAGGCAAAGCCTGTGGTCTCGGCGGGCACGTGGGGCTGCGCGAGCGTTTGGGTGATAAAGCCGTAGGCAGAGCAGATGAGCGCGAGTGCGACGACGACCACGACCTCGCCCGGCGTGCCGGGAAGCGTGAAACCGCCAAAGGTGAATGCGGCGATACCCGAGAATAAGCCGCCGAAGCCAAGCTGCCAAACGCCCAGGGCCAGCGGGTCGACATCTTCGACAAAGCGCTTCGCCACAATGATATGGCCGGCATAGATAAAGGCCGAGAGCAACATGATGAGCGCGCCCGGGTTCAGGCTGGTGAAGTCGGCGCCCGAGAGCAGCAGCATGCCACAGGTGACGATGGCGGTGCCGACGAGAACTTTGCGCTCGGGGGCGCGGCGCAGCAGGGCGGCGTTGGCAAACGGCACGATCACGACCGTCAGGCTCTGCAAAAAGCCGGCGGTGGAGGCGGAGGTAAGGCTGGAGCCCAAGCACATGCAGGTGAGCTCGGTTGCCATGATGGCGCCGATGATGGCGGCGCGAACCATGAGGTCGCGGTTGATGCGCAGCGCGTGCTTGTGGAAGAGCAGCAGGCAGGCCACAAAGGCGATGATGCAGCGCAGCGCAACGATGCTCGTGGCGTTCATGCTGTCCATGCCGATCTTCATGAGGGGGTACGAAAAGCCCCATGCGACGGGAACGGAAAACGAGAGCGCGATTGCTTTTTTGCGATCCATGGGACTCCTTTTGTTACAGAACGGTTTCGCAAAAAGGATTCTGCTCCCAGATTTTGATGTAGTAAAGCGAATGTATCTTCAGTATGATTAAGCAATACTAATGTAGGTAGAAAAAGCCTTGGCAAAACGTTTTACGGCTACACTGATGTGGAGGCACGATGGCATCGCGATATCAGATTGTATGTATGGTGGTCGATTGCGGCAGTCTTAAGGGCGCGGCCGACGAGCTAGGCTATACGCAAAGTGCGGTGAGCCAGGCCGTCAAGGCGCTCGAGCGCGAGCTGGGCACCACGCTTATCGAGCGCGGCAAGCAGGGCGTTTCGCTTACGCGCGACGGCAAGCAGTACCTGCCGTATCTGCGCCAGATTGTAACTGCCGAGGCCGAGCTTGAGGGCAAGCGCCAGGAATTGCTGGGACTCTCCTCGACTGATATTCGTATCGCAACGTTTACCAACGTGAGCCGCACCGTGTTGCCGCGCGTGATCCGCGACTTTGGTGCCCTGCATCCGGGTGTACGCTTTACGCTCAAACAGGGCGATTACACGCGCAATGCCCAGTGGGTGCACGATGGCGTGGTTGATTTTTGCTTTACGGCACGCGGATTTACTGCTGGGCTCGAGAAGCGCGTGGTCTATCACGATGAGTTGGTGGCACTGTTGCCGGCCGCGCATCCGCTGACGGCAAAGGAAAAGGTGACGCTCGCCGACCTGGCGTCCGAGCCGTTTGTGCTGCTGGATGAGGGCGAACAGAGCCTGGTGCTCGATGCATTCGCGGCGCATGGGCTGTCGCCGCACGTGACGAGCGAGGTGACCGACGACTACACCATCATGGCGATGGTGGAGGAGGGCCTAGGCGTGAGTATGCTGTATCGCCGTACCGTCGAGGGCATGAGGGCCGATATTCGCGTGCGTCCCATCGTGCACGCTCCCTCGCGTGACGTAGTGGCAGCCTGGCGCAGCTGGGACACCATGCCTATCGCCACGAGGCGTTTTATCGACTATATGAGCTCGCATATTGTCAATTAATGACTGGCGTGACGTTGAGTGCGGTGTTTAGCGGGCTGTCGCTTTGGCTTGGGCGGTGCGATAGGTGCGTGCCGGGTGGCAGAGCAATACCGCTACGACCATAAAGAATGCCGTGGTGCCCAGGCTGATGGGGTAGACCATCATGATGTTCGCAAAGGTACGGAAGTGCGGGAACACGCAGAATACCCAATAGAAGCGAATGCCGCAGACGCAGATCATGGTGATGAGGGCGGGCATGAGCGAGATGCCAAAGCCGCGCAGGTAGCCGGACATGTTTTCGTAAAACATGCTAAAGGCGTATGCCGGGAAGATCGAGCACACGCGGATATAGCCGATCGAGACGATGTTGGGGTCGCTATTAAACAGCGCTAGGATCTCGCGCCCCAGACCGACGATGATAACGATGGTAGTGAGCGCGACGATGCCACCTTCGACCAGGCAGACCTTAAGGGTCTTGGTGCAACGGTCGATCTGGCGGGCACCGTGGTTTTGCCCCACAAAGGTGGTGCAAGCCTGGCTAAAGCTGTTGAGCAGGTTGTAGCACACGTACTCCAGGCTCATGGCGGCGCTCGATGCCGCCATGACCTCGGTGCCCAAGCTGTTGATGGCGGACTGGATGATGATGTTGGCGACGGCAAAGACGGCGCTCTGGATGCCGGCGGGCAGGCCGATCTTGACGATGCGCCTGAGGGCGACGGGGTCGATAGCCAGGTCGCGTGGAGTGACGCGGACGACGGAGTCGGTCTTGAGCAGACGGATAAAGAGCGTAGCGGCGCTGACGGTGTAGGCGATGGCGGTGGCGATGGCGACGCCCGCGACGCCCCAGTGGAGTACGGGGACAAAGATGAGGTCCAGGCCAATGTTGAGGACGGTGGACACGGCAAGCGCCTGCAGCGGCATGCGGGTGATGCCGACGGAGCGGAAGATCGCGGCCTCAAAGTTGTAGAGCAAGATCGAGGGCATGCTGAGCAAAAAGACGCGCAGGTAGAGCGAGGCGAGCGGCATGGTTTCGGCGGGAACGTTGAGCGCGGCGAGCATGGGCTCGGCAAAGATCTCGCCCAGCGCGATGACGACAAAGCCCACAAGCGCCATGAGAATCGAGGTATGGACGGCGCGCTTGACCATGTTCTGATCGTTGCGGCCGATGGCGTTGGCGATGACCACGTTGGAGCCAAGCGACAGCCCAATAAACAGGTTGATCATAAGACTGGTAAGCGGAACATTGGAGCCGACCGCCGCCATGGCGAGGGTTCCCTGGTCGCCCGAGAAGTTACCGATGATGACCGTGGCGATGAGGTTCGACAGCTGCTCAAGGATGCTCGTGGCGGCGACGGGAAAGGCGAACAGGGGAATATTGCGCCACAGCGAGCCGGTGGTCATGTCAATGTGCTTAGATGCGGTGTCTGCCATACGCTCTCAATCTCTAACATGCTCATTCGCGCTTATTTGCGCAGACGATGATACTCCTAATCGACTAGTCATTTAAGAACGTCCCCAATGACTAGGTGGGGAAGGCGTGCGACAATGGTGGGCGTTGTGTTGTTCGCGCTAAGGAGTTGCCATGTTGTTGTGTCCCGTTTGCCATGAGCCGTTGGTGGGCGACGAGCGCGGTGCTGCATGTGCGGGCGGACACCGGTTTGACCGTGCGCGCGAGGGCTATCTGTATCTACTGCGCTCGTCCAAGAGCGGCGACTCCATGGGTGATCCCAAGTCGCAGGCGCGCAGCCGTCGCGACTTTCTGAACCGCGGTTACTATGCGCCGTTGCGCGATGCGATGGTCGAGCTGGTGCGCGAGCGGGCGACTGGGCGTGCTGCGTCTGCGAACGACCCCATGACCTTGCTCGACATTTGCTGTGGCGAGGGCTACTACACCAGCGCCATGGGTGCGGTGCCGGGCGTGGATGCTTACGGCTTTGACCTGGGCAAAGAGATGGTGCGCCTGGCCGCCAAGCGCGGCGATGCGACCTTCTTCGTGGCCAACATGAAGGACATTCCCGTGGCCGATGACGCCTTCGATATGGTGACCGAGCTCTTTGCTCCCTTTAACGAGCGCGAATTTTCCCGCGTGCTGGCGCCAGAGGGCTCGCTCTATACCGTGGTGCCGGGTGCCCGTCATCTGTTTGGCCTCAAGGAGGTGCTCTACGACACGCCATATCTCAATGACGAGAAGCTGCCACAGACCACCGAGCTTAAACTGGTCGGAACGCAGCGGGTGACAGCTTCCATCACCCTCCAGACCCAGGCTGACATCGAGGCGGTGTTCCAGATGACGCCCTACTACTACCGCACGCGCCCCGCCGACAAAGAGCGCCTGGCAAACCTCGATACCCTTCAGACCGATATCGACTTTATCATCGCCGAGTACCGCCACTAACCTACCAAAAAGGGACAGGTTTATTTTGGCAGGTTTTATCTGGGCAAACGTAAAGGGCCGACCGCGGAGATGCGCGATCGGCCCTTTTTAGTTGCTTGGCTGCAGGGAGCTGTGGGGGCAGGTGCCTACAGACGATCCTTGTTCTCGGCCTTAACGTCGTGTGCCTGCTGAACAAAGAACAAGTCGTACACCACGATGACAAAGGCGCCATAGTTTATGGCGTCGCCGCCAAACGCGGGAAGCGTGAGCACCGCCTGGGCAAGCGTGGCGACTGCAGCAACGATACCGAGCTTAAACGCGCCGTCAACCTGCGAAGGCTTGTTGGCACCCTTGATGCCCGCAACGCCTGCGGCGAGATCGATGAGGCCCTTGGCGATAATCACGGCCGCGGCGAGCATGGCGTTCGATCCGTAGGTGGACTCGAGCTTGCCGGTCGCGATGCCGGCGATTCCAATGACGAGACTGGCGATGCCCAGAACAAAATAAATCAGGGCAAGGATTTTGAGAGTCTTGCGAGTGAAGCTCATGGCTGGTCCTTTCGATACGAGTACGCCAACCTGGCGCACCCTTTGTGCTGCACATATGGTGAAGCACATTGTAGTTCAACGCGGCGATGCATGCGCCTGAAAGCGACTCTTGCCTGTGCGGCCCAACCTTTCAAAAAGGAAAGCTGGGCGTAAGCAAAATCGATGGCAGCGTATGCGCGGCGCTGCGATGATGGGGCCATGGCAAGAGCTGGACCGAAGGAGGGGCCATGATGTACGGGGCCAAGCAAGTGCGCGAGCCGCGTTCGTTAGGAAGGCGTATGGGCGATTCCGTGATCGCTGCCGTGTGCACGGGATTGATGGCGGTGCTTTGCATTGGGATGCTGTGGACCATGTCGCATGTGGGACAATAACGGACGGTTGGGTGCTGGCATAAACGGCGCTCACGTATTCGTTTTGCTTGTTAAGGAGTGTCCATGGGCGTCGTCGATCCCTTTTCTGTTGCTCGGGCCGCGGGGCTTGAGCTGACCGGGAAGTCCGAGGGCCTCACGCTCACCGACGGCACGATGGAGCTGCGTGCCGATTTTGGCCGCATGCTTCCGCGGCTCAAGCAGGGTCGTCTGCAGCAGGAGCTGCTGGTGAAGGCCGCGCGCGCGAAAGGCGTTGAGCATCCGTGGGCAGTCGATGCCACGGCAGGTTTTGGCGAGGATTCGCTGCTGCTGGCGGCCGCGGGCTTTACCGTCGATCTGTATGAACAGGATTGCGTGATCGCGGCGCTCCTCAAGGATGCTTTGGATCGCGCGGCAGATGATCCGGCGCTTGCGGCTGCCGTGGCGCGCATGCGCTTACATGCGGGCGAGGATAGCATTGCCGGCCTTCGCCATACAGCCGAGCTGATCGGGCAGGGCGAGCTCACCGCTCCCGACGTGGTGTATCTGGACCCCATGTTTCCCGAGCGCACCAAGAGCGCGGCGGTGAAAAAGAAGTTTCAACTTTTGCACCATCTGGAGCAGCCGTGCGCCGACGAGGAGACGCTGGTCGAAGCTGCGCTTGCGGTGCACCCGCGCAAGGTCGTTATCAAGCGACCGGTGAAGGGGCCGCTGCTTGCCGGCGTTAAGCCGAGCTATCAGCTTGTGGGCAAGGCCGTTCGTTACGATGTTTTGGTGCCGCCGCGCCCGTAGCTTGTGCACGATGGCTGGCGCTTCGCCAGCGCCGTGCCGATGCGGGGTCTATTTCCAAGGGTGCGACGTCAGGTGCCAGCCGCCGCAGTATTCGCATTTGTAGCAGGCCAAACCACGCCGTCCGCGGTTTTCGCAGTCGGCCATAACGGCCTCGGCTTCGGCGCGTGTGTCGTAACGGTTTTTGCGTTCGCACGACTTGTAGCGCCAGGCTTCATCGCGCTCGGCGTCTAGTGCGTCGCGGCGCTCGTCCTCGCGCGCAAACAGGTCGCCCATATCGCCGCCGGTGGCAGCGCCCAAAAACTCGCTTTTGGCTTTTGACCAGGCGGCTCGCTTTTTGCTCCCCATCTGCTTCGCGCTCCTCTCCAAACGTTGGTATCATTGCTCAATCAAAGTGATACCAATAAACGTGAGGTCGCCGCGTGATGATCAGAAAAACCCTCGATACCGACATTCCCGCCGTCATGGCTATCTATGACGCGGCCCGCGCCTTTATGCGCGCGCATGGCAACGCCACGCAGTGGCCCGAGGGCACGCCTTCGGCCGAGCAGCTGGCTGCCGATATTGCCGCTGGTGGCAGTTACGTGTGCGAAGTCGACGGCCGCGTGGTGGCGACGTTTGCCTTTTTACCGGGTCCGGACGAGTGCTATGACGTGATTGAGGACGGTCAATGGCGCAGCGACACTCCGTATGCCGTGCTGCATCGCGTGGCATCCGACGGCACCGCGCACGGTATCGCGGCGGCGATGTTTGCCTTTGCCAAGGAATGCGCCGACCATCTGCGTATTGACACGCACGAGGACAACTTGCCCATGCAGGGCGCCATCGCCAAGGCGGGGTTCGAGCGTGTCGGTATCGTCTATGTGTCCGACGGCACGGCGCGTGTCGCGTTTGATTGGCTGCGCGAGGCGTAGGAGCCAAGGCACGTATCATCACCCAGCTCAAATAAAAAATGGCCCCGAGTGGGGCCATTTTTGGTAAAACGCGCCGTTGTGGGACTCGCATTGTTACCGCCCCAGATGAACCCGGGCAGACAAAAAGGGGAGGTGCCGGCTTTCGCAAGGCGCGAACCTGCGAAAATCGCCGCGCGGCAACGCGGGGCGATGAGCTCGGTCGGGGGATAGGGCCCGCTTCGCCCGCCGGCTCGTAAATTGTATCATCCAGTGTGGAACGAGAATGCCCGTTGCCGCGTGCGATGGGCTCGCAATAAGAGGAGAGCCATGTCGAAGCAAGCGGTCGTTGGAATCTTGGCGCATGTCGATGCCGGCAAGACTACGCTGGCCGAGGCCATGCTGTTCAACGCAGGTCGCATTCGCAAGCGCGGCCGTGTGGACGACGGCGACTCGCACCTGGATACCAACGCTATCGAACGCGAGCGCGGCATCACGATTTTCTCGTCGCAGGCCGTGCTCGACCATGGCGATACCCACGTCATGCTCGTGGATGCACCGGGGCATGTCGATTTTTCTGCCGAGGCAGAGCGCACATTGCGCGCTCTCGACTACGCGATTTTGGTTGTGGGCGCCAACGATGGCGTGCAGGGACACACCGAAACCCTGTGGCGCCTGCTTGCGCGCTATGACATCCCGACGTTCGTCTTTATCAACAAAATCGATCTGGAGAATCCCGGCCGCGATGTTTTGCTGGCACAACTTGGGCAGCGTCTTTCCGAGGGCTGCCTCGATGCGAACGAACTGCTGGCGGGCGGCGCCGCTTGGGAGGACGCTGCCGCGTTGGACGAGGCAGCCCTCGAGGAGTTTCTTGAGACAGGCGAGCTTTCCGTCGCAACGCTTTCGCGCATGGTTGCCGAGCGCAGGCTCTTTCCTTGCTTTGCCGGCTCGGCGCTTAAGGACCAGGGCGTGGGCGAGCTGCTGGATGGCATGTGCGCGCTGATGCGTGAGAGGGCGTGGCCGCCGGAGTTCGCCGCGCGCGTCTATCGCGTCAGCCGCGGCGATCGCGGCGAGCGCTTGGCTTGGGTAAAAGTGACCGGCGGCACGCTGCATGCAAAGCAGATGATCGAGGGGCGCTCCGGTGCCGAGGCATGGGAGCAAAAGGTCGATCAGGTGCGCATCTATAACGGCGAGAAGTATGAGCTTGCCCAAGAAGTTGCCGCTGGCGGTATTTGTGCCGTGACGGGTCTTGCGCACGTTCGCCCAGGGGACGCCTTGGGCGCGGAACCCGCGTGCGATGCGCCCGTCATTGCGCCAGTTCTCACCTATACGGTGCTTCCGGGCGAACACGACGTCCACACGGTGTTCAAAGCATTGACTGAGTTGGCGGATGAAGATCCTATGCTCGGCGTAAGCTGGAATACGCATCTTGAGCAGATTCATTTGCAGTTGATGGGCGCCGTGCAACTCGAGGTCGTACAGCGGGTGTTGGTCGATCGCTTTGGCCTTTCGGTTGAGTTTGAGTCTGGCGGCATTCTCTATAAGGAGACGATCTCGCAGCCGGTCGAGGGCGTGGGCCACTTTGAGCCGCTGCGCCACTATGCCGAGGTGCATTTGCGCCTGGAGCCGTTGCCAGCGGGTTCGGGCGTGCAGTTTGGCACCGTGACCTCGACCGACAAGCTCGATCTTAACTGGCAGCGTTTGGCACTCACCAACGCCATGGAGCGCGATCACCTGGGCGCACTGACCGGCTCGCCCATCACCGATGTGCGCATTACGCTTACGGGCGGCCGCGCGCATGCCAAACACACCGAGGGCGGCGATTTTCGCCAGGCCACGTACCGCGCGATTCGCCAGGGTTTGATGCAGGCGCGTGAGGTCGGCGCAGCCGTGCTGCTGGAGCCGTGGTATCACTTTGAACTCGAGGTGCCGGGGGAGTGCGTGGGCCGGGCGCTCTCGGATGCCACGCGCATGGGCGCCGAGTACAAGCCGCCGACGATGGCGGGAGACCGGGCGAAGCTTGTGGGTCGCGTGCCGGCATCCGAGGTGCAGGATTATGCGCTGGAGGTGGCTGCCTACACGAGCGGTCGCGGTCATCTGTACCTGGAGTTCGCCGGCTATGCGGCTTGCCATGATGCCGAGCGCGTAATCGAGGCGGCCGCCTATGAGCCCGAGGCCGATCTGCCCAACACGCCCGATTCGGTCTTTTGCGCTCACGGCGCCGGCTATACCGTCAAGTGGTACGACGTCCCCGCCGCGGCGCACGTAAAGATCGATCCCGCCACCTTCCGCCCCTATCGCCCCGCCGACGCGGAATTTTTCGGCCACATGTGACAAAGGGACAACTCCTTTGTCACATTCAGTTGGTATAACTCGGTATAAGTTGGTATAACTATTGCTAGCCTTTGCCAATCCGAGGAGGCCGACATGAATCCAAATCCCTTTAAGCCAACGGCTGGTAAGCGGCCTCCGATACTCATCGGTCGCGAGTCGGTCATCGAAGATTTTGAGGAGGGGCTCGATAACGGTGCCGGAGCGCCGGGCAGACTCATGCTCATTACAGGAAACCGCGGCTGTGGCAAAACAGTTCTCCTGCGGGAGCTGCAACGTCTGGCCAGTGAGCGCGGATGGGCGGTTGTCTCCGATTCCGCTTCGCTTGGTTTATGCGACCGCTTGGCCGACGCACTCCGCTCGAATAAGCCCGTTGTGACGTCAATGGAGTTTGGCCCATCGTTTGGACGGATGTCGGTTGAGGCGGCGCGGGCAAAAGGCGAGACGTTGCGAGGGCTGGTCAACGAACGTCTCAAGAAACTCGGCCCAAGCAAGGGTATTCTGTTTGCGATTGACGAGGCTCAATCTGCGTCTATCGAGGAACTGGCGGCTCTTGCCGTTCTCTATCAGCAGGTGCTCGGAGACCAGGATGCCACGGGCTTGCCCGATAGCGACCAGCGCGGTCTTGCGCTGGTCTTTACCGGCTTGCCCAGCATGGTTGACGATCTGCTCGAAGAGCCGAGCGTGACGTTTTTGCGACGTGCCCAGCAGCGTACGTTGGGGACGATTTCTTTGCCCCAGGTGCGCGATTCGTATATCCAGACGGTCGAGTGTGCTGGTCTTTGCATTGATGCGGGGACGGCGGACCTTGCGGCGCACAAGAGCATGGGACATCCCTATATGGTTCAGCTGGTGGGATATTACATGTGGCGGTCTGCTGTCCGGCGTGGCTCGCAGGTCATTGAAGGGTGCGATGTCGAGGTTGGTCATGCGGATGCCGTCTCTGAGTTCTACGAAGCGGTTGACGCGCCTCTGTATTACGGGCTGCGCACCCCACAGCGCCTCTTTATCGAGGCTATGGCGGTTGACGAGGGCAAGCTGACGCGCATGGCGGATATCATTGAGCGCTGCGACCGCACCCAGAGCTGGGCGAGTAAATATCGCGCAAGCTTAATTCGCGAGCGCGTCATCGAGGCCGCCGGATACGGTCTCGTCCGGTTTAGCGTGCCCATGCTGGGCGAGTACATTCGAGATCGTGTTTTATGGCACGAGTGATGTGACAAAGGGACTGTCCCTTTGTCACATTCCTTTGTCACATTCGATTAACAGGAAGGGGAGCGATGACGGTGTCGCAACAACCAAGTGCTATCGAGGTGCGCGGTGCGCGCGTCCATAACCTCAAAGACATCGATATCGATATTCCGCTGGGAAAGCTCGTGGGTATTGCCGGCGTCTCGGGCTCGGGCAAGAGCTCGCTGGCGTTGGGGGTGCTCTATGCCGAGGGCTCGCGTCGTTACCTGGAGGCGCTCAGCACCTATACCCGCCGTCGGCTGACGCAGGCAGAGCACGCTCAGGTGGACGAGGTGCTGCACGTGCCGGCGGCACTCGCATTGCATCAGCGCCCCAGTGTACCGGGCGTGCGCTCGACTTTTGGCACCATGACCGAGCTCAACAACAGTCTGCGTCTGCTCTTTAGCCGCTGCGCCCATCACGTGTGCCCGCATTGCGGGGCGCGTGTGGAGCCGAGCCTTAACGTGGCCGCGGGCCTGTCGCTCGCGTGCCCCGCATGCGGCCGCGAGTTCTATGCGCCGGGGGCCGAGGACCTTGCCTTTAACAGTGGCGGCGCGTGTCCTACCTGCGGAGGCACCGGCGTCATGCGCGAGGTGGACGAGGCGAGCCTGGTGCCCGACGAGTCAAAGACCATCAACGAGGGTGCGGTGCTTCCCTGGGGCACGCTGATGTGGGATCTGATGAAGCAGGTGGCCGGCGAGATGGGCGTGCGCACCGACGTGCCGTTTAGCCAGCTCACGCCTCAAGAGCGCGACATCGTGTTCCATGGCCCGGCAGTTAAGAAGCACATTCTCTACGTTCCCAAAAATGGCGAGGGCGCCACGCCGCTCGACTTTACCTATTACAACGCCGTCTATACCGTCGAGAATGCGCTCGCCAAGGTTAAGGACGATAAGGGGCTCAAGCGCGTTGCGCGCTTTTTGCGCGAGGGACCGTGCCGCGATTGCGGAGGCACGCGTCTTTCCGAGGCTGCGCGCCAGCCCCAGGTGCGCGGTATCAATCTGGCACAGGCGGCGGCCATGACGCTGGGCGAGGCGATTGAGTGGGTGCGCGGAGTGCCCGCATCCTTGCCGACCGAGATGCAGCCCATGGCGACGGATATCTGCGATTCGTTTTTGAGCACGGCCCGTCGCCTGGTCGATCTGGGTCTCGACTACCTTTCGCTCGACCGCGCCGGCGCCACGCTTTCCACGGGTGAGCGCCAGCGCGTACAGCTTGCCCGCGTGGTGCGCAACCGATCGACGGGCGTGCTGTATGTGCTGGACGAGCCTTCGATCGGCTTGCATCCTGCCAATGTCGACGGCTTGGTGGGCGTGATGCGCGATCTGGTGGATGACGGCAACACCGTGGTTGTTGTCGACCACGACACGCGCGTGCTGGCAGAAGCCGACTATCTGGTCGAGATGGGCCCCGTTGCCGGAGCAGGCGGCGGTCATGTGATCGCCGCCGGTACGGTGGGTGAGGTCGAACAATCGCAGGGCAGCCGCATCGCGCCGTTCTTGCGCACGGACCCCAAGCGCTTGCGCCCGCAGGTGGCTGACGACGAAATGTTCGACCTAGGCCATATCCGCATGGCGACCGATGCCATCCATACCGTCAAACCACTCGAAGTCGATATCCCGCGCGGCCGCCTTGTCGCGGTGACGGGCGTTTCGGGTTCGGGCAAGACGACGCTGGTGCTCGAGACGCTCATCCCGGCGCTCAAGGCGCAAGCGGCCGGCGAGCGCCTGCCGAGGCACGTGCGTTGGGTCGATGCCGAGGGCATCGCGCGCGCCAACCTGATTGACGCCACGCCCATTGGCGCCAACGTGCGCTCGACGGTGGCGACCTATGCCGACATCCATGATGAGCTGCGCCGCGCCTTCGCCCGTACGCCCGAGGCCAAGGCGGCGGGGTATAAGGCGGGTGCCTTTAGCTACAACACCGGTGCCTTGCGATGCCCCACGTGCGATGGCACGGGCTCGATATCGCTTGACGTGCAGTTTTTGCCCGATGTCGAGATCGTCTGTCCTGCATGTCGTGGCTCGCGTTATGCGGATGCCGCCTCGCATATCCATCGCGAGGGCAAGGACGGCAGCCTGCTTACGTTGCCGCAACTTATGGATATGAGCGTGGACGAGGCACTCGATGCCACGGTAGGACTCAAGAAAGTCCAGGCGCGCCTGCAGACCTTGCGCGACCTGGGGCTGGGATACCTGACACTTGGCGAGCCCACGCCGGCGCTCTCGGGCGGCGAGGCGCAGCGCCTTAAGCTTGCGAGCGAGATGGGCCGCGTGCAGGACGATGCCGTATTCGTATTCGACGAGCCCACGATTGGCCTGCATCCGCTCGATGTTCAGGTGTTGCTGAGTGTGTTTGATGGCCTTGTTGCCAAGGGCGCCACGGTTATCGTGATCGAGCACGACCTCGACCTTATCCGTAACGCCGATTACGTGATCGACATGGGCCCGGGCGGTGGCGACGCGGGCGGGCAAATCGTCTGCACCGGTACGCCGGGCGACATCGCAGCTTGCTCCAAGAGCATCACCGGTCGCTACCTCTAACCGAATGTGACAAAGGGACAGTTCCTTGGTCACATTCCCGGAAAGCCTGTTTGGCGCAGGGCCTCGTAGAGGACGATAGCAGCGCTGTTGGAGAGGTTGAGTGCGCTGATGCGGTAGTCGTCCGGGTCGACGAAGTTGCCGCAGATATCCTGTTGAAGGATGGCTTTGTGGCTGTCCTCGGTATGTCCGAGCGATTCCTCGTGGGCTTCCCAGGCCTCGGCGTTGTCAAGCGAATCGCAATCGCGCAACATGGGGATGCGTTCGCAGCGCTCGGGCGCCGCGGCAAGCAGCGGCTCGGGAATGCCCGAGCTCTCGCTGCCAAAGACCAAGTAGTCGCCATCGCGGTAGGTACTCTGCGCATAGGTGCGGCGTGCCTTTTTGGTCAGCAGATGCAGGCGCTCGTCGGCGGGGGAGAGGCCGCTGCGTGCAAGGAAATCCTCCCAGCCGGCATAGGTCGCCACGTCCAAGTTTTGCCAGTAGCCCAGGCCGGCGCGACGTACCGTCTTGTCATCGAGCGAAAAGCCCAGCGGCTCCACCAGATGTAGGCGGGCGCCGGTGACCACGCAGGTACGGCCGATATTGCCCGTATTGGCCGGAATCTCGGGCGCATACAGCACAATGTTGAACATGAATCTCCTTGGCTCAGAACGAAAAACCACCACGAAGGGGACAGGCACCTTCGTGGTGGTTTGGCGGTTACGTAGGCGGAAAATGCCCGCTTGGATAAACCTAGGCGCGGTGCCAGTCGGTCAGGCAGGCATCGAGGGAGGCGATGAGCGCATCCTTGTCCATGTGACGGCCGATGATGCACAGGCTCGTCATGCGGTCGCCCGTCTCGTCGTCCCAAATCTGCATGATCTCGGGGTTCTCGTCGATGATCTTCTGCTTCTCGCCCTCGGGCGCGGAGTCGACAAACAGGCCGTTTTCCATCAGGCGCATCTGGTGGCCAGCCTGCTCGAACATGTAGCACATGTCCGGATTGCCGGTCTGCCACAGCGGACCCTTGACGCGGATGACCTCGTCGGGCCACTCCTGCTCGACAAAATCGGTGAACTTCTGCAGGTCAAACGGCTTGCGGCGCGAGTACACAAAGGTCTCGATGTCGTACTCGAGCACCTCGGGGTCGTCGTGCTCCTCGGGATGCTCCATGGCCTCGATCCAGGCGGCGGAGTTGTAGGCGCGCATAAAGTCGAAGCGGTCGGTGTCGAGCAGCTCCTCCATGGGGACCTCGCCGTTTTGAGCCTCGACAATCACGGCGTCCTTCTGCAGGCTGCGCACGATGGCCTTGAGCTCGGCAATCTGCTCAGGCGTGACGGTATCGGTCTTGTTGAGGATCAGCGTGGAGCAAAACTCGATCTGCTGGATGAGCAGGCTCTCGATGTCGTCCTCGTCGATATCCTCGGCCAGCAGGTCGCGACCGCCGTTGAACTCGTCGTACATGCGGGCGCAGTCGACCACGGCCACGATGTTGTCGAGCGCGAGCTTGGGCTCGCCGCCCACCTTGGCCTCGTCGCAGAAGCTCGAGATGGTGTAGGCGATGGGGATAGGCTCGCAAATACCCGAGGCCTCGATGATGATGTAGTCGAACTTGCCCGAATCGGCGATGCCCTGCAGCTGGTTGGCCAGGTCGTCCGAAAGCGTGCAGCAGATGCAACCGTTGGTGAGCGGGATGAGGTCGTCGGTCTCGGAAAGGCCGCCGTCGGCGATAAGGCTGGCGTCGACGTTGATCTCGCCGATATCGTTGACGATCACGGCGGCGCGGATGCCGCCGTCGTTAGCGAGGATGTGGTTGAGCAGCGTGGTCTTGCCGGCACCGAGGTATCCGGTAAGCATGATGATCTTCACGGGTTTGTTGGGCATGTGCCCTCCTTTGTTAGACATGGCTTACAGTTGAATCTTATGCCAAACGCGTGCTCTTATACCCACGCGCGTGCAAATAACACAGGCTACTCCCAGGCTCCCCATACGTCGGGACAATAGCCGACGGTGGCCTTTTTGCCGTTGCGCACGATGGGCTCTGCCAGAACCTGCTGGTTCTCGAGCAGCTTGTCGAAGCGCTGGCTGGGGGTGAGGTGCTGGATGAGCGCGAGCGTCTCCTCGTCCTTGGCTTTGGGGTTGAGCAGCTTGTCGATGCCGCCGACCGCCTGCATCACGCTCGTGAGCTCGCCCTTGCTCATCTCCTTTTCCTTAAGGTCGATAAACTGCACCTTAATGCGGCGCTCCTTAAAATAACGCTGGGCCTTCTTGGTATCGAAGGACTTCTTAGTCCCGAAAATTTGAATATTCATAATTAATGTTCCGCCGTTCTAACGAACGGCGGTCACCTCGACGCTGCAAAGCCATCTGATGGGCAATCTGCCTTTCAATCGTCGGGCGCGGGCAAAAGCCCAGCGCCCTCCTCTTTCAAGGCACCTTGCCTCATCAGCTGACTTTTCGCTGACATTGACAGTACATCGAGGCGACCACCGCCGGACTTATCGAATAAAGTTGGTGCGGGCGCGATCGGCCTGGGGGGCTTCGATGCCGGCGGCCTTTCCCGTCTCGATGCAACGCAGTAGCCAGGCCATGTTTTTGCCGATGTTTCGCATGGTGGCAAGGCCCTCGGCGTCCTGGGCGGCCTCGCCCGGCATGGCACCAAAGACGTTGTTCCAGTAGGTGGATGCTACCACGGGCATCTGGTTGATGGTGAAGTACTTGTTGAGCACGTCGAACGTGGTCGACGTGCCGCCGCGGCGGGCAACGGCGACGGCGGCGCCCGGCTTGTGCGCAAAGGCCTTGCTGCCTGCATAGAATGCGCGGTCGAGTGCCGAGAGGATGCGTCCGCTGGGATGTGCGTAGTAGACGGGCGAGCCAAAGACAAAGCCGTCTGCCTGCTCGGCGGCAGCGATGAGCTCGTTCACCACGTCGTCGTCAAAGGTGCAGCGACCGCCAAGCTTGCCGCACTGACCGCAGCCGATGCAGTCGCGGATGGGCTTGGCGCCCAGTTGGAATACCTCGCTGTCGATGCCCTCGGCTTTAAGTTGCTCGGCGACTTCGGCGAGCGCGCGAGCGGTGTTGCCGTTTGCCTTGGGGCTGCCATTGACCAAAAGAACCTTCATCACAAACTCCCTCTGCTGTTGGTGACTTCTGCAGAGGATTATCGCACGATGGGGGAGGCGGTGCGGGCGTGGTACTAATCCAGTTTGGTACCTGGCACCTGCACGGCTTTCCCGAGCAACACTTTGAGCTCGTTCAAAATGGAAACGGGCTGTCGGTCGACGGTATCCAGATGAAGCGTGGCCACGCGAAGGGGCGGCTGATATTCAAACGAGCCAAAGAGCACGGGAGAGCCCAGGAACCGCTCGATTTCCTTTGCGATCGCGTCGGTCTCTTCGGGATCGAATTCGTCGAAAAGCGCCACGAACATCGGTCCGGTCGAGCGGAACAGACGACCCTTACCGCGCGAACAATCCATGAGGCAGGCGGCGCTCTCCGCCAAAACGCGGTCGCCTGCATCAAAGCCAAAGCGGGCATTGACCTGAGCGATATCGTCGATTTTAATGGCGACCAAGCCCGCCTTGCGCGCGACGCGACGCATTTCGCCAATGGCGTTGACCAGGGCGTGGATGTCGCCCAGGCCGGTCACGGAATCGGTCGTATCTGCCAAGCTGCGGTTGATAATCATGCCCACGTACATGTTGGGCTCGGTATCGGTGCCGTCCAAGCGGTAGCCCGTGCAGTCGCAAAGCACGTATGCTTCGGTGGCATCCATCACGCGATACTGCATGTAGTGGAAGTGCCACGTACCGTTTATCACCATGTCGAGCTCGGCGCGTACGTTGTCGCGGTCCTCGGGGTGAACGCGGGCAAGCCACAAGTCGAGTGAGTTGTAGGGATGCTGGGAGGGCAGGTCAAAATCGCGTACGGCATTAACCGACCATTGTGATTCGCCCGTATCGAGATTGAGGATAAACGGATAGCGCGTCTCGGAGCTCATAGAGATCGCTTGGAATACGCGGTCGTTGCACGGAAGCTGCTCGGCAATTGGGTGTGGCGGCGCGTCATTGTCTTTCGGTTGCTGCACACGATGCATAAGCTTATAGCGATACATCTTGCGATCGGCATCCATCGTCATCTGGCGACGCGTGTCGCCGGCAAGTGGATTGACGCGCGAGCAGCCAAAGCTAAAGCTAGCGATCATGGGCGCCTTGCCACCTGAGCTCGCCTCGATCAGCCCGGCACGTACCTGCTCCAAGCGCTGCTCGAGTTCAGTCTTGTTTGCAGAGAGCGAGATAAGCACAAACTCGTCTCCACCGATACGGAACAGCATCTCATCGTGCTCCATGGTTTCGGAGAGCGTGCGACAGATGCTCAGAATATAGCGATTGCCTTCGGCGTGGCCAAACCTATCATTGCAATGCTTGAGATGGTCGATGTCAATATAGGCGCAGGTGAAGGGGTCGCCTTTGCGCCAGAGCTGCTCGACGTGACGGTCGAGTCCGCCACGGTTGTCCAAGTTGGTGAGCGGATCGATATAGGCGTTGCACTCAAGCAGCTGACGCTCTTGTTGCAGGATGGCATGCGTCTTTTGCAGTTGCTCACCAACGGCGCGTAGCTCAGCAGGCAGCACGGAAACATCGAGTTCGGCGGTCGAGACACCATTCGCAAGTCGCTGAAGATAGGCAATAATCGATTGCTCGCCCAAGCGATATGACTCGTTCATGATGAATAACCTCCTTGGGCAGAACAACGGTTTGTATTATATCCCCAATTCGGTTTGAATTGGGGATATAAGTTAGCTAATGGAGACAAATGTCCCCTTCGGCGGTGGTGTTTTGCGCGCGAGCGTATCAGTTGTTTTTGCCACCATCGAGCAATGCCTCAAAATCATTCGCCGGCATGGGGCGGTAGTAGAGGAAGCCCTGAGCGTAGCGGGCGCCCATGTAGCGTAGTATGTTTGCCTGCTCATTTGTCTCGACGCCTTCGACCACGACGGGCAGATGGAGCGACTGCGCCATCTCGAGCATCGATGACACGATCTGCGCGCTGCGGCCTTGATCGCGGTCGGTGGGCACAAAGGTGCGGTCGAGCTTGATGACGTCGACGTTGACGTTCTTGAGCATCGCGAGCGTGGACTGGCCGGTGCCAAAATCGTCCATATAGGTCGAGAAGCCGCGGGTGTGCAGGTCGGCTGTCAGTTTGTCCACGGCCTCGGACTCCCCCGTATAAGCCGTCTCGGTGATCTCGATACGCATGAGCTCGGGCGGTAGGTTGTATTGGGCGGCGAGCGCCCCCATATGTTCGGCAACGTCGCAGGCAAGGATATCCACGCGCGACACATTAAGCGAGACCGGAACCACGCGAAGTCCTCGATCGATGCGCCCGCGCAGCCACGAGGCGACACCCTGCCAAATGTACTTGTCGAGCGTCACCACAAAGCCGCTTTCCTCGAGTGCGGGGATAAACGTTGCGGGCGAAATGAGAGAGCCGTCCTTGTCAATCCAGCGGGTGAGTGCTTCGGCGCCAATGATCTCGCCGGTTTCCATATCAACCTGGGGCTGCAGGTAGTAGGTGATGCGGTCGTTTGAGAGCGCATACTGGAACTCGGTGAGGGTGCGGTGAAACGCCACCTCGCGCTTGTATTCCTCGGGGCGAAAGACGGCGATGCGATCCTTAAAATCGTTTTTGGCGCGCCGATTGGTAAACATGGCCTTGGCCTGCGCGTCGATGGTGATTTCCTCGTTGGGGTCGATGGGGCAAACGCCCATGGACGGCCAGAAACCCACGCCGTCATCATGCTTGGCCACGGCGGCGCGAACGCGGTTATAGATTTGATGGACGGTGTTGTGCTCAAAGGGGATGAGAATGCAAAAGTCGTCTTGGCCCCAGTATCCTGCGACGCCCATCTCGGCATTCTCGATGTCTTTGAGGACCGTGCCCACATCGGCGAGCACGCGGTCGCCCTCGGCCTGTCCGTGCCATTCGTTGAACAGTCGCATATGACCCATGTCGACGGTGGCGATACACCAAGCGGCGTCGCGCCTTGTCTTAAGAAATGCGTTGGCACGCCGCATAAACTCGCTGGGTCGATAGAGGCCCGTGAGCGTATCGATGCGTTCGGCGACGGCGCTTTTACGCTCAATCTCGGGTATGGGGAGGCTGTCGTTGGGTGCAAGCCCGCCGGCGGCGCGAAGACGACGGTCGAGTTCGCCTAAAACAGCGGTCGCTTGATTGATTAAGCGCTCGTAAAAGGCCGGGACGACAAGACAGACGGGGGTAATGGTGTCGTTCGCGATTCGAACAGGAGCGAAAACGGCCTCTTTAAGATGATGGGTCAGTTGCTCGAATGCCTCGTGGTCCAGATCGTTGCTGAGCACGACGAACTGGGCGTTTCGCGAGCGGAAGACGCGACTTCTGCCGCGGGTGATCGATAGCATGCGGCCTGCGTATTCGGCGAGCATGTTGTCGACAGCCTCGGCCCCGTAGAGCTCGTTGAACTTTGCCGTGCCACAAACGCGGACCGCTATAAGCCCCGTCTCGCAACGGTCGCGACGGCAGGCATCGATAGCGTTGATCAGCATACGCTGCGTTCCGAGGCCCGTGGCGGCGTCGACGGTCTCGGCGAGTGAGTGGTTAACAAGTTCGCCGACATAGAGCGAGGGGGTATTTCCGTCGCCGTCGATGCGAAACCCGCGAGCGCGGCAGAGGACGTAGTCGCCCGCGGCATTGCGCATGCGGTACTGCATGACGCGGCGGTGTTTGGAGCCATTATAGATTTGGTCGATGTCGTTGATGTAGGCCTCAAGGTCATCGGGGTGGACGCGCGTTTTCCAGTAATCGTGGCAGTTGTCTACATGCTCAGAAGGAAGACCGAGATCGCGCAGGGCGCCTTGTGACCATAGGGTGCGATGTTTGTCCAAGTTCTCGATAAAGCAATAACGGCCTTCGTTGAGCATCGAAAAGGCGTCAAAAACGCGATCGCTTATTTCGAAGTCGTCGGTGTGGACTTGCGCGATATTGCGTCGATCAAGATGCATGGCATGGCGTAGCTTGTAGTCGTACATGCGATGGTCGGCATCGAGTGTCATGCGATTGGAGACTTCACCCAGGGCGGGGTCGGCGTGCGACACTCCGTAGCTAAACGAGTGAGGCATCTCGGAATCGTTGTTTTTGAGTAGGACCGTTCGGCAGTGTTCCAGGCGCTCGGCGAGGTCGTCCTCGGTCGCAATCGTAGACAGGATGGCAAACTCGTCGCCGCCTATGCGAAACGCCGCCTCGTCCACTTTCATATACAGCTTGAGATAGAGACTTACCTGCAAGATATAGCGGTTGCCCTCGTCATGCCCAAAGACGTCGTTGCAGTGCTTAAGGTTATCGATGTCGATAAACGCCATGGTCACGGGCAGTTCCTGCTCCCAGATTTCCTCTAGGGAACGGGCAAAGCCGCCGCGGTTGCCAAGTCCGGTGAGCTGGTCGGTAAAGGCCGTCCTAATCAGATCATCCTGACGCTCGAGAAGGTCACGGACGGTCTTTTCGAGCGTTTCGGTGTAATTGCTGGCGGTGTCCATGTTGTAAGCGGCTTTCTGAGGTCGGGGCGGATGGCGTCGGGCGAGCTCGTAGTGTACACGCGTCGTTGCTCGGCGCCTTGCGTGTATCCAGGCCCCCGCCTTGCTGCGTTGTTGAGTTACTTTGCCGGCTAATGTTCGCTGTTGATAACAGCTGAGTAGTATAGACAACAATGCACAATTATATATGGGCGCACATGCTGTGGGCGGCTATTATTCGCCAAACGGCAACGCCTGGGTGCGCATGAAAAATGCGACTGAGTCGATATATGTTGACGGGTATACTTGTCCCGTTTTAAAACGCAGGAACGGAGATGGTCACATGGCACAGCCGGATACGACGCGCACGGTGGGGCTTGCGCTCGAGGGAGGCGGCTACCGCGGTATGTATACGGCGGGCGTGCTCGACGTTTGGATGGAGCGCGGTTTGACCTGCGACCATATGGTGGGTGTCTCGGCGGGCGCGGCGTTTGGCTACAACTTTAAATCGCGCCAGATCGGCCGTGCCATTCGTTACAACAAGGCCTATTGCGCCGACAAGCGCTATGCGAGCGTGACCAGCTGGCTGCGAACCGGCGATATGTTCAATGCCGATTTTGCCTATCACGAGGTGCCTATCGAGCGCGATCCCATCGACTTGGAGGCGTATCGCGCCTGCCCCATGCGATTTACGTGCGTGTGTACCGATATCGAGACGGGCAAGGCCGTCTACCACGATCTACCGTATGGCGACGAGCGCGATATCGAGTGGATCCGGGCGTCGTCTGCCATTCCTGTGGCGACGCGTCCCGTTGCTATTGACGGGCATAAGTATCTGGATGGTGGCGTGGCTGATTCTATTCCCAGCGCATGGCTGTTTGCGCAGGGGTATGACCGCAATATCGTGGTACTCACGCAGCCGGCGGGCTTTGTGAAGCAGCCCAACAGCGTGATGCCCATGCTGCGGCGCGTGTTCCGTCGCTATCCGGAGTTTGTTGCAGCGCTTGAGCATCGGCATGAGGTCTACAATGCCACGCTCGATGACCTGGCACGTCGAGAGGCTGCCGGCGAAATCTTTGTGGTGCGGCCGAGCGAATCGGTGAAGGTGCCGTCGCTGTGCCGCGAACCGGATGAGCTCGAGCGCATCTACCAGGTCGGCCGCCACGATGCAGAGGCGACTTTGCCGGCGTTGGAAGCGTATCTGGCGGGGTAAGGGTCGCATACGGAAAGCGCATCCCGGAATGGACGTTCGAACCGGGATGCGCTTTCCGCTATTGAAGATATGAGGTTGCGAATCAGCTGCTCGGCCTATGCCTATGCCTATGCCTGCTGCCAGGTGTCGACAAGCTCCTTGGCCGCAGCGTAGGGATCGTCGGCGCTGCAGACGGCGCTCACCACAAAGAAGCCGTCGACGCCGGTGGCCTTAAGCTGCGGC
This sequence comes from uncultured Collinsella sp., assembly GCA_900543945.1. GTDB lineage: Bacteria > Actinomycetota > Coriobacteriia > Coriobacteriales > Coriobacteriaceae > Collinsella. The sequence continues at coordinate 23,684 of UQTN01000001.1, read as the reverse complement.
AAGTCAGCCGTCTTAACGCCGCCGCCCACCACGATGGGCACGGGGCTTGCCGCGTGGAGTGCGGCCAGGTCCTCAAAGCTTTTGGTGATGATGGAGCCATCGGCTGCGCGTCCGCAGTCGCGCTTGGTCTCGGTCTCGTGGAGCGGGCCGATGCCCAGGTAGTCGACCAGACTCATGTCGGCGGTCTTGACGTACTCGAGCATTTCCTCGCAACGGGCCGAAAGGCCCACGATGGCGTCGGGGCCCAGCAGCTTGCGACAGACCTCGACGGGAATATCGCTCTGGCCCACGTGCACGCCGTCGACCGCAATGCTCTGCTCGCGTGCGGCGAGTACGCAGTCAAGGCGGTCATCGATCAGCAAGGCGACCTGACCGGTCTTGCCAGCCTGTGCGATTGCCTGCGCGGCGTCGCCGGTCAGCGAAATGATCTCGCGGGCGCTTGCCACCTTGGAGCGCACCTGAATGCAGGTAAAGCCGGCGTCGAGCGCCTGGGCCACCACATCGCCCACGGGGCGTCCGAGGGTGTTTTCGGGGCCGAGCACCAGATAGGCCGAGATATCAAGGTTGTCGCGGATGCTCATTGTGCTTCCTCCTGCTTTTTGATCTGTGCTTCCATGCGCTTGAGTTTGCCGGTCATGGTGTCGGTAAATCCGGGTCGAATATCGGCTTTGAGCACGACTTCGGTGCGGATGCCCTTGCTCGCCAACACAAAGGTCGCGTCGCGCACGACCTGCATGACCTCGTCCCAGTCGCCCTCGATCTCGGTGAACATCGAGGTGGTGCGGTTGGGAAGGCCGCTCTCGCGAATGACGCGCACGACCTCGGCGACCTCGGCGGACAGCTCGTCGCCGGTGCCGCATGGGGCGATGGCCACGGCGACGAGCGTGTTCATGCCGGCATTGGTTGCGGGTTCGGACATGGCTTATACCTCCTCGAGCTCGAGTCGGTTGTCGGCAATATCCTGGGCGGTTGCGCGGTAGAGCTCGTCGATAAAGGCGACCTTAAAGCTTGCCGGGGCATCGGCGACGGCGGCGGCACGCGTGCCGGCAACGTTGTAGACGGCGGTGCCGCAGACTGCTGCCGTAAACGGATCGGTAGCACAGGCGTACACGGCCAGCACGCCGCCCTGCGAGCAACCGCAGCCGGTGATCTTGGACATGAGCGGGCTGCCGCCGTGGGATTTGGCAACGGTCGTGCCGTCGGTAATCAGGTCGACTTCGCCCGAGACCACAACGGCGCCGCCGGTGTAGCGAGCGAGCGCCACGGCGGCATCGCGGGCGGCGTCGACCGTGTCGGTGGTATCGACACCACGTACGCGGCTCAGATCGGCCGACTCGCCCTCAAGACCCCACAGGCCGGAGAGTGCGATGATCTCGGAGGCGTTGCCGCGTACGATGGCGGGCTTGTACTGCTTGAGCTCGTTTACCAGCTGGGTGCGCAGGCTACCGATGCCCAGACCCACCGGATCGAGCACCCAGGGCTTGCCGGCGTCGTGTGCCGCCTTGGCCGCGCGGGGAATCGTCTGCTCGTAGATGGGGAAGAGCGTGCCCATGTTGAGATAGATGGCGCCGCCGCCGGCAACGAGCGCCTCGCCCTCGTCGGGCAGATAGACCATGGCGGCCGAACCGCCCACGGCGAGCTGCGCGTTGGCGACAAAGTCGATCGTCACCGTGTTGGTGATGGAGCCGGCCATCGGATTGGTGGCTCGAATCTCCTCTACGGCCTTGACCATATGTTGCTTAAGCTGTTCCGAATCAATCACTGCACATGCCTCCTTGGCATAGAAAAGGGGCGCTGTGCATAGACAGCGCCCCTGTAAAGGCGGCATGCTCCCTACGCCAGCATTAACTGACAGGTTCAAAGGATTGGGCCCTATGCCCTCTCAGCCTTGTGGTTTGCACCGCCGGCACTCCCGCATCGAATCTGTTGTTCCCTATACTAGCGCACCTGCCAATATGGGACAGGTTTATTTTGGCAGGTGGCAACAGGGGCGCTGCATTTTCCCAGATAAAACCTGCCAAGATAAACCTGTCCCTTATTGGCAGGTCGTTACAATAGACGGGATAGAGAATGACCGAGGGGACCTTATGATCAAACTTGTGCTGACCGATATGGACGATACGCTGATTCCTGCTGGACACGATGGCGCCAGCGACTGCGCCATCGAGGGCATTCATGCCATGCAGGCGGCGGGCCTGCATTTTGGCCCGGTTTCGGGTCGCCAACCGTCCGCGATGAGCTGGATGTTCCGCAATCGCTCCGAGTGCTTCTCGACCGGTGCGTTTTGCAACGGCCAGGTGATGTTTGTCGATGGCGAGGCGGTTGCCTCGCGCGCAACTGATAACGATGCCCTTATGCGCCTGGCCGACTACCTGGAGCAAGAGACCGACGATACCTATTTGAAGGTCTACCGTCTGGGTGATGACTTTTGGGACAACGACGCCTATTGCGTGACAAGCGATCCCGAGCGTGTGCGTCACGCCATGGAGTCAGGCGGCAACGCGTGGCTCAAGGGCGAAGAGGCTCCCTGTCGCCCTGTCGTTGACGATGCCCCGGTATACAAGGCGAATATCTGGAGTGCCCGTTCGCGCGAGGAGCTCGCCGAGCTGCGCGAGCGTGTTGCCGCCGAGGTGCCGGAGCTCTCGCTCGTGTTTCCCAACAACCGCGTGCGCCTGTTCGACGTTCTTCCGACCGGCTGGGACAAGGGCTGTGCTGCGCTGGAGCTGGCGCGCGCTTTGGGCCTGACGCCCGACGAGGTGGCCGTATTCGGCGATTCCGATAACGATTTGCCCATGATCGATGCCGTTCCCAATTCCGTTGCAGTCGCCAATGCTAACGAGGCCGTCACGGCTGCCGCGCGCTGGCATATCGGCGCTGCGGCAGATGATGCGGTTGCCGGGGCTCTGCATCAGATTGCCGCCTGCGCCGCGACGGGGGAGATGCCGTCGTTTATGCGTCAGATGGACGCGACGGGTTTCGACGTCACGAACGTCTAGGGAGAAAGCCATGAAGCTCCAGCAGCTCAGATATGTCGTCAAAGTTGCCGAATGCGGCAGCATCACCGAGGCCTCGCGCCGGCTCTTTGTGTCGCAGCCTTCGATTACCGCGTCAATTCGCGATCTCGAAAACGAGATGGGTGTACACATCTTTGAGCGCACCAACAAGGGCGTCATTGTGTCCGAGGAAGGCGAGACCTTCTTGGGCTACGCGCGCCAGGTGCTCGACCAGGCCGACCTGCTCGAGGGCAAGTACAAAGGCACGTCCGAGCAGGTGCCGCACTTTAGTGTGAGCTGCCAGCATTATTCCTTTGCCGTTAATGCATTTGTCGATGTGATCCGCGAGTTCGCGCTACGACTTTACCCTGCGCGAGGAACAGACCCACGAGATTATCGAGGACGTCGCGCATATGAAAAGCGAGCTCGGCATCCTGTATCTGTCGGAGCACAATCGCGAGGTCATCGAGCGCATGCTGGCGGCCAACGAGCTCGTATTCGAAGGACTCTTCTGCGCTACGCCGCATGTCTTTGTGTGCTCCGACCATCCGCTGGCGGGTCGCTCGAGTGTGACGCTCGAGGACTTGGAAGACTACCCGTTCCTGTCCTATGAGCAGGGCAGCTACAACTCGTTTTACTATTCCGAGGAGCTGACCTCGACCTTTGAGCGCCGCAAGAATATCCGCGTGCGCGACCGTGCGACGCTGTTCAACCTAGCTATGGGCCTTAACGGTTACACGGTGTGTTCGGGCGTGATCAGCCATGAACTTAACGGCCCCGGTATTATCTCGATTCCGCTCGATGTAGACGAGTACATGGAGATTGGCATCATCACGCGCAAGAACACGACACTTACGCGCTACGGGCAGGCCTATATCGAAGCGATTCGTCAGCACATCTAGACTGCTGCGTTCTGCGCGGGTCAAATCTCTTTATGGCAGTCCAAACTGATATAGGAAGCATCTATATCAAACTGTTATAAACATATATTTTACGATGTCCATATGAGCGCTCATACTCTGTCCCAGTAAAGCAACCAATGCAAAGGGAGATATCTATGAGCACTTCGATTCAACCGAACGCGCCGTTTCGTGCCGATATCGTCGGCAGTTTTCTTCGTCCGCAGGCTGTAAAGGACGCCCGTGCCGCCTATGTCGCGGGTAAACTCGACGCTTCCGGCCTTAAGGCCGTCGAGGACGAGGCCATCCGCGACTTAGTGGCCAAGCAGAAGGCTGCCGGCCTGCAGGTGATTACCGATGGCGAGTTCCGCCGCAGCTACTGGCACCTCGATTTTATGTGGGGCCTCAACGGCATTGAGCGACGCGCCTCGCGCACGGGCTACATGTTCCACGATGAGGAGACTACCGCCGACACCGCCGTGGTAACCGGTCCCATTAGCGGCGAGAATCATCCGTTCGTCGAGCACTTCAAATTTATCAAGTCGCTCGAGGGAGAGGGCCAGGTCGCGCGCCAGACCATTCCGGCGCCGATCCAGACGTTCTCCGAAGTCACACTCGACCGCTGCGATGGCCAGCAGGAGAGTCTGCACGCCGTCTACAAGACCGACGAAGAGCTCGTCGATGCCATTGCCGCAGCATACCGCACCGTGATTGCTGACCTGTATGCCGCGGGCTGCCGCAACATCCAGTTTGATGACTGCACCTGGGGCATCTACTGCGATACCGATTTTGTTGCCAAAACCGGCATGAGCCCGGTCGACCTGCAAAAGGTAAGCGAGCTGGGCGTGGCGCTCAACAATGCCGCCATCGAGGGCAAGCCCGACGATCTGGTTATCAACACGCATGTATGCCGCGGCAACTACCACTCTACCTACGCTTTTGAGGGCGGCTACGACCCCATCGCGCCGTACCTGTTTGCGCATGAGGACGTTGACGCGTTCTATCTGGAGTTCGACACGCCCCGCGCCGGTGGTTTTGAGCCGCTCAAGTACGTTGCTCCCGGCAAGAAGGTCGTGCTGGGCTTGGTGACCACCAAGGCGGCAGAGCTCGAGAACGAGGATGTTATCGTCGAGCGCATCCGCGAGGCGGCAAAGTACGTGCCGCTCGAGAACCTGTATCTGTCTCCGCAGTGTGGCTTTGCCAGCTGCGAGATTGGCAATAAGCTGACCGAGGACGAGCAGTGGGCAAAGATTGCGCTGGTCAGGCGTATTGCCGAGCGCGTTTGGAAATAGCGCTAGCGTTTGCAGGTGGCGGCGCGTGCGAGGTACTGCATATCGCGTACAATGGTTCGGATCGTATCGTTCGGGCAGGTTATCCGATATGCCTGATCGCCCTTCCATTCGAAAGGACTTCCATGTCCCAGTCTTCGATGCCCGCCGTCACCGATGCCATCTACGATGCATCGTCGCTCGGCCGTCCGCGCATGTTTGTGTTGGGTTTGCAACACATGTTTGCGATGTTCGGAGCCACGGTGCTCGTGCCCGTGCTCACCGGCCTTTCCGTTTCGGCGACGCTTCTGTTCGCCGGCATCGGCACGCTGCTGTTTCATTTTCTATCGCGCGGTAAGGTGCCCGCGTTCCTGGGCTCCTCATTTGCCTTTATCGCGGGTTATGCCGCCATTGCGCCCAACGGCGAGGCCGAGCTTTTGCCCTACGCTTGTCTGGGCGTTGCCTGCGCCGGCCTGCTCTATCCGGTGCTGGCAGCGCTGTTCCGCGCCTTTGGCGCCAAGCGCGTCATGCGCTTCTTCCCGCCGGTGGTGACCGGTCCCATCGTCATTTCCATCGGCCTGATCTTGGCAAGCTCTGCTATCGCCAACTGCCAGACCAACTGGTTTGTTGCTGCTATTGCCGTTGCCGTGATCATCATCTGCAACATTTGGGGCCGCGGCATGGTCAAGATCGTGCCGATTCTGCTGGGCGTTGTGGTGAGCTATGCCGTTGCGGCGGTGCTGGGCGAGGTTGATTTTTCGGGGGTTGCCGCCGCGCCGTGGGTCGGTCTACCTGTCGTGTGGGACAACACCGTGTTCGCGCTCTTTGGACCGCAGTTCGATAGCAGTCTTGCCACGACGGCCATTATCACCATCATGCCACTGGCCTTTGCGACCATGATTGAGCACATTGGAGATATTTCCGCCATTGGCTCTACCTGCGAACGCAATTACATTGCCGATCCCGGTCTGCACCGTACCCTGCTCGGCGATGGCCTGGCGACTATCTTGGCATCGCTCTTTGGCGCCCCTGCCAATACGACATATGGTGAGAACACCGGTGTGCTTGCCCTGACGCGCGTGTTCGACCCGCGCGTGATTCGCATTGCCGCCTGCTGTGCCATTGTGCTTTCGTTCTGCCCCAAGTTCGCTGCTGTGATCGCTGCTATGCCGGCATGCGTTATCGGTGGCGTGTCGCTTGTGCTCTACGGCATGATCAGTGCCGTGGGCGTTCGCAACCTTATCGAGAACCAGGTTGATTTCCAGAACAACCGCAACGTGCTGGTGGCGGCTCTGGTGCTCGTGCTTTCGCTCGGCATTGCCTACAGTACCGCCGGTGCCATCGTGCTGGAGCTGGGCGGCGTGACGATTTCGCTTTCGGGCCTTGCCGTGGGCTCGCTGGTGGGCATTGTGCTCAACGCCATCCTGCCAGGTAATGACTTTGAGTTCGATACTTCCGAGCTTGAGGAGACTGCTGAATAGTAGCTGCGTTCAGCCAAATTAAAAATGGCGTCCATGCGTATGTACGCGTGGGCGCCATTTTTAATGCGTCAGTATCCAGTGGATGCCGCGCGCCATGCGCAGGTCAGTTTGGGCAAAGTGATTGCCGGGGTTGAGCTCCAGCATTGTTGGAATGTCACGCTCGATAAACAGCTCTTCCATCGCGCGCGTATCGTCGAGTACGTGCCGCATCATGCGGTTGGGCGTCTTGGTTTCCTTTTTACCGAGTGACAGATAGACGGCGTCGGGCGTAGCTGTCATCGTGCGCTCGCGCGCGTAGTCGATAAAGCCGGGGAACCACAGCGACCCCGATGCACTTGCCGCGCGCTCAAAGACATCTGTTTGCCAAAGTGCCCACAGTGCAAAAAGACCCGCCAAGGAGTAGCCGGCAACGCCGCGCCAGGCGGGCGGTTGCGGGAGCGATGATTCGGCCTCTGGGATTATCTGCTTCAACAACTCGTCAAGAAAACCAGCAGCCTGTCCGCCAAAGGGCTCGGCATCTCGTATAGTTCCGTCGCATTCCCAGGGGCTCAGCTCGTGATTCCAATCGAGCCCTCCAATGGCGACAAGGGTGAACGGCGGGCAGTCGAGCTCTCGGCAGCGTTCATAAACCTCCGTGCCGTCGCCCATGACCACGGGAAGATAGATGACTGGTGCGCTTTCGGCATGCTGTGCATGAACGGTTATCTGCTTTTGATGCGCTTCCATGACGGGCTTCTCTCGGCGTTGTGATATCGACGGCCCCCATTGTCGCACGCCGGCTCATGCAGGTTGGGCTAGACCAAAGACAATCTCGTGCATACCCTGCGGACGCATATGGAAAACGCCACCGCCGGAGGGGAGCTCGGCGGTGGCGTTGTTAAACGGTGCTGGGACTCGGGGCCTTCGCGGGAGCTGCCATGTGCGCAGAGGCGTCTAAGAGCGCTTACGGCTCGCCATGGTGCCTGCGGCGATAGCGGCTGTTCCCGCAAGGACGGTTGCCACGATGGCCGTACCCGAGGTGTCGCCGGTTGCCGCGAGCACGCCGGTAGTCTTGGCTTTCGTGGTTGAAGCCGCAACGGCCTTGGTCGGCTTTGAGCCCTCAGGCTTGGGGTTCTGCTTGGTCTCGTCGGGCTTGGGGTCTTCCGGCTTGGCTACCTCGGGAGGTGCGATGGTCGTGCTTTTGGCGACTGCTTTGATATAGAGGGAGTCGACCGTGGCGTCGCCCGTGCCGATGGCTTGGCCTGCTTCGTAGATGCCGTCACGGAGCTTGCGATAGTCAATGACCTTGCCGCCTTCGGGCGTCTGGATGGCGGCGTTCTCAATCTTGATGGTGCCGATTGTCTTGCCGTCAGCGCTCATGGCACGGGCAAAGATTGCCGCTGTATCTCCTTCGGCCGTTACCTTGCTGCGGATGATCGAGATGACTGCGGGTGTGACGCCCTCGCTGGTCTGGGCGATGATGCCGATGTTCTCGCCTTGGGGTTCGCGCCTCGTCTCGCCATCTTGGTTTTCGCTGTAGGGGATGGGGCCGTCGCCGTTCTCGACATAGCGGGCTATGGCCTTGACAACGGAGTCGCTGATGTAGATGTGGCCACCCTTCTCGTTGGGTCGATCGTTTCTGGTGGAGAATGCAGCCGAAACCTCGCCTTCCGCAAGCGCGTCCACGGTGGAGCCGTTCTTGACGACGATATCGTCTTGGTAGGTGAAGAGGGCAATGGCGCCACCGTATCTGCCTTTACTTGCACGGACTGTCACGTTTGCATGATCGAGGGTGATGCCCTTGTGGGCATAGACGCCATATTCAACACCGTTTACGTTGAGGGAGGCGTTTGCGGCTGCGAGGCTGCCCTTGGCCTCGACGGCAGCGTCTTTCTCGGAGCTTGCCTTGACCTGGCTGCCGTCCGAGATGTTGATATTGCCGCCGCTCCAAAGGGCCTCACCATCAGCTGAGCTTGCCTCGACCGTCCCGCCACCCTTGATGGTGAGGTTCTTGTCGGTTCCAATACCCTTGTCCTCGGTAGCCCTGGCGGTGACGGCTCCGCTGTCGTCAATCGTGATATTGCCGTTTGCCCTGATGCCATCCGATGCACCCGTGGCGTTGACGTTGCCCGAACCTTTGATAGCGAGATCACCCCCGGCATTGATGGCATCAAGCCCAGTGCTCGTGGCGTTGACGGATCCGGCTCCGTCGATGTTGATATTACCCGTGGAGAGGATAGCGTCCTCAGTAGATGTCACGCTGAGCGTGCTGCCCGCGTCGCCTTGGATATTGAGCTCGGCATTCTCGTTAGTGCCATGAGAAACGTTGATGCTTTCGATCCATTCGGCAGTGACGATGTTGGTTCCCGAGTAGTTCACGTTGAGCTTGCCTGCGGCCTGGATCTCGCCGCCGTTATAGTTGTTGAGCTTCAAGTCGTCGGCGCCGTCCCACGACCAGGTACCGGCCTCGTCGCTCGCCGCGGTGTTGTACTTGTTGCCGCCGACCTTGACCCATTCCGCTGCGAGCGAGACGCTCGGCATGAGCAGCGAGCTCACCGTGAGCGCGCACACGGCGCCCGCGACGATGCGGCGCGTCACGCGGCGCCAGCTGCCGTGCGCGAGTCCTATGCGACGGCGAACGTCGGGTTCGGCAACATGGGTTCCGGCGGTAGTGTCATTGCGTTTGGGGGTCGTGAACAAGGCTGCCATGGTTGCTCCCGTTCTCATAGGGCCTATACGGCTAGGTTCAGCGTATCTGCTGGATGTTGCCGGCGGTAGTGCCGTTTGGAGGGCAAAATGGCCAAAATGGGGGAGAAATAGGCCGCACGCCGGCGCAGGGACCGACGCTAAAAGAAAAGCGCGGGGCCGCATGGCGACTCCGCGCTTTATTGTTCAGCTTTTGCAGCCTTGCCCTTACGCTACGAAGAAGTAGACGGGGAAGGCAAGAGCCGCGATCCACCCGTCCTGTGCGAAAAAGTGTTTACGAGCGTTTGCGACTCGCCAGGGCGCCTGTGACGATAGCGGCCGTTCCTACAAGGGCGGTCGCTATGATGGCTGCGCTCGAGGCGTCGCCGGTTGCCGCGAGTTTGCCGGCGGTCTTGGCTCCCGTGGCTGCAACTGCAACGGTCTTGATCGTCTTCGCGCCCTCGGACTTGGAACCCGGCTTGGTCTCGCCGGGCTTTTCCTCGGGTTTGGTCTCCTCGGGAGGCGCGATGAGCGTGTGCTTGGCGACTGCTTCGTTGTAGGGGGAGTCGATCACGGCGTCGCCCGTGCCGATGGTTTGACCCGCCTCGTAGACGATGCCGTCGCTGAGTTCTTCCTTGTTGCGATAGTCAATGACCTTGCCGCCTTCAGGCATCTGGATGGTGGCTCCTTCGATTTCGATGGTGCCGATCGCCTCGCCGTCCGCGCTCATGGCAAGCGCGAAGATAGCCGCCGTGTCTCCCTCGGCCGTGACCTTACTGCGGACAATCGAGATGGTCGCGGGCGTGATGCCCTCCTTGGTCCGGGCAAAGATGCCGAAGTTCACGCCCCTGCGCTCAGGGGCGATCTCGCCATCCTGGTCTCCACTGTAGTGGTCGGGGCCGTCGCCGCCGGTCTCGGCATAGCGGGCTATGGCCTTGACAACGGAGTCGCTGATGTAGATATGGCCACCCGCTTCGCCGGAGTAGAAATTACTGGTGGAGATTGCAACCGAGAATCTGCCTTCTGCGAGCGCATCCACAGGCGAGCCGTTCTTGATGACGATGTCGTCCTCATCGGTGAAGAGTGCGCTGACTTCCCCGCCATCTGAGCTTGCGCGGACCGTCACGGTCGCGCCATCGAGCGTGATGCCCTTGTAGACATAGATGCCATACCCAACGCCACTTGCGTTGAGGGAAGCGTTCGTGACCGTGAGGCTGTTTTTACCGTCGATGGCGGCGTCTTCCTCGGAGCTTACCTTGACCTGGCTGCCACCCGAGATCTCGATGTTGCCGTCGGCCCAAATCGCATTGTCTTTGATAGAGCTTGCCTCTACCTTGCCGCCGCCCTTTATGATGAGGTTCTCGTTAGCATCGATACCCTGATCCTCGGTGCCCTTGGCGGTGACGGTTCCGCTGTTGTCGATCGTGATGTTGCCGTCGGCCCTGATGCCATCCGAATCGCCCGTGGCGTTAACGTTTCCCGAGCCCTTGATGGTGACATCGCCCCCGGCATCGATGGCATCGTGCTCGGTGCTCGTGGCGTTGACAGTGCCAGCGCCGTCGATGTTGATGTTGCCGACGGAAGTGATGGCGTCACGAGAAGATGTCACGTTGAGCGTGCTGGACGCGTCGCCCTGAATATTAAGCTCGGCGTTCTCGTTCGCGCCATCCTTAACCTTGATGCCGCGGCCGTCGTCGTTAGTGACGGTGTTGTTGCCCTCGTAGCTCACGTTGAGCTTGCCCGCTGCCTCGATCGCGCCGCCGTTATAGCCGTTGAGCTTCATGTCGTCGGCGCCGTCCCAGGCCCAGGTGCCGGCCTCGTCGCCTGCTGCAGTGTTGTACTGAGTGCCGCCGACGTTGACCCACTCGGCCGCGAGTGAGACGCTCGGCATGAGCAGCGAGCTTGCCGTGAGCGCGCATACGGCGCCCACGACGATGCGGTGTGTCACGCGGCGCCAGCTGCCGTGTGCGAGCAGCGTGCGACGGCGTACGTCGGGCTCGATAAAATGGGCTCCAGAGGTTTTGTCATTGCGCTTGGGGGTCGTGAACAGGGCGGCCATGGTTGCTCCCATCCTCATAGGGCCTATGCGATTACGCCCAGCATATCTGCAGGATGTAGCCGGCGGTAGTGCCGTTTGGAGGGCAAAATGTCCAAAACTTGGGAAGCAATACATCGCGCGTCCGTGCGTTGCCTGGCTTTAAAAGAAAAGCGCGGAGCCGCTCGATGCGACTCCGCGCTTTTGTGTTCTGCTTTGGCAGACTGTGCCGTTACGCCACGAAGAAGTAGACGAGGAAGGCAAGTGCTGCGATCCACATGAGCGGCTTGATCTTGGAGGCCTCGCCCTTAAAGAGCGCGACGATCACGTAGGCGATAAAGCCCAGGCCAATGCCGGCAGAGATGGAGTAAGTGAAGGGCACGCCGGCGACAATCATGAACGCCGGGAAACCTTGCGACACGTCGGACCAGTCGATCTCGGAGGCCTCGCTCATCATGAGGTAGCCGACGTAGACCAGAGCACCGCAGGTGGCGGCGCTGGAAACGATGGTGACGATGGGGGAGAAGAACGCGGCGAGGATGAACAGCACACCGGTGGTGACGGAGGTGAGACCCGTGCGGCCACCGTCGGCAGCGCCGGACGTGGACTCGACGAAAGTGGTGATGGAGGAGACGCCCATAAAGCCACCGGCAGCAGCGGCCACGGAGTCGACGACCAGGATGGGACGGATGTCCTCGACATTGCCGTCCTCGGTCAGGAACTCGCCCTGCTTGGCGACGGCCATCGCGGTGCCCATGGTGTCGAAGAAGTCACTCATGAGCAGCGAGAAGGCCACGACGAGCAGCATCGGGTCGGTCAGAACCTTCACGATGGCCATGTTGCCATCGGCGGTGCTGGCAAACGGGGCGCCAAAGGTCGAGAAGTCGAGCGGTGCGATGAGGCCCTCGGGCGCATGAGTGACGCCCAGCGGGATACCGGCGATAACGGCGACGATGATGCCGATGAGCAGCGAGCCCGGCACGTTGCGGGAAGCCAGGGCGACCGTCACGACGATGGAGATGATGCCGACGATAAAGGTGGGGGAGGTGATGTCGCCCAGGCCGACAAGCGTACCGGCGCCAGCGGTGATGATGCCGGCGTCGCACAGGCCGATCATGGCGATAAACAGGCCCAGACCCACCGAGATGGCGTGGCGCAGGACCACGGGGATGGCGTCCATGATGGCCTCGCGCAGGCCGCACAGGACGAGCAGCAAGATGACGATGCCCTCGAGGAAGATAACGCTCATGGCCACGTGCCAGTCGCCGCCGCACATGGTGGTGGCGATGCCCGCGATCATGGCGTTGATGCCCAGGCCCGACGCGCAGGCGAGCGGGCGGTTTGCGAAGATGCCCATGCAGATGGTCATGATGCCGGCGCCCAGGCAGGTGGCGCAGGCGAGCGCTCCCGCATCGATGCCAGCGCCCGAGAGTACCGCGGGGTTGACGGCGATGATGTAGGCCATCGCCAGGAATGTTGTCAGTCCAGCGCGAAGTTCGGTCCCGATTGTGGACTTGCGCTCACTGACGTGAAATAGTTCGTCCATGCATACCCTTTCCTTGTTCGGCCCCGAGTTTAGGCCGATTGACACGAACTCACCCACTATATCGCCTTTGTGAAGTTGGTGTTCCTCACATGTTGATGTTCGGCGGTTTGTAACGGACGGGCGGTATCTTTCGCATGAAATTGTGTAGGTACCGTATACTTAAGCGGTTACAACGACCCCTATGGAGGAACGTATGATTAAAGAGCTCTGCCGCGACGAGGCTATCCTGTCTCAGCGTTGCGAGGTTGCGACTGTCGAGGACGAATCGGTCGCTCAGGATCTGATTGATACCATCAAGTCGCTCGATGATGCCGGCTGCTTGGCCGCCAATCAGATTGGCGTTACCAAGAAGGTCTGCGTCTACCTGGACGATGCCGGCGAGCCCCACGTGCTCTACAACCCCCGTCTGGTGTTTGGCCTGGGCGCCAGCAAGATGGAGGAGAGCTGCCTGACGCACGAGGAGGTCACCAAGTCCACGCGCTACATCAAGTGCAAGGTTGCCTTTGACCAGATCGTCGACGGCAAGATGAAGGAGTGCCGCCGCGACTACGCGGGCTTTGAGGCTCAGATGATCCAGCATATGATTGACCACTGTCTAGGAAAGTTGGTTTAAAGCGCCGATGCACCGCACCTTGGCGTTCAATCGTCGCTTACGTACCGTTAGTACGCTGCGCTCCTCTTTCACGCCAATCTGCGGCACCTCGACACTTTAAACCGACCTGTTCGGTTATTTCCGGTCGAGTGATTTGATCGGGGATTGAACCTGTGCTTTTGTCCCGGGCGTGACATTGTTGTCATGTCCGGGCTTTTGTGTTTAGCGCCTTTTTGTTTGGTGACAATAACCTTAGCAGGAACGTAAAGCTAGGAGGCGCTATGTGCACGAGCATTCGATTTACCGATAATTCTGGCCACATGTATCTGGGCCGTAACCTCGACTGGAGCTTTGACTACGGCCAACAGGTTCGCGTGATGCCGCGCGGGTTTCACATTCCGTATTCGTTTATCGACGACGCGACAGCGGCACACGCGGTGATCGGCATGTGCATCGATTACAAGAACTACCCCATGTTCTTCGACTGCGGCAACGATGCGGGCCTCGCCGTGGCGGGTCTCAATTTCCCGGGTTATGCCGAGTATGCCGAGGATCCTGCCGACGGCAAGACCAATATCGCAGCCTATGAGTTTCCCCTGTGGGTGGCAGCGACGTTCTCGACGGTCGACGAGGTCGAGGCTGCGTTGCACGATACGGTGATTGTTGCCAAATCTGCAGGAGAGGGGCTGGGCGTGTCGCTGCTCCATTGGATTATCGGCGACGGCGAGCGCAGCATCGTGGTCGAGATGATGGCCGACGGCCTGCATGTGTACGACGATCCGGTCGATACCCTTGCCAATCAGCCGACCTTCCCGTGGCATATGGAAAACCTGCGCACCTATATCACCGCCTCAAACGATTTTCCGCAGACGGCGACATGGCGTGGCGCCGAGCTTAAGCCCTATGGAGCCGGTGCCGGCATGCGCGGCATTCCGGGCGATTGCTATTCGCCGAGCCGTTTTGTAAAGGCGGCGTACCTCAATGCCAATTACCCGCAAAAGGAGAGCGAGACCGAAAACGTCGTTCGCATGTTCCGCTCGCTCGAGGGCGTGGTGATGATTGAGGGGGCGTCCAGGATGGGCGATGGCAAGTTCGAGAAGACTATCTATACCGGATGCTTTAGCGCGCGCACGGGCAATTATTACTACGCGATGTATGGGGATCCGTCGATTCGTTACGTGAGCCTGATGGATGCCGAGGGCGCGAGCCCCGATAGGCTCGTGGTTCCCGAGCCGCGTCGTTCGTAGCTCACTGGTCCGTTGCGACATAAAACGGCCTCGCACCTCTTATGAGATGCGAGGCCGTTGTCGTCAATGGCTGGTGGCGTGTTAGAAGTTGGCGTCGTTGAACTGGGTGCTCTCGAGTCCGTCGAGTTGCTGTTCGGGCGTATCGGCGACGCTCTCGAGCAGCTCGGTGGGATCGACGTTCATGCTCTTGCCGGCCTCGTTGCCGTTGACCAAGTCGTCCGAGAAGATGTCGACCTCCATTTCCTCGGCCTCTTCGATCTGAACCTCGAGCGGCACCTGGGTGCGCACAAGTTTGACGGCCGGGCGCATGCGGGCAAAGAGCGGTACGTACTCAATGATGATGGCCGAGTTCTCGAGACCGTACCAGCGTGCCGGGCTTCCGCAGGCGCGGCGGACGGCGTACTTGATGGCCATGACGCGATGGTCGTTGCGGTTGATGTCCGTTTCGGGGGCAAGCATCTTGCGCAGCATGCAAAAGCGGAAGTCGCCCACGTTGCCGCGTGTCTCGTAGATAGAGTAGGTGTGATGCTGCGGCGGCAGCTCGCCCGATGCCATCAAGTCGCCGACGATTTGGCGCAGGTAGGCATTAACGCGCTGGTTGACCTTAAAGCCCAAGTCCAGGCGCACGCGGAACAAAAAGTCCGTGCCAAAGGTCTCGACGGAATACTCGTGCGTATAGGGTTCATCGGTAACGTGCACGTTGATGAACCAGTATGCCTTGGCGCGCTTGGGATGTTTGTCCAGGATGGAATAGAGCACGTCGCGGTCGAGCGTGAGCGGATCGGGGCTGTTGGTGAGGAACACCAGATTGTCGGCGAGCACGGGGTAGGTCTCGTCGTTGCGCAGGCGGTTGAGCTGGTCGATGTACTTGGAGACGGGCAGCAGGATCGTCTGCGTGCGCTCGATGGCGGTGCCGCGGCGCCACACGTACATAAGGCCAAACAGCAGCGAGGCCAAGAAGATCATTACGTAGCCGCCGTCAAAGAACATGGTGAGGCACGAGGCGAAGAAGCACAGCTCAATGGCACCGAAGAGCAGGGCGAAGACGCAGGCGCCCAGCTTGTGCTTGAGGATGCCGGCGATATAGCTCGTCAGCAGCGTGGTGGTCATAAGCATGGTCACGGTAATGGCGAGGCCGTAGGCGCTCTCCATGCGCTCGGAGTTCTGGAACAGCAGCACAATGAAGATGCAGCCGACCCACATGATGTTGTTGACGAGTGGAATATAGAGCTGGCCCTTGGTGTCGCTGGGGTAGTGGATGCGCAGGTGCGGCATAAGGTTGAGGCGCGTTGCCTCGGATACCAGCGAGAACGAGCCGGTGATGAGCGCCTGTGAGGCGATGATGGCCGCCACGGCCGAAAGCACGATGGCAAAGGGGCGTAGGGGCTCGGGGAGCATCATATAGAACGGGTTGACGATATCCATCGCGAGCATCTGGGGGTTGGAGTTATTGGCGAGTAGCCAAGCTCCCTGACCCAGATAGTTGAGGATAAGGGCCGCCTTAACAAATGGCCAGGATGCATAGATGTTTGCCTTGCCCACGTGGCCCATGTCCGAGTAGAGTGCCTCGGCACCGGTTGTCGACAGGAAGACAAAGCCGAGCACCATAATGCCCGAATGGTTGATGGGCGAGAACAGGAACATAATGCCGCGGATGGGGTTGAGCGCGCGCAAGATGGACAGGTTGCCGAGCATGTTGAACAGACCGGCGCCTGCCAGGAACAGGAACCACAGCGTCATGAGCGGGCCGAAGAGCTTGCCGATTGACGAGGTGCCGGCGCGCTGCATGGCAAATAGGCCGCAGATAATGATGATGGTGATGATGATGACGTTGGTCTGGCCGTCGCCCAGCAGCGCATGGCCCCATTCGATGGTGCGCAGACCCTCGATGGCTGTGGTGACCGTGACGGCGGGGGTGAGGATGCCGTCGGCGAGCAGCGCCGCGCCGCCGATCATGGCGGGCAGAATCAGCCATGGTGCCACCTTGCGTACGAGGCTGAACAGGGCGAAGATGCCGCCTTCGTTGTGGTTGTCGGCCTTCATGGCGATTACCACGTACTTGACCGTGGTCACGAGCGTCATGGTCCAGATGACGAGCGAAAGCGCGCCCAGGATCATGTCCTCGCTGACGGTACCGATGCCGCCGTTGTTGGCGACGATTGATTTCATGGTGTACATGGGGCTCGTGCCGATGTCGCCATAGACGACGCCGAGCGTTACGAGCAGCATGCCAGCGGAGAGGGGGATGGCTCCGTGCCCGCCTTGCCCGCGCTGGTCTTGGAGGTTTGCCTCCAGTTTGTTGTGTGCCACGAGGACTCCCTTAGACATCCGGTTATCTGTCTAGGACAAAAAACTTTATGCCGTCTTTATACATACAAGAGCAGTTTGGCACATCGGGTTATTTTAGACAATAATCCTCAGCTGGGGATTATTTATCTACGCAGGTAGCATTTCAAAGCAGGGGCTTTTAAGCACGTGCTGTCTGGGCGATGCCAGCCTTGGCGTTTGCGCGTTTGCCGGCGAGTTCGCAAAAAATCGCGCCGCCGATGATAAGCGCGGCGCCCATCAGGCGGACCGGTGTTATGGCTTCACCCAAAAGGGCGGCCGAGAACACGACCGCCGAAAGCGGCTCGAGGTAGCCGACGACGGCGACGGTCTGGACGGGCAGCTTGGCGACGGCGCTAAAGTAGAGCAGGCAACCAATGCCGGTGTTGACGACGCCGAGCATAGCGACGGCGCGCCAATCAATGCTGGCGGCGACGCCGGCGGACAGGAACGAGGGAGCGCCCTGCGTGATGAGCGTGAGGGCCAGTGCGGTCACAAAGGCGGCGCTCACTTGGAGTGCGGAGTTCTCGAGGCCCTCGATGTGCGGCGCACCCTTGCTGGCGATGACCATCAATGCATAGCAGAAGGCCGAGGCGATTCCACAGACGATGCCCGCAATGGGCATATTGCCGCCTAGACCTTGCGCTGCAATGAGAAAAGCACCGCAGGCGACGGCGACAAAGCCAGCGATTTTGCCGCCGGTCAGCTTTTCGCCAAAAATGAGCGGGGAGAGGGCCATAACGATGATGGGGCCACAGTAATACAACAGCGAGGAGATACCAACGCCGATCGTCTGATAGACGCGGAACAGGAAAATCCAGCTGGCGCCCAGCGCGGCGCCCGAGACGATGAGCGCTGCGGCCTCGCGGGGGCGAGACGGAGCCTGCAGGTTATGGCGCTTGGTTATGAAGAGGATGGCGGCAAGGGTGAGAGCGCCCAAAAACGTGCGCAACAGTACGATATCGGAGCTCGGCAGCGCGATGGCAGCGGCGATGATGCCGTTGGAGCCAAACAATAGCAATGCTGCTAAGTACGTAAACAATCCGTTGTTCATGTGCTGACATCCCCTCTATATCCGAGCATGTTCACTATGGGTGAACTGGCTTTAGAAGAAAAGCGAATATAATGCATGGATAACATGACAAAACTCATGTAAAGGTGGAGGGGTGCCGTGGAAACGAATATTCAAAAGATGCAGGTGCTGCTCGAGACCGTGCGGGCCGGCAGTTTTACGCGCGCCGCCGAGCGGCTGAGCTATTCGCAGTCGGGCGTGAGCCGCATGGTGGGCGACCTTGAGACCGATTGGGGTTTTAAGGTGCTCGACCGCAGCCGCGAGGGTGTGGTGCTTTCTGCCGATGGGCGGCAGATCATGCCGGCGGTTGAGGCGCTCTGCGAGGAGTTTGGCCGCCTGCAGCGACACGTGGACGAGATGCGTGGGCTCATGCGCGGCAAGATCTGCATTGGTACGTTTTCGAGTGTGGCGACCCATGTACTGCCGCCGGTGATTGCGCGCTTTCGCGCCGATCATCCGGATGTCGATTACGAGCTGCTGATGGGTGATTACTCCGAGATTGAGCAATGGGTGGCGGAAGGCCGCTGCGACCTGGGCTTTATTCCGCGCGAGCCACGCGGCGCCGGCATGGCGTCGCGACCGTTGGTGCAAGACGAGTTGATGGCCGTGGTGCCAGCGGACTCCTCGCTTGCCACGGCGGAGGTCGTTTCTCTTGCCGATTTAGCCAACGAGCAGTTTATTCTGCTAGAACGCGGCACTGATGACGAGATTACGCCGCTATTCCGTCGGGCGGGGCTGGCGGTGCGCTCAAAACTGTCGACTTGGGATGACTATGCGATTATGGCTATGGTCGAGGATGGCCTGGGCGTGAGCATTCTTCCCGCGCTCATCTTGCGTCGCTGCCAGTTCGATGTTGCTGTGCGTCCGCTCGAAGGGCATCCCCATCGGCAGATCAACGCCATATATCGAACGGCCGATGTTTCGCTTGCCGCCGCTCGTTTCCTCGAATACCTCTAAATGCGTGCACGTCGTTATCGCCTTGGGATAAATCTCGAGGTCTTGCTCATTTTATTTTTGAAATTGAACTTTTCGAAATAGCACGGCGCTATACTGCTGCCTAAATTGAACTCAGGTTCAATTCGTGTCCTATAAATTGAACTTTGCCAGCAAGGAGGTTCCTGTGGCCCAAGAGACGTTTAGCGATCGCCTGCGACAGACTATGTCCGATCGCGACGTTCGCCAGTCGGACGTGATCCGCGCATCGGAGATGCTCGGCAAAAAACTCGGCAAGAGTCAGATGAGCCAATATGTGAGCGGCAAGACGATTCCGCGGCGTGATGTGGCAGAGCTGCTCGCCCGTATTTTGGAGGTCGATGTTACCTGGCTGCTCGCCGGTGACGCCGATCAAGGCGAGACGTCCTCGTCCCATAACGTTGCCAAATTCGAACCTAGTCCTTCAGCTCAAATTCCAAGGAGCACCACCATGCGTACTTTTTCTAAATCCACCAAGCTCGATAACGTCCTGTATGACGTGCGCGGTCCCGTCGTCGACGAGGCTGCCCGTATGGAGGACGAGGGCGAGCGCATCCTCAAGCTCAACATCGGTAATCCGGCGCCCTTTGGTTTCCGCACGCCCGATGAGGTCATTAAGGACATGCGCCAGCAGCTGCCCGACTGCGAAGGCTATTCCAACTCGCGCGGCCTGTTCTCCGCGCGCAAGGCGATCATGCAGTACTCGCAGATCAAGGGTCTGCCCAATGTTCAGATGGAGCACATCTACACGGGCAACGGCGTGTCCGAGCTCATTCAGCTTTCGATGAACGCGCTGCTCGATAACGGTGACGAGATTCTGATCCCCAGCCCCGATTATCCGCTGTGGACGGCGTGCGCAACCCTTGCCGGCGGACATCCCGTTCACTATTTGTGTGATGAGCAGGCGGATTGGTATCCCGACCTGGAGGATATGGAGTCCAAGATCACGAGCGCGACCAAAGCCCTCGTCATCA
This sequence comes from uncultured Collinsella sp., assembly GCA_900543945.1. Taxonomy (GTDB): domain Bacteria; phylum Actinomycetota; class Coriobacteriia; order Coriobacteriales; family Coriobacteriaceae; genus Collinsella. The sequence continues at coordinate 3,616 of UQTN01000001.1, read as the reverse complement.
TCAACCCCAACAACCCCACGGGTTCCGTCTATCCGCGCGAGGTGCTCGAGGGCATCGTCGAGGTTGCACGCAGGCATCAGCTGATGATCTTTGCCGATGAGATCTACGACCGCCTGTGCATGGACGGTTACGAGCACGTCTCGATTGCCTCGCTCGCTCCTGATCTGCCCTGCGTCACCTTTAGCGGCCTTTCCAAGTCGCACATGATCGCGGGCTATCGTATTGGCTGGATGGTGCTTTCGGGCAACCAGCGCTGCATGAGCGACTTCATCATGGGCATCAACATGCTCTCGAACATGCGCCTGTGCTCCAACGTGCCGGCTCAGTCGATCGTCCAGACAGCGCTCGGCGGCCATCAGTCGGTCAATGACTACATCCGCCCCGGCGGTCGTGTCTACGAGCAGCGCAACTTTGTGTATGAGGCGCTCAACAAGATCGACGGCATCTCGGTGGTTAAGCCGCGCGCGGCGTTCTACATCTTCCCCAAGATGGATGTGAAGAAGTTCAACATCACCGATGACGAGCAGTTCGCCCTTGACCTGCTGCACGAGAAGAAGATCCTGATCACGCGCGGCGGCGGCTTTAACTGGGCTGAGCCCGACCACTTCCGTATCGTGTACCTGCCGCGCATGGAAGTGCTCAAAGAGTCCCTCGAAGACCTCGCCGACTTCTTCGACCATTACCGCCAGAGCTAGTGGGATAGAAGTTCCGCACTATGAAAAGCTCCCTGCAGTTGTTTTGCTGCAGGGAGCTTTCTTGAATCGGCGGAACTAAATAACGATTCCGCAACAGTGGTCGATTTCGTGTTGGATGATCTCGGCGGTGTAGCCCGAGAAGTTTTTGATGCGGTGGACGTAATTCTCGTCCAAATACTCAACCTTAATGCGGCGATAGCGAGTACAGGGGCGCTCGCCGGAAAGCGAGAGACATCCTTCGCTCGTCTGATAGGAATTGACCTGCTCAAGAATTTGAGGGTTGTACATCAGCAGCGCCCTGTTGCCGTCCTTTACGCAGATGATGCGTTTGCGCGCGCCAATCATATTGGCGGCGAGCCCCACGCACTCGTGCTCATGCTCATGGAGCGTATCCAGGAGGTCCTGCCCGGTCGCGGCATCGTCGGGTCCCGCGTCTTCGGAAGGCAGGCGCAAAAAGAACTCGGATTTCATGATGGGCTTAATCATGGAGGGCTCCTCATGTCTCATGCTTTCGTGGACTTTCAATAATAGCGCGGAAGGAAAGCTGCGCGTTCGCGTTACAATCTTTCGACGTTGGACCATGTTGCCAGACTCGTCGCGTGCGGCGTCTGGCGTAAGTCTAGGGCTCATCCTCGCCCTGGACTGTTCCTCTGGGGCGATACGACGGTCGTTCCAAGAGGAAGGAAATGCATGGGGAGCAAATCTCAGCAACAAGTTCAAGTAGCGCCATCGGCCACTTCGGCGTTTCTCGCCGTAATGTATATCGCGGCCTTTGTTGCCGCGTTTAACGAGAACATCATTAACGTGGCGTTGCACGACATCATGGCGGCCTTTTCGGTGAGTGCCACCACGGCGCAGTGGCTTGTTTCGGGCTACATGATCGTGACGTCGATCTTTACGGCCATCATGGCCTTTCTTTCCGGTCGTTTCTCGACGCGCAGGCTGCTGTTTTTCGCATGCGGATGCATGGTCGCCGGAGAAGTCCTGTGCCTGGTCGCCCCAGCGTTTACCGTCTTGCTGCCAAGTCGCATTTTGCAGGCTGCGGGATCGGGCGTCTTGTTTCCGCTCATGATGAATGTGGTGCTATCTTGCGCTCCGCGCGAGAAGCTCGGTCTGTATCTGAGTCTGGGCGGTGCCTACATTACGCTGGGGCCGGCGTTTGGACCTGTGATCAGTGGTCTTATGTGCACGTTGTTTGGCTGGAGGGCGGTGTTCGTAGTGCCGCTGGTGGGCGGTGTCGTGGTCGCCGCGGCGGCAGCAAAGCTCGTTCGAAATGTTGGAGAGCGCTCGAACACTAAGCTTGATATTCTGTCGGTTGCTTTGCTTGCGGCCGGCATCACGGCGTTTGTATATTCCGTTGGCGAGTTCTCGACCAATGTGATGGCCGGTATCGTGACGCTTCTCGCCGCCGTTGTGCTGCTCGGCCTCTTTACGGCCCGTCAACTCAAGCTCGGACATCCGGTGCTCAACGTGCGCCCCATGGCAAGCGTTCGTTTTTGGCCTGCGTGCCTGCTTGTGGTGGTGTCGATGATGACGACGTTCTCGATGAGCGTTTTGCTGCCGCTCTATTTTGAGGGCGCATACGGCATGACGGCTCTTGTTGCTGGCTTGCTCATTTTGCCGGCGATTGCCTGCAACGCTGTGACCTCGATTGTGGGCGGACGCGTGATGGATGCCCGTGGCGCGTGGCCGCTGCTGCCGGTCGGCTTTGCCCTGATTGCTGTGGGACAGGCTGCAATTTCGATGACCGCGGCAAGCATGAACATTGGTGTTGTCGTGGCGCTGACTGTTGTGGTGTATGCCGGTGTTGGTTTGGTGCTGAGCCCCTCGCAGACGGCCGGCCTGGAGACGTTGCCCGCCGCTGAGCATCCTCACGGAACGGCATTGCTCAACACGTGGAACATGATTGCCGCGTCGTTTGGCCCGTCCCTGTTTATCGGCCTGCTCTCGAGTTCTGCGGCGGTTGCCGGCGCCGCTGGCGTTGCGGCGGACGTCGCCCAGGCGATCGGATTTGCGGCTGCCGTGCGCGTGGCGGCCGTGATTGCTGTGGCCGGGTTCGCGGTGTCGCTGGTGTACGCCCGCCGCGAGTCGCACATGTCGCATTAATGTGTGCACATAGATTCTGCAGCTAGATTGGATGGCGACACCATAAACTAATGGACGTTTTGCCGAGAGGCATGAATGTTTAAAGCGCAAAGAGTGCGCGACGGGCCCCGCGAATGGGGCGATGATGCCCGAGAGGGCCAAGAAGGAGTCTCATGTCTGAGAACGAAGAGATCATGAACGAGACCGAGAACGAGACCATGGCTGCCGAGGTCGAGGCAGTCGAGACCGTGGAGACCGAAGCTGCTGAGGTTGAGGCTGCTGACGAGGTTTCCGCCGAGGAGGCCGAGGTTGTCGAGGCCGCCGCTGATTACGATGACGAAGAGCTGATGGACAAGATGCAGAAGGCCGCCCGCCTGCTGCGCAGCCGTCGCTTTGCTATTTCCAAGGAGGAGGAGGCCAAGGCCGAGCGCATGGCGAACATCGAGCGCGCCATCAAGCTTCTTGACCTCAAGCCCAAGATGGAGCAGAAGGAAATGTCCGACCTGCTGGGCATGCGCCTTCGTGAGCTCGATGGCCTGATGGCCGAGGCCGAGGCTGCCGATCTGGTCGGCCGCATCGACGACGCCGAGGGCGATATGCGCAAGATCGTCGTCTTTGCTGCCGAGGATGCCGCTGAGGGCCTGGTCGAGCTTGCCAACAAGAAGGAGAAGCTCCTGCCCGAGCTTTCTTACGAGGAGGCCACCGAGCTGATGGCTGCTCTCGATAAGGTCATCGCTCCGCTCGTCGCCATGGGCCTGGACGAGGACCGCGGTCCTCGCGGCGGCCGTGACGATCGCGGTGGCCGTGGCGGCGACCGTGGCGGTCGCGGCGGCTTT